>JBGQJI010000060.1:0-13834 GCA_041498975.1 Methylomirabilis sp. (SeqCode)
GCGGTTCCGGCGACTGAACGCCCCAGAGTTGCTGCAAGAGGTCTACCACGGCGCACAATACGTCAACGGAGTGCGCGTCCAGGAACGAGCCTGGGAGGTTGCCGCCTGACCTCTATTTGCACACATTTTGACAAGACCTCCAATAAGGCATTGAGCAAGGGCTATGCCAGCCAGCCTTGCCAGATCAAACCAGGGTACCGATGGTGTAATCCATTAAAACCAAAGGGTTTATTCGCAAGTTATCACCGCAGAATCTGTCGAATAAGATGATCAGCGGAGGCAGGAGCGGGCGTTAGTGTCCCACTGTGATGCGAGTCTTTTTAGAGAGGTCTGCAAATTCCAATACTTCTCGATCTTTCCGGATGCGACTCAAATGCCACAGTAAGACACAGCATACCCCACTTCTGAGGCTGTCTTGGAGAATCTCTGACCTGACCACCCGGTCGGGCTTCAGCCCTAAGGGGATCCTCCCTTACTCCATCGCCAGTTGACAGGCGTTGAGCGATGCCTTAACCTTCCCCCTTGAACAGACACTCCACACGATTCAGCAGTGGAAGTCAAGAACCTATCCAGGTGATCGGGACGGACGGTGGAGCTGACCGAGTTGACGGACACCAGCCAGGAACTCAGCGCCTGGCACTACCAACAGTTGGAGGCGGGGGGTATCCTGTTCTTTCCCCGCACGCCGATCGGGCTTTCAGAGGAGCAGCATCGGGCGCTTCTCAGTCAGCGGCAGACTGAAGCCTCGTACCATAAAAATATCGCGTACCGGCCTGCTGAGGACGTCATCACGGGGATGGCCAGAGGGAGCGATCGCGAACAGTTGCGCCGTATTCTGAAAGAGTACTGCCGTCAAACGGCAGGGGTGATCGCTCGATTACTGCCGCGCTATGCCAGGTCCTCGCGGCTCGATTTCACCAGTTTCCGGCCCTTCCAAGAGGAAGGGCGGACACTTCCCCTGCGCTCTCGCAACGACCTGCTGCACATCGACGCGTTTCCCACCCGTCCCACAAACGGCGATCGGATCCTGCGCTTTTTCACGAACATCCACCCCGAGCAACGGCGGGTGTGGCTTACCTCAGAAGCGTTCCCGGCACTGGTCCAACGCTTCGCTGGAGAGGCCTGGCTTCGGGCGGTGGCGCGCAAGCGCTTTTCGCCGCTCTGGCAGACGCTGGCCAGGATCGCACGCGCGGCCCGTTTCCTGCCTTCCGTCCGTTCGCCCTATGACGCGATCATGCTTCGGTTCCACCATTTTTTGAAAGAAAACCGTCACTTCCAGGAGAGCTGTCCGAAGGTCCGGCTCGAATTCCCTCCTCTGTCGAGCTGGCTCGTATTCACCGACATGGTCAGCCATGCAGTCCTCGCCGGTCAGTATGCCCTCGAGCAGACCTTTATCGTTTCCTTGCAGGCGCTCCTGCACCCCGACCAGGCCCCGGTGAACATCCTTGAGCGTCTTGCGCGCAATCCGCTGACCTGGCGCCCTTGAGGCCATCGCCTCTCCCCACGCTCGCGGTCCGGCTACTTCCCTCGGAAATCTCACGGCGCACCTAGGGGAGTGGCGACTTCGCGGCAACAGACATTCATGCGCTCCGCACGATGAGGACGGGGCGATCGGCTGAGCGCAAGACGCGCTCTGCCACAGATCCCAGGACCAGGCGGGCCACCCCGGTATGGCCATGGGAGGCCATCACGATGAGGTCCACATCGAGGACTTTCGCTTCCTGGCAGATCGCCTCGTGGACGCTCTCCTGGGTCTCCACGACCCGGACTTCGGTCGCGACCACCCGCCGTCTCCGGAACTCCTCAGGCACAAGCTGTTCAAGCTCACGGAGCAATGCTTCCCTCAGCTCCTCGCGCTCCGTTCCCGAGACCGCCCTGCCTGGTGAGTAGTGGGCGTAGAGCGGGTTCGGCAGTCCGGGCACCTCGACGACGTGACAGAGGACAACCGTCCCGCTCCTCTTCGCCAGGACGGCGTAGGCGTGAGGTATCGCCGCATTTCCGAGGGGCGAGAAATCGGTCGTCACGAGCAGCTTCCGATACGTCGGTATCACGATCCCTCCACTTTCTTTGGCGGGCCGACCTCCGCCACGTGATTGGAATCCATCAACACACCAAGACCAGCGCGTTCCGCCAGCCAGCTTTCCGCTTCAACCATTTCTCCCCCTCCACTGCCAAGAAGACGGCAGAAGATGCCCCAAGGGCCACACCGAGCTCCACAGCGCTCAGGGGTTCGGTCTTGAAGACCCCATTCAGGATCGGGACATAGATGGCGGCCAGTTGGAGAGAGAACGTCAGGGCGACCGCGCCCAGGAGCGGCTTGTTGGAAAAGAGCCCTTGAGCGAACAGCGATTCCCGCTCCGAACGGATGGCGAGCACATTGGCCAACTGAGAAAGGCAGAGGACGGTGAAGACTGCCGTCTGCCAACGGGAGGAGCCGACATGGACGAGCCAACCCTCGGTGCCAAGGGTGAGGGCCGCCATGAACAGCCCAACCCAGATGACGTGGATCCCCAAGCCATGGGCGAACACTCCCTCGTCAGGCGGCCGAGGGGGGCGCCGCATGATATCCCTCTCCTCCGGCTCGGCCGCCAGGGCGAGGCCTGGCAGCCCATCGGTCACCAGGTTGATCCAGAGGATTTGGATCGGGAGGAGCGGAGTAGGCAACCCCAGAAAGGGGGCGAGGAAGATGGTCCAGATCTCGCCGGAGTTGGTGGTCACCGCGTACCTGATGAACCTCCGGAGGTTGTCGTAGATCTTCCGACCCTCCCGGACCGCTCGAACGATGGTGGCGAAGTTGTCGTCCAAGAGGATCATCGAGCTGGCCTCCTTAGTCACGTCAGTGCCGGTGATCCCCATGGCCACGCCGATGTCGGCCTGCTTCAAGGCTGGCGCGTCATTGACGCCGTCCCCGGTCATTGCGACGATTTCCCCTCGTGCTTGGAGCGCCGTGACGAGCTTCAGCTTTTGCTCCGGCGCCACCCTCGCATAGACCCGGATCTTCTCGACGCGCGCCTCAAACTCTTGCTGCGAGAGGGTGGCCAGCTCGGGTCCGGTCATCACGGCGTCGCCCTCGTCGAGTATTCGAAGGCGCTTGGCGATGGCCCTGGCGGTGAGGGGATGATCCCCCGTGATCATCACGGGCACGATCCCGGCGGTCTTGCACATCTCTACCGCCTCCCGAACCTCCTCCCTGGGAGGATCCATGATCCCCACGAAACCAAGAAGCGTCAACTCCCGCTCCACCGTTCCAGGAGTCACCGTCGCCGGCAGAGACGGCCACCGCCGCATGCCGAGGCCGAGCACCCTCAGGCCGTCGGCAGCCATCCGCTCGCTGACTTTCAGCAGCTCTCCCGGTTGGATCTCGACCGTGCCACACGAGGTCAACGTCTGCGCCGACTTGTCAAGGACGACCTCGATTGCGCCCTTTGTGAAGGAGACATAGCCACTGACGGGGTCCCGGTGCAGGGTGGTCATGCACTTCCGGTCCGAGTCAAAAGGAAGTTCCGCCACCCGGGGATAGCGCTTCTCCACCTCCTGCTTCTCGGTCCCTGCCTCTGCAGCGGCCGCGAAGAGCGCGACCTCCGTCGGGTCCCCGACGATCCTCCCCACGGCATCGGCGCTGGCGTCGTTACTGAGCGCCATCGCCCGGAGGAGTTCATCCCACGGGCCGCCCGATTGAGGAGCGCGCTCGATGGCGGCGTCGCAATAGAACTCCTCGACCCGCATCCGGTTCATGGTGAGCGTGCCGGTTTTGTCCGAGCAGATGAAGGTCACCGACCCGAGGGTCTCCACGGCGGAGAGCTTCCGCACCAACCCCCTCTTCTGGACCATCTTCCTCGCGCCGAGGGCCAGAGAGATCGTGACGACGGCCGGGAGGGCCTCCGGGATGGCCGCTACGGCCAGGCTGACCGCGATCAGGAACATGAGGAGCGGGGCCTCGCCGCGCATGATTCCCGCCGCAAAGACGATGGCGCAGATGGCCAGGACTGCGATCGCCAGGCGCTGCCCGAAGTTGGCCAGACGCTTCTGCAAAGGTGTCTTGACCTCGACGGCCTCCTGGAGCAGTGCGGCGATCTTGCCGAACTCGGTCTTCATGCCGGTCGCCACCACAACCCCGCTGCCCCGGCCGTAGGTCACGACAGTCCCCTTGAAAGCCATGTTCTTCCGATCGCCGACGGCAAGCGCTTCCTCAAGAAGGGGCTCCGTGATCTTCTCGACCGGGAGGGACTCCCCCGTGAGGGCGGCCTCCTCCACCCTGAGCTGGGCGGCCTCGAGAAGCCTGAGATCGGCGGGCACGACCGCGCCAGCTTGGAGGAATGCGACATCCCCCGGCACAACCTCCGCGGCCCGGATGAGGACAGACCCTCCGTCCCGGAGAACCATTGCCGTGGGGGCTGCCATCGCCTTGAGGGCCTCCATGGCCCGCTCGGCCCGGTACTCCTGGACGAAGCCGACGGCCGCATTCAGAACGACGATCGCGACAATCGCAATCGTGTCCTTCAATTCGCCGATCAGCCCCGAAACCACGGCGGCGGCCAGGAGCACGATGATCATGAAGTCCTTGAACTGGTCGATGAACATCCAAAGGGAGGTCCGGGGCTGCGCCTCGGAAAGCACGTTGGGACCGTGCTCGGAGAGGCGACGTCGGCCCTCCTCGGCGCTGAGGCCCCGCCTGGTCGTTTTCAGGTACTCGGCCACCGCCTCGCTAGACATCTGATGCCATTGCATGGGCGCCTTACTCTTGAAGACTGAGGACATAGTCGGCGATCAGGCGGACCTGCAGGACGGTGGTCTGCCGGGGCCATCGGCCCTTCTGCTCTTCAGTCTCACGCTCGAAGACGACGCCCCAGACGGGCATCGCGGAGTCCCCGTGGGCGCGGACGGGGTAGCGCCCATCGATGGCGGCCATGACATCCCGGATGGGATACTGTCCCTTGTAACGCTCGCGAAGGCGTGTGAGATCGTTCGGCCTCGGCCGGAGGGCCTTCGACGCAGGGCCATCTCCCTTTCCGCCGACCCCGTGGCAGGAGGCGCAGTACCGGATGTAGAGATCCCGGCCATGCAGAGGCACCTCGGTCGGCCTGGTGACGACGAAGAAGACGATCCCCCCGAGGACGACGAGGCCGCCCAGGACCAGGCCGCCAGCTCGAACCAGACGAGTCGTGTCCATAGCCTTCCTCCGTTCGCGCTGAGAAAGTGGCGGGGCATCACAACCCGACGTGATCGGACTCGTCGAGGAAGGCCGCGCCACGGTAATGCAGTTATACGGGATAGCGACGGTAGAACCAGCCCTTCACGACCTCCACAAGCGCGAGGTAGGCTGCGATCATGACGACGAGAAAGACGAGAAAGAGTGGTGGAAGCGGCGTGAAGCCAACCCACTGGGCGATCGGCGTAAACGGGAGCAGCACCCCTGCCCCGACGCTGCCGCCGACGCCCCAGGCGAGGGCGCGGCTTGGCGGACTCGCCCACGGACGCGCGGCCGTGCGGATGACGAAGATGACGAGCGTTTGAGTGGCCAGCGACTCGACGAACCAGCCGGTGTGGAAGAGGTCCTCGCCCGCATGAAACACCTTGAGCATCACGATGAACGTCACGAAATCGAAGGCCGAGCTGATCGGCCCGATCATCAGCATGTAGCGGCGGATGAATGCGACGTTCCACCGTTTTGGCTTCACCAGGTACGTGCTATCGACCCGGTCCGAGGGGATGGCCACCTGCGACAGATCGTACAGGAAGTTGTTCAGGAGAATCTGCATCGGGAGCATCGGAAGAAAGGGCAGGAACAGAGACGCGACGGCCATGCTGAGCATGTTGCCGAAGTTCGAGCTGGTGCCCATGAGCACGTACTTCATGACGTTCCCGAAGCTCCGCCGTCCCTCCGCAACGCCTACATGAAGCACAGCCAGGTCCTTCTCAAGCAAAATGATGTCCGCCGCATCCTTGGCGACGTCCACGGCGTTCTGCACGGAGATTCCGACATCGGCGGTCCGCAGCGCGGGCGCATCATTGATGCCATCCCCGACGCACCCCACCACGTGGCCGCGCGATCGGAGCGCCTGGACGATCCGGTTCTTCTGTATGGGGGACACGCGCGCGAAGACCGTCGTGCGTTCCGCAATCGTCGCGAGCGCGGGGTCCGGCATGCGGTCGATCTCTTCGCCGAGGACGATCGAGTCCGTGGCGAGACCCACTTGGGCGCAGATCCGCTCCGTCACAAGCTCGTTGTCGCCGGTGACGATCTTCACCTCGACGCCGTCCGCCCGCAGCGCGGCAATCGTCTCGGCCACGCCTTCGCGGGGCGGGTCGAGGAACGCGGCGAAGCCGGCAACCGTGAGATTGTGCTCATCGCCGACCGTGTAGCCAGTTTGGCGTTCCACCGTCCGGTATGCCACCCCCAAGACGCGATAGCCGTCGGCGCTCAGCGTCCGAAAAAGCCTTCCGGCCCGTTCCCTCGCGGCCGCATCGAACGGCCCGATCGCCCCATCAAGCTCCATGTTTTCACAGAGTTGCAGGACGCTCTCCGGTGCACCCTTCGTGATGAGCAGGCGCCGGCCGCCATCCTCCACAACCACGGAGACCCGACGACGCTCGAAATCGAACGGGATCTCGTCCACCCGCACGTAGCATGCCACGTCCGGGTGCTCGTGGCGAAGGATGGCCTCGTCCATCGGGCTTCGAAGCCCGGTCTGGTACGCGCTGTTCAGGGCCGCCAGCCGGATGACGACCTCATCGTTCTCGCCCCGCAGGTTCACATGCCGGTCCACCGTGATTTCGCCAAGCGTCAGCGTCCCCGTCTTGTCGCAGCAGAGGATATCCATGCTGCCGAAGTTCTCGATCGCAGCGAGCCGCTTCACGATGACCTTCTTTTTCGCCATGCGGAGCGCGCCGCTCGCGAGCGTGACAGACACGATCATGGGGAGGAGTTCGGGCGTGAGCCCCACCGCGAGAGCGACGGCGAACAGGAACGATTCGATCGGGTCGCGGCGGAACAGCGCGTTCACCAGGAACACGAACAACACGAGGAAGATCACGACTTCAAGGATGAGGAACCCGAACTGGCGGGTGCCACGTTCGAACTCGGTGTCCGGTGGGGGGGCGCTCAGTTGAGCGGCGACGTGGCCGAACTCGGTCGAGGGACCGGTATGGACCACGACGGCAACGCCGAGCCCGCTTACGACCGAGGTGCCGCGGAACACAGCGGTCGTGGCATCGCCGAGGCCGTTCCCGGCGGCTCCCTCCGCGCTCGCGTGCTTCTCCCTCGGGAGCGACTCGCCGGTCAGGGAAGCCTCGTTCAGGAAGAGGTCCTTTGCCGCAAGCAGCCGGCAGTCGGCGGGAACGAGGTCGCCCGCCGACAGGTGGATGGCGTCCCCGGGAACAACCTCGCGCACCGGCAGCTCGCGCAGAGCGTTGTCCCGCACCACCGTCGCCACCTGCCCGACTCGCTCGCGCAGCCGGCGGGCGGCGAGCTGCGACCGGTAGGCCTGCGTGAAGTTGAGCACGATGCTGAGTACGACCATCAGGGCGATGACGGCAGAGCTGACCACTTGACCGAAGGCGGCAGACACGCCGCTGGCCAGCAGGAGGATCAGGACGAGGGGGTTTGCCAGGTAGCGACAGATCTCGCGGACGGCCTCGAAGCGACGCGGGGGGGCCAGCTCGTTCGGGCCCCAACGTTTGAGCCGCACGCCGGCCTCAGCCGACGTGAGGCCGGCCTCAGAGCCGGCGACCTCCTCCAGAACCTGCGCGACCGGCAGCGTCCAGAACGGCCCTGACCTCATCCTCCTCCACGAAACGCCACATGCCGATGCCAGCTGAGGTCCATCCGCTTAGGCCGGAAGGCGGAGATGAATCATGCAGAAATCCGGGCGCGGCATCGAGGGGAAAGATGCGATCGTCTGCGCGCCCCCCGGTGTCGCGCCCGTCGATCTCCCGGTTAGCGGCGCTTCTCGATCGGCACGACGTCGCGCACGCCGTATCCGATGTAAACCTGCCGAGGCCTGGCGATCTTCTGCTCCGGATCCAGGAGCATTTCCTCCCACTGCGCCATCCAGCCCGACGTCCGCGGGATGGCGAACAGCACCGGGAAGATATCCACCGGGAAGCCCATGGCCTGGTAAATGATCCCGGAATAGAAATCGACGTTCGGGTAGAGCTTTCGCTTGACGAAGTAGTCGTCCTGCAGCGCGATCCGCTCCAGTTCAACGGCCATATCGAGCTTCGGGTTCATCCCCGTCACCGCGAAGACCTCCTCGGCCAGCTTCTTGATGATCCTCGCTCGAGGGTCGTAGTTCTTGTAGACTCGATGGCCGAATCCCATGAGCTTCCCTTCTCCGGCTTTCACCTTCTTGATGAACTCAGGGATGCGATCCTTTGAGCCGATCTCGTCCAGCATGCGGAGGACCGCCTCGTTCGCGCCTCCGTGCAGGGGGCCATAGAGGGCCGCCGTCGCGGCCGCCACGGCCGAGTAGGGATCAACCTGTGAGCTCCCGACACTCCTCATGGCGTTGGCGCTGCAGTTCTGCTCATGATCCACATGGAGGATGAACAGGACATCCAGCGCCCTCTCCAGGACCGGATTGGGCTGGTACTTCAACTCGGCCATCTTGAAGAGCATGCTGAGGAAGTTTCCGGTGTAGCTCAGTTCGTTGTCGGGGTAGACATACGGCAGCCCAAGGCTGTGCCGGTAGGCGAAGGCAGCAATCGTCGGCATCTTGGCGACCAGCCGTTGGATCTGCTTCTTGCGGGACTCCGGGTCCAGGACCCGCTTGGCATCGGGGTAGAAGGTGGACAATGCGCCGACGGTCCCGACAAGGATCCCCATCGGGTGGGCATCGTACCGGAAGCCATCCATGAACGTCTTGATGCTCTCGTGAATCATCGTATGGTGCGTGATATTCCAGACCCAGTCATCGAGCTGGACCCTGGTCGGCAGCTCCCCGTGCAGGATCAGGTAGGCGACCTCGAGGTAGCTGCATCGCTCGGCGAGCTGCTCGATTGGATAGCCCCGGTAGCGCAAGATCCCCTTGTCCCCGTCGATGAAGGTGACCTTGCTTCTGCACGACGCCGTGTTCATGAACGCCGGGTCATAGCTCATCATCCCGAATTCGTCATCCGTGACCTTGATCTGCCGCAGGTCCATGGCCCGGATGTTTCCACTCTGAATTGGGATCTCGTAACTCTTCCCGGTCCGGTTATCGGTGATGGTCAACGTCTCTTTGCTCATTGCGACACTCCTTTCTCTCCCCAACGGCTCAGACCGCAGGTGTTGAATGCAATGTGCTTCTACGCGGTGCCGCTCCATCCTTCGGTCCTCGGGCTTCCTCCCGAGTGTTGGCATATTTCACGGCGGTCCGGGGCCCGGCAGTTTTTCCCTCCTTCCCAATCCTGGACCCCCCATTCTCATCCTGTTTGTCCCCCATCATACCTCTCCTCATTGTTTTGCTTCCAGCGGTATCTTCACGCTCACCGCGCCCCGGAGATCGGCGACTCGGTACCCTGTGGCCTTGTCATCGGGGTAGAGCCGCTGCAGCTCCGCTTCCACGTCCGGGGGGATCTCCTGAGGCCCGCCGTGGCAGGCCAAGCAGACCGGGCTGCCCATCACGATCGGCTTCATGTAACGGAGGTGCTGTCGGCCCTCCTCGGTAACAACCTCAGCGTGCTCGGTGTCAACCTGAAGCTCACCCTTCGCCTTCAACGCCGCGAATTCGTCCAGCACCCTGGCCTCATAGGCGTCTGGCGCGTCGGCAGGATTGCGGTACTTCACGCTGACGCGACGAACACGCCATCCCTCCTTCTCGTGCTGTTTGGCGAGGCCGAGGGCGATCTGAGAGCACTGCTGGAGCGCCCCGGCCGGCCCCCGCGACCTCACCTCAACCTGCATCAGTTCGCGCGTCTCTTCGATGATCCTCAGCGCCAGCTCCTGGGCGGACCGAAGCGCCGGAAGATCCGCTGCAGCGGCCCACGACACCAGCGTGGCGCCCATCGCGAGACAGGCGAACATGATGCGCCTTCCATTCATTCCAACACCTCCCTTTTTCCTTCGAGCGTTTCTACCATGATGCGTGGAGACTCCCGTCATGACGAGCCTGGCGAAGCATCCTCAAGCTGTTCGAATGGCAAGGCCGCATTGCGGAACATGCCCTGAGCCATGTGAGGCGCGCCATTCCGTCAATGCAGCCGCTCAAGGCGGGCCGCGCACACCTTGAACTCCGGGATGAGGGCCACCGGGTCGAGCGCGGGGTTCGTCAAGCGATTGGCCGGCGCCTCGGCGAAATGAAACGTCGTAAAGATCACTCCCGGCGGCATCCCCTCTTCCACGCGGACTCTTGCGACGATTCTACCACGACGCGTTACGATTGCGGCCATCTGGCCCTCCGACAGACCGTCCCGCTGAGCATCGATGCGGCTCACCTCGACAAAGGGTTCAGGTTCGAGAAGGTTCAAGCCCTCCGAGCGGCGAGACATCGTCCCGGTGTGGTATTGAAAGAGGGTCCGACCGCTGGTCAGAACCAATGGGAAGTCGGCATCGGAAACCTCATCGGGGGGGACCCACTCGACGGGGTGGAAACGGGCCCGACCGCGGGGGAACCGCCGCGTGTACAGGATCGGCGTCCCCGGATGATCCGAGCGTGGACACGGCCACTGCAGACTTGCGGCCTCAAGCCGGTCATACGAGATCCCGCCGTAGAGCGGGACCAGTCGCGCGATCTCGGCCATGATCTCGCCCGGATGGGCGTACGACATCGGGTAGCCGAGCCGCCGGCTCAGGGCGCAAGCGATCTGCCAGTCGGCCATCGCCTGCCCCGGAGGCTCGACCGCCCTCCTGATCCGCTGGACGCGTCGCTCAGTGTTGGTGAAGGTCCCGTCCTTTTCGGCGAAGCTTGCGGCCGGCAAGACGACATGCGCCAGTCTCGCCGTCTCGGTCAGGAACAGGTCCTGGACTACCAAGAAGTCAAGGCCGCGGATCACGGACTCGGTCGTCGTCATATCCGGCTCGGTCAGGAGGGCATTCTCCCCTACCAGATACAGGCCTCGGATTGCCCCCCGTCCCTCCCGGCCGAAGATCTGGGTCAGCATGAGGCCAGGCCGCTTCGGGATCGCGCGCCCCCATGCCGACTCGAACTTCGCCCGCACCTGTGCGTCCTCCGGCGACTGGTACCCTGGGAGGGCATTTGGCAGGGCACCCATATCGCAGGCCCCCTGGACGTTGTTCTGGCCGCGAAGCGGGTTGATACCGGCCCCCGGCTTCCCCAGATTGCCGGTGAGCAGGGCCAGGTTGGCAAGGGCCAGGACGGTTTGGTGGCCGCTCGTATGCTGGGTCACCCCCATGGTGTAGTAGATCGATGCCGGGCGACGCGTTGCATAAAGCCTGGCGGCCCGGCGCAACAGGTCCGAATCGATTCCCGCGATAGATGCCGCAACCTCCGGCGGATAGCGCCGAACCGCCTCCTGCATCGCATCGAGCCCCTCGGTCCGCTCCTCTACGAACACCCGATCCCAGAGCCCTTCCTCCAGGATCACGTAGGCCATCGCGTTGAAGACCGCGAGGTCGGCGCCTGGACGGATCGCCAAGTGAACCGTCGCAAGGCGGGCCAATTCGATCTGCCTGGGATCGACGACGATGAGTGGCACACCCCGCTCCACGAGACGCTTCATCGGCAGGGCGGCGATCGGGTGTTGCTCCGTGGTGTTTGATCCGACCACCAGCAACGCCTGGGCCTGCTCCATGTCCCCGAAGCTGTTGGTCGCCCCCGGCCCACCGAGCGCGGCTGCAAGCGCGGTCCCGGTCGGCGCGTGGCAGAGGCGGGCGCAGTGGTCGATATTGTTCGTGCCGAGGGCCGCCCTGGTCAGCTTCTGAAGCAGAAAGTTCTCCTCGTTCGTGGCTTTGGCTGACGAGATGACCGCGATGGCGTCGGCCCCGTGGGAGGACGCGATCTCGCGAAGGCGTTGGGCGGTCAGGTCGAGGGCCTCCTCCCATGAGGCCTCCCGGAAGCCGCTCCCCTCCCGTATGAGTGGCATTCTGAGGCGCTCTGCGCTGTGGATGAACTGGAAGCCGAACCGCCCCTTCGCGCACAGGCTCCCCTTGTTGGCAGGGCCGTCGAAATTCGATCCGACCGTGATCACCCGCCCGGCCTGGACGTGCAGGTCGAGCTGGCAGCCGCAGCCGCAATAGGGGCAGATGGTGGTGACCGTCTCCACTGCGCCTGCACCTGCCCCCCGGGCGGGAAGCTTCTCGCTCAAGGCGCCCGTCGGGCAGTAGGTTACGCACTCGCCGCAGGAGACGCAGGTCGACCGGCCCAGCGGCTTGCCATCATCGGCGATCACCAGGCTCTCCTCGCCACGCGCCGCGATCCCCAGGACATGATGACCCTGAATCTCGCCGCAGGCCCGCACACATCGCCGGCAGAGAATACATCGATCCATCTCAACCCTGATGAAGGGATGCGAGTCGTCGATGGGAAGGGGTGCCCTTTTTCGCTCGAAGCGGCTACGGGAAAGATCGTGACGGCGGGCCAGCATGTGCAACTCACAACGCCCGCCCTTCTCATCCGGCGAGCAGTCGTCCGGATGGTCAGCCAGCAAGAGTTCAATCACGAATCTCCGAGCTTTGACCGCTTCTTCAGCCTGGGTCTCCACCTCCATCTCTGCGTCGGCTACTGTGGAACAAGCGGCCCTCAGGCCGATCGCTCCGTCCTGTGCCACCTGGACCAGGCAGACCCGACAGACCGGCGTGGCTGGCAGACGCGAGATGTCACACAGCGTTGGGATGGAGATCCCCGCTGAGCGTGCGGCATCGAGGAGCGTGGCCCCCTCCTGGACCATTAGATGCTGCCCATCGATCGTCAGTGAAATCGTGGAAGTGCCTTTCATGCCGCGGTTTCTCTCGCGCATCCGGGCGAAAGAGATCGCTCCGTCAGATGCCCTTGGTGGCACTCGGTCGCCTCCCTTGCCTGCTCCGTACGCACCACAAACCTCAGATCTCACCCCTCTCGGAGGGGAGCCTCCGCAGCAACCATAGCTCTGAGTTCTGCTCCTTCGATCACCTCGCGCTCCAGCAGCAGCTTGGCCAGTCGATGCAGCAGCTCACCTCGCCGACTCAGCAGATTATTGGCGCGGGCCTCCGCCTCTTGCAGGAACTTCGCCACCTCCTGGTCGATCGTGAGTGCGGTGGCCTCCGCATACTCTTTACTCGGAGTAAATCCGGGCGGCATGAACAGTGGCCGTCGTTCTCCCTCGAAGGCCACAGGCCCGAGCGCCTCGCTCATCCCGTACTCTTTGACCATTCGCCGAGCGATGTCCGTCGCGCGGGCCAAGTCGTCCTGTGCGCCGGTGGACACTTCATGGAAGATTAGCTCCTCGGCCACCCTCCCGCCTAACAGCACTGTCAGCCGATCCAACAGCTCGGACCGCGTCAGGAGATAGCGATCCTCGGTCGGGAGCTGGAGGGTGTAGCCGAGGGCAGCAATTCCCCGGGGAATGATGGAGATCTTATGCACCGGATCGGCATGCGGGACTAATTCTGCCACAAGGGCATGCCCTGACTCGTGGTACGCGATGATCTCCTTCTCCTTCTGGCTCATCACCCTCGCCTTCTTTTCGAGGCCGGCAACAATACGGTCTATGGCCTCCTCCAGGTCTGTCATCTCGACCTGCGCCTTGCCGCGGCGTGCTGCAAGCAGGGCCGCCTCATTGGTGATATTTGCCAGATCTGCACCCACGAAGCCTGGCGTTCTGGAGGCCAACACCTTCAGGTCCACCTCGGGAGAGAGCTTGATCTTTCTGGCGTGCACCTTGAGGATCTCCTCCCGCCCCTTGATGTCCGGCCGATCCA
>JBGQJI010000061.1:0-13517 GCA_041498975.1 Methylomirabilis sp. (SeqCode)
CCTTCGAAGGGATCAAGCCCGAGTCGTATGACGCGCTAGTGATTCCCGGTGGCCGCGCGCCAGAGTACCTTCGCCTCACCGAGAAGGTGCTGGACATCGTGCGCCACTTTGCGAAGGCCAAAAAACCCATCGCGTCCATCTGCCATGGGTTACAAGTGCTTGCTGCGGCTGATGTTTTGAAGGGCAAGCTCTGCACGGCGTACCCTGCCGTGAAACCCGAGGTGATCCGCGCAGGAGCCAGGTGGGGAGAGGTCAACGAGACCTATTCTAATGCGCATGTGGATGGCAATCTCGTGACAGCGGCCGCGTGGCCGGCCCATCCGGAGTGGATGCGGAAGTTCCTGGATGTCCTAGGCACAAAGATCGAGCCGTAAGGGTGGGGCTTGCCTTGCCCGAAGAGGGCGCGGCAAGCAGCGCCCCTACAATAGCGAGACTGCCACGCTCCCTTCGTCGGGGCTCAGGGCAGGCCTTTCAGTCGCTCGCAATGACAGAGGAGGGGCGAGATCACTTCGCGCCCTGCAGGCGCTCGCAATAACAGGGTAGAGGTATTCGGTGCGCTTGCTCCAAGTGTCCTTGGGAAGGAGAGAAGAAGCCGGATGGAAGAGCAAGAGTCGGCGACGAAACAAGCGAAGAAGATTGCCCTTATCGCGCACGACAATAGGAAGCAAGATCTGCTGGAATGGGCAGGCTTCAACCGAGAACTCCTGGCTCAGCACGAGCTGTACGCTACAGGAACGACCGGGAAGCTGCTCGAAGAGGAACTTGATCTCAAGATCATCAAGCTCCAAAGCGGGGCATTGGGCGGCGATCAGCAAATCGGTGCGAAGATCGCACAGGGGGAGATCGATTTCTTGATCTTTTTTTGGGATCCCCTCAAACCGATGCCCCATGATCCTGATGTGAAAGCCCTCCTGAGGGTCGCTGTGGTCTGGAACATTCCAGTCGCCTGCAACCGCGCGTCTGCTGATCTCATGATCTCATCGCCGTTGATGTCCGGAGAATACCAGCGCTTCCTCCCTGACTATCGGAGTCAAGGTGAACAGTTGGAGGGAGACCCCGTCCCCTGAGGGTGGACAAAAGGTTTCACTCCGCTCCTTCCAGATTAACTCAATTCGTTCGCCAAATTCTCACACCCTCAAGACAGCAGGCCAGACAACGTGTTCGCATGCTGTTATGACCATGGTCTTTCTGAACATGGGCTCTGCGAGGGCTAAACGAAATGTCACCCCAAGAACGGTTTAGGATCGTTTCGCCGGTGGGGAGCACCGCGCCAATTGGCCTCTCAGCGTGGATTAGTGCGCTACGCCAGAGGCCAATGGCTTGGTGGTGCCTGCGGTTGTTAATTCAGGCTGTCTTCGGCATGCTGGCCTATGCTTCCTGTAGTAACGGATTTGAAAGAAACAAACAGGGTGAAGGATTTCTGGCTCTCGCCGCTCCAGCTGCCGCGGGCGAACTCGTTCGAGTCGAGCGCGTATACGATGGAGATACCATTCTTCTCGACGATGGCCGGAAAGTTCGGTATCTGGGGATCAACGCGCCAGAATATCTTGAGCCATTCTATCTGAAGGCGAAACGGTTCAACGAATCTTTCGTCATCGGGCAAGAAATCCGAATCGAGTTCGATCAGGAGAGGGGTGACCTTTACGATCGGGTCCTAGCCTACGTCTGGGTAGGAGATCAGATGGTCAATGCCAGATTGGTTCAGGAGGGCTTGGCCCACGCATTCTTTATAGGGATCAGCCGGAAGCATAACGCCCAATTCCTCCGACTCCAGGCTGAGGCCAAACAACGTAAGGTCGGTATTTGGTCCGCCCGAGGTCGTGCACGAGACCTTAAAATCACCAGCGTTCACCCTGTTGATCCAGCAAGGCCTGACCCGTATGCCCCATACGTTCGTATTACGAGTCTCGGCAACGCAACAATACGGTTGGCAGGCTATGTGTTGGCGAACGAGGGAGGACAAAGATACATCTTCCCGGACGTGAGTCTAGAGCCGGGTTATACGGTCATTGTGGCTGGTAAGGGCGGAACCGATGGCGTTGATAATTCGGGACAACAAATCGTTCACTGGACGGCGCAGGGCTCAGTGTGGGATCCGAGAGAAGATACTGCGTTTCTCACGGATGCCTCTGGGAGCCTTGTGGATATGTTCCACTACAAGGGAAAGCGGGTGACGAGGTCGCCTCCGCGGTCCCGACGCAAGGCCCCCTAACAAGTACATGACTGTAGTTTGGGTTCGGGCTACGTAGCTTGAGGGCTTGAGGAAAGCGCAGCGGAGGAGCAGTGGTCATGATGATGCGGTGGGATGAGATCACCTCGGGCCCCTGGTTCTGGGGCTGGGGGCTACTCTGGATGTTCATGATCGCGGCCTTCTGGTTCCTGGTCCTGCTCGGGCTGGCCCTTGTGATCCGCTGGCTCTGGCGGGCCGGCTCCCGGATCGGAACCGTCTCGCCGCCTGAGGAATCGGCAGTGGAGATCCTCAAGAAGCGGTACGCCAGGGGCGAGATCGGCAAGGAGGAGTTCGAGGGAAAGAAGCGTGACCTGGCCTAGAGCAGACAAGGGGGGAAGGTGGGATGCTCTACGTCGTTGAGACCAAGAAGCCGTTTGATGTCGCGGTTAAGGACCTTGAGGAGGGGGTGAAGCGGAACAGGTTTGGCGTCCTCCACATCCATGACCTGAAGGGCACGCTGAAGGAAAAGGGGATCGACTTCCCTCACGCCTGCAAGATCCTGGAGGTGTGCAATCCCCATCGGGCAGCGGACATTCTGAAACATGATATGACCGTCAACCTCGCTCTGCCGTGCCGGATCTCAGTGTACGAGGAGGGTGGAAAGGTCAAGATCGGGATGGTCCGGCCAACGGCGCTCTTGAACCTCTTCCCGGGAAGTGACAGACTGCGAGCCGTTGCCGAGGAGGTCGAGCGTGAGACGATCAGAATGATCGAGGAGGCCAAGTAGTCGGTGGTTGTCTCGGTGAAGCTCGTCGGCGATTCTGGCGGCGCGGAGTTGAAACCCTGGGGGTCGCGCACGGATGACTGACTGCAGGATGAGCAGTGAGCGGTCGGACACGGTTCCGTTCCTGTTCTACGGGCAAGTCGCGAAGTATGGCGGACGAGTCGCCTTGCGGAAGAAATACCTGGGCCTCTGGCAGGAGATCTCCTGGCTCCAGTACGGCCAGCATGTCCGGGAGGTGGCGCTCGGGCTGATGGCCCTCGGGCTGCACCGTGGCGAGCGCGTTTCAATCATCGCTGAGAACCGCCCCGAATGGCTGTATGGTGACCTCGGGACCATGGCGGCTGGGGGGGTCACGGTCGGGGTCTACTCAACGAGCTCTGCCGAGCAGTGCCAGTATCTCCTAAGCCACTCCGAGTCGCGGTTTCACATCGTCGAGGGCGAGGAACAGCTCGACAAGGCCATCCAGATCAGGGACCGACTTCCTTTCCTGGAGAAGATCATCGTAATCGACACGAAGGGTCTCCGCAAGTTTCACGATCCGATGGTGATCAGTTTTGACCAGATCCTCGCCGCGGGCCGGGAGTACGGCGTCGCCCATCCGGAGGCCTTCACGCACAGCCTGGAAGAGGGGCGGCCGCAGGACATTGCGATCCTGGTCTATACCTCAGGCACGACGGGCCTACCGAAAGGCGCCATGCTCTCCCACGAGACGATCCTGTTCACTACCACGATGGTAGAAGCCATCGAAGCGATCTACGGGAGCGATGAAATCATCTCGTACCTTCCGCTCTCGCACATTGCCGAGCGGTTGCTGACCAGCTTCGGCCAGATTCGCTATGGCTACACCGTGAACTTCGCAGAAAGCCCGGACACCTTTTCCCAGAACCTGCGCGAGGTGTCGCCCCACATCTTCTTTGCTCCGCCACGGGTCTGGGAGAAACTCTACTCGGCGGTCACGCTGCGGATGGAAAGGGCCACCCGGCTGAAGCGGCAGGCGTATCGGGCGGCCCTCTCGATCGGCGCGCGCGCGGCCAGGTGTCGCCTTTCCGGCCAGCGAGTGCCACTGTCGCTCAGGCTCCTCAATCGGCTTGCACGCCTCGCCGTCTTCAGGAAGCTCAAGCAGCACCTTGGGCTCGACCGGGCCCGCTATGTCGCCTCCGGCGCCGCGCCGATCTCTCCAAGTCTCCTGGAGTTCTTCCAGAGCATCGGCGTCCCGATCAGGGAAATCTACGGGCAGACAGAGAACTGCGGGCCGGCCACCGCCCACCTCGGCCCAAGGATCAAGCTGGGGACGGTTGGGCAGGCCATTCCCGGCTGCCAGGTCAAGATCGCGGAGGACGGCGAGATCCTTCTGCGCGGGCGGCACATCTTCCAGGGGTACTTCAAGGATCCCCAGGCGACCGAGGAGGCGCGTCACGATGGCTGGCTTTACACCGGGGACGTGGGCGAGCTGGACGCGGAAGGTTTCCTCAAGCTCACCGACCGGAAGAGGGATCTCATCATCACCGCAGGCGGGAAGAACATCGCGCCGCAGATGATCGAGAACCAGCTCAAATCGAGCCCTTTTATCGCGGATGCGGTGGTGGTTGGCGACCGCCGGAAGTACCTGACGGCCCTCATCGTCATCGACGAGGAGAATGTCGTCAGTTTCGCCCAGCAGCGCCGGGTTCCCTTCACGACCTTCAGCGACCTGGCAAAAAAGCCCGAGGTTCAGACGCTGGTCGGTCGAGAGGTGGAACGTGTGAACTCCACCCTTTCCCAGGTCGAGAGCGTCAAGAGGTTTGTGATCCTGGACAAGCAGCTCGACCCGGAAGATGGCGACGTCAGTCCCACCATGAAAGTGAAGCGAAGGGCGATCAGCGAGCGCTATAAGAACCTGATCGAGGCGATGTATGAATAGGGACGTATTCTAGATAGGCGAAGCTGCACCCGTACGGGTGTCGCTGCTGCGGTGCTCAGCGCCATCGCGTTTTTTTCTTGTAGCGCCTGAACCCTTTCGGCGGGATGTCGCCGGCGACACCGAGGTAATAGTCCCGCACTTTCTCACTCTCCAAGAGGCTCTGGGCCTCGCCGGACAGCACGATCTTGCCAGCCTCGATGATATAGCCGTAGTGGGCGATTTGGAGCGCCATCTTGGCGTTCTGTTCCACGAGAAGGACGGTTGTTCCTTCCTCGTTGATCGTCTTGATGATCCGGAAGCTCTCTTTCACCATCGTTGGAGCCAGGCCCAGCGATGGTTCGTCGAGGAGCAACAGCCTCGGTCGAGCCATCAGCGCTCGACCGATGACCAGCATCTGCTGCTCCCCTCCAGAGAGCGTGCCTGCGAGTTGATGCCGGCGTTCGCCAAGGAGAGGGAAGTAGCCCATGATTCTCCCGCGATCGCGCCGCAGGCCGTCTGCGTCTCGACGGACGTACCCCCCCATCACCAGGTTCTCATCAACGGTTAGTTCCTCGAAGATCTGCCGTCCCTCCTGCACATAGGTGATTCCAAGCCGAACGATTTCTTCCGGATTCAGGCCGTTCAGCCGCTTCCCCTTGAACTCGATCGTTCCCCTGTCCGGCTGGCCCTCCAGAAGGCCGCAGACCGTGTTCAGAATCGTCGTCTTTCCCGCCCCGTTCGGACCAAGAAGCGTGACGATGCTCCCAACTGGGACTTCCAGGGAGACCCCCGCCAACGCTCGGATCGGACCGTAGAAGGTCTCGACGTTGTGAACCTTCAGCACGTGCTTTCCTCCAACGAGTACTCCATTCAGTTCGTGAGGCGCGTGCCGGGCCAAGAAACGAGCATGGCAAGGCGCGGTCCATGGGACCGAACCCACTTTGTGGGTACCCGGCGTACGTTTCCGGGTACGTCGCAGGGAGTGTCCCTGGGTGAAGCCTCACCGCTAGACGACGTTATTTGGACCGGCACCGGCTTCCTCTTTGCCCAGATAGGCGCGAAGCACCTCTGGATTCGTCCGAATGTCCTCCGGACGACCCGATGCGATTGCCTCGCCGTTGTTCAGGACCAGGACCATATCAGAAATCCCCATGACCAGGCTCATGTCGTGCTCCACGAGGAGGATTGTGACCTCCAGCTCGTCCCGGATATCCTGAATCCAGAGCTTCAGGTCCTGCTTCTCCTCGGCGTTCATTCCGGCGGATGGTTCGTCCAGCAGAAGTAATTCAGGCTCGAGGGCCAACGCCCGTCCCAGTTCGACCAGCTTCCGCGTGCCGTATGGCAGGGTGACAACGAGCTGGTCTCGCGCAGAGTGCAGTTCGAGAAGTTCGATGATCCGCTCTACGGCCTCGCGATGACGGAGCTCTTCGCGAGCGCTCCATGGCGAACACGTTGCCGCCCCGAGAAGGCCGATCTTCATCCGGCTGTGTCGGCCGAGGAGCAGATTATCGAGAGTGGTCATGTGGGAGAACAGTTCAGGATTCTGAAATGTCCTGGCGATCCGGTGCGTGGCCACTTGATGGGGGCGGAGTTTCAGGAGGTCCTGTCCTTTGAAGAAGATTCGGCCGCGGTCGGGGCGGTAGAGCCGGCTGATGCAATTGAAGATGGTGGTCTTTCCGGCGCCGTTGGGACCGATGATGGAGGAGATCGTCCCTCGTTCGATTGAGAAGCTGACGCCTCTCAGCGCTGCCACCCCGCCGAATTGGAGGGAAAGGCTTTCGATCTGCAAGAGTGGTGGACGATCGCTGCCCATGGCATCAGAACGTGGGGAAGGCGCTCCGATCGGAGTCCCTTCGCTAGACGAAGCCACTGTTCGCTAGTGCCGTTTTACCCATTTATGCCACAATGCTGAGGCTCGCGCCGGTCCAACCTTCTCCGCCTAGCATCACACTGATCCGCAGGCATCTGCCTCGGCCGTCCCAATGCCTTGTCATGTGTCCGAACACGTTGGAACGGCACGAGGGAACGCGATAGTTCTTCGCAGGGCTTCTGTCGGCGATTAGCGGCAACAAGTTGGAACGGCACTAGTCCAGCGTCATCCAGTCGCTGATCTTCACGTACTCGCCCTTCTGGGCCCTAGCGAAGAAGAGGGAGTTCTGCCCTTGCCGCCTTCCCGGACCCCAGGTGATATGATGCGCCATGACCCCATTCCAGTTGTTGAATGTTTCAAGGGCCTGGACGAGCTGTTCCCTGGTCAGGTCACGGCCTGCGCGCTGCAGCGCTTCGGCCATGATCTCGGCCACAGCGTAGCCGCCGATGGAGAAGCCGCCGATCGGCTCACCGGGCAGATACTTCTGCATAAACTTCCGATAGGGTGCGGCCTCCGGGGCATCGTAAAGGGTGTAAGGGGAGGCCACAATGGCACCCTCCCAGGCTTCGCCGGCCAGTTTGAACATCACAGGATCCAAGTTCACCAAACTGCTGATCCACTTCGGCCTGTAGCCGATCCTGGCGGCTTCCTTCAGGAGAGAGGCCGTTGCCTTTGAGATCGACCAGAGCAGGACGATGTCGGCCCCTGATCGCTGGAGGTTCAACGCGTGGGAGGAAAAGTCGGTGTCGGTTCGCTCGTAGGAGATGGTGGCGATCGGCGGCAGGCGTTTCTTCCTGGCCATGTCCGTGACCCCCTCTAGCCCTTCCTTCCCGAGCGGGTCGTTTTGGTAGAAGACAGCGAGCTTCTTAGCCTTGAGTTGTTCGGCCGCATAGTGCGTGAGGAGTCTCGATTCGACCGAGTAGTTGATCGACTGCGCGAAGATATATCTCTTCGGTGGATTCGACCAGCCGCTGTAGCCGCTTGCGGGGGCGACGTGAGGGATCCTGGTGTCGTTCAGATAATCCATCACAGCCAGGCCCGTCGCCGTCCCAAGGCCACCAACGAAGGCGAACACCTTGTCCCGTTCTACCAGTTCCTTGACGACGAGACGGGTATTGGCGGGATTGTAGCCGTCATCCCGGATCAACAGCTCGATTTTCCTCCCATGGATCCCGCCTCTGTCATTCAGCATTGTGAAGTACGCCGACAGCGTTCGGCCCAGGGTTGCATATGGGGCAGCGGGACCTGACAGGGGCTGATAGGTGCCGAGCTTGATTGTGGTATCTGTGACACCGACCTCGGCGGCGAAAACGGTGCTGAGCGCATTCAATCCTATGACCAGACCCAAAAGCGACAGCCGAAAGCTTCGGAATTGACCGTTGGTTCCTCGCGTTCGCCTCACGCTTCCTCCTTGCGCCCTTCCAGTTGGCTTACCTTAAAGTTGGTGGGCGCTGTGCCGGTCAAAGAAACGAGCATAGCAAGGCGCGGCCGACGGGGGCACCCACCCTGCGCGAGTACCCGGCGTACATTGTCAGGTACGTCGCAGGGAGTGCCCCGGGGTGGAGCCTCGCCGCTGGGCGAAGTTGGTTGGCCGGTACCAGTAGGTAAGGTGTCAGACACGTCGTCGATAGTGGTGCCCCAGCAGGCCGCTCGGCCTCACGCAAAGAACGAGGATGATGACAAAAAAGGCGACACTGTCCTTGAGCTCTGGGGTGAGGTAGCCGCCAACCAGGTTCTCCAAGATCCCGAGGCTCCCGCCCCCCACGACTGCCCCGGCAAAACTGTTCATCCCCCCCAGGGTCGCTGCGGCGAATGCCTTCAGGAGCGGGTTTAGCATCATGTTGGGATCGAGGAAGGTGATCGGAGCTATGAGGATGCCGGCCACGGCCCCCAGGACTGACGCGAGCCCCCAGGTAAGCGATAAGAGCCAGGAAGTCCTCGCCCCCATCAACCTGGCGGTAGTAAGGTTGTCCGACATCGCGCGGATGGCGATCCCGAGTTTTGCGTATCGAAAAAAGAGGAGAAGGGCAAGCATCAAGACCAGACTCACCACCAGGATCCAGAGGTTGACCTCGCTTATGACCAGCCCGCCGACTCGATAGATCTTCACGTCCGAGAGAGGGGAGGGGAAGGCCTTGGTGTCGTGCCCCCAGATCCAGCCCGCGACTCCGTAGAGGATCTGCTGAGCGCCCACCGTGATGATGATAAGACCGAGAGGGCTAGGTTGTTTCGCGGGCCGCAGGAGGCAGAGTTCGAACATCGCGCCCAAGAGGAACGACGCCACCACGGCCAAAGGGAATGCCAGGAGGAAGGGGAGGCGGAGGGTTTCCAGAAGGGTAAAGGTCAGAAAGGTGCTGACCATCGCCATGTCGCCATGGGCGAAGTTAAAGACATGAGAGGCCTTGTAGATCATGACCAGACCCAGGGCCACGAGAGCGTACAGGCTTCCTATCGCCAGCCCGCTGATTATGAGTTGGGGAAGCATCGCTCACAAGAGAAGTTTCGAGTTTCGCGTTACGGGTTTCGAGTGATGGAATCTCAAGCCCGCATCTTGGGACCCGAAACTCCAAACCCGGAACTCGGAACTGTTACTAAAAGGGCCACAGGCGCCAGTAGAGGCGGAGCTTCATCCACCGACCTCTGAGGCCATACGGCTCGAACATCACTACGAGGATGAGGCAAGCGCCGTATATGACCATGGGGAGGTTCTTGACCCCTGAAAGAAAATAGGGAAGCGCCGTGAGGAGGAGGGCGCCGAGGATGGATCCGAGGATCGAGGCCAGGCCGCCGATGACGATCATGCTCAGGAAGTAGATCGAGCTTAGCAGGTTGAAGCCGTCCGGACTGATATAGCCGATTTGGTGCGCCATGAGGCTGCCCCCGATGCCGGCGTAGAAGGCGCTGATGGCGAAGGCCAGGGTCTTGTACAGCGTGAGGTTGACCCCCATCGCGAGAGCGGCGATCTCGCTCTCGCGGAGCGCGATGAAGGCACGGCCGATCTTCGACTTTGTAAGGTTCACTGCCATGAAGGTCATGAGGAGCATCATGGATACCGCAAGGTAATAGAAGTGCGTCTCGGTGCGCAGGAGGAGCGGCCCGATCGAGGGCTTGGGGGGGTGGATCCCGAGGGAGCCCCCGGAGAGGGCTTCCCACTTGACCAGGATCTGGCCGACCGCAATGCCGAAGCCCAGCGTGGCGATGGCGAGGTAAGGACCCGTGAGCCTGAGAGCCGGCAAACCGACGAGGAAGCCGAAAAATCCTGCCACGACGCCAGCCATCGGCAGCGCGAGCGCGAAGGGCAGATGGAGATTTAGCATCAGGAGTGAAGAAGTATACGCGCCGATCGCGACGAAGCCGGCATGGCCGAGCGAGATCTGTCCGGTGTACCCGATCAGAAGGTTCAGGCCGATGGCGATGATGATGTGAATGGCGGCCAGGGCCAGCAGGCTGAGGAGATAGCCTTCGATTAGCGTTGGAGTCACAAGGAGGGCAAGCAGTAGCAGCCCGAACCAGAGCTTCGCCGCAGAAGTCTTGAAGAGGCGGACATCTTCGAGGTGGTCGGTTTTTAAGTGCATATCGCCCGTCGGAGGGTCGTTCGAGCACGCTCCCGATTTCCCTTCCTCAGGGTTGGACTCCTCCACCCGATGTAGGACCTATGGGGAAAATCAACATGCGATTTTCCAATCTCGGTATTGACCTGGCGCCCGGCACCTGGAACTCGGAACCGTCTGTGCCGTCTACTCCTTCGTGACGAGGAAGTGGGCCCTCCGATTCCATTTCCAGGCCGTCTCATCATGCCCGAGCACAAAGGGTCGCTCCTTCCCGTAGCTCACGGTGGTGATCCGCTTCCCGTTGATCGCGGACGCCACCAAGTAGTCCCTGGTTGCTTTGGCCCGCCTCTCTCCCAGCCCGAGATTGTACTCGCTCGTACCCCGCTCGTCGCAGTGTCCTTCGATTGTGATGGCAGCCTGGGGATGCGCCTTCAGCCATGTGATGTCCTCCGCCAGGGATGCCTTTGCATCGAGACGGATCTCTGATTTGTCGAAGTCGAAGAAGATATCCTGCAGAGGGGATACTTTGGGAGTCAACTGGGCGACCCGGGGGACTGGTTCCTCTCTCGGCGGGGACGGTGGGAGCGGCACCGCCTCGCTGCCTGGCGGCAGTGAGGCCGAGGGTCCAGCCCCTCCAGCCCCTGCTCCACCCTCGGATGGGCCCCGGCCCGCCTCACCGGGCTTTGCCTCACCGGGCACTTGCCCGGTCGAAGGACCTCCCGGGCCACCTCTCGGACCTCCCGCAGCCGGGGCTCCAGGCTCAGACGTGGCTCCGGGTTCGGTCACCGTGGACCCGAGCCCAGGCTGGCCCGGTTTTTGTGTTCCGGGCTCCTGCACGGAGGGACCGCCGGCCGTGGGCGGTTGGGGGGTGGCTACGACTTCGGGTCTCTTGGCGCAGGCGGACAAGAGCAGGGACAGCCCGATCGCCGAAAAGAGAAGCGCACTCGTTCCTGTTGCTGTGCGAAGGTATCTCCTGTCGAGTACCGCACGTGGTTGATTGCCGTTCATCCGAGCCTCCTCCTCGAATCGATGACATCATCGTCACCGACGTCCCGACCATGTCGAACCACTTCGAAACAGCCCGCGTGAGAGTCAGCTCTTTTGGTAGATTTGCTGCGCTAAATAGTTCTCATAGCCGAGCTCACCGATCTTGTGGAGCTGCGCCTCGATCCAATCCACATGGTGCTCTTCATCGATCATGATGTGCTCCAGCAACTCTCGACTTCCGGTGTCTCCCAGCTCGAGACAGAGTTTCACGCCGGGAGTTAATACCTGCAGTGCGGCCATCTCCAACGCGAGGTCGTTCCCCAATTGCTGTCTGACGTTGGCACCGATCATGATCCGATCGTAGCCGGACATATTCGGGGTCCCGTCGAGGAAGAGTATGCGGTCGATGATCTTATCGGCATGTTTCATCTCATCTACCGATTCATCATGAATCACCTTTGCCAGGACCTTATACCCCCAGTTCTCGCACATCTTGGCGTGAACGAAATATTGGTTGATCCCGGTAAGTTCCTTACGGAGCACACTGTTCAACAGTTCAATGATCTGGGGGTGTCCCAGCATGTGGCCTCCTCATGACGGCAGAAAAACCGTCGGTAGTGATAGTGTGTTATCTATCATCTCCGGGATGTCCGCGCAAGAGAATTGCGAGATACACCGATTTCATGCGTAGTGAGAGATGAAGCCATTCCCGGCCCTTCTCCGACGTGAGGCGGCTTCCGATCGCGCGGAGGTCCGGCTTTAAAGAGAAGGGGCGTGTTGCCGGCGGTTGGTTCGAACGATGCACGAGAGGCCACTAGCTTGAGGTCGCCAAAACGATCACGCCGGTGACGGCGCCAAGGCCACCCAGGTTGTGGACAAGGCCCCGCTTGGCGCGCTTGACCTGTCGGCGGCCGGCCCGGCCACGGAGCTGGTTGGTGATCTCCCCGATCATCCGGAGGCCTGAGGCGCCGATCGGATGGCCGCACGACTTGAGACCGCCGCTGGTGTTGACCGGCAGTTCGCCCTCCAGGGATGGGACCCCTTCATCGATGAAGCGCGCCCCCTCGCCTTTCGAGCAGAACCCAAGGTCTTCGTAAGTCACAAGCTCGGTGATGGTGAAGCAGTCGTGCACCTCGGCGACGTCGATCTCCTCGAGCGGGTCTTTGATTCCCGCTTGGTCATAGGCTTGCTGGGCCGCCTCCTTCGTAGCCCGGAAGGAGATGAAATCGGACTCGGGATCGAAAGGCAGCTCGTCACCCACCGGGTTGGCGAGGCCCAGGCCTTGAACCAGGATGGGTTCCTGGCTGAAGGTTGAGGCCAGGTCGGCCCGGCAGATCACTGCCGCAGCCGCGCCATCGGTCTGAGGACAGCAATCGTACAGACTCAGGGGATCGGCCACCATGGGCGCCTTGAGGTACTGCTCCAGCGTGATCTCCTTCTGAAAGTGGGCGTTGGGATTCAGGCTGCCGTGCCGGTGGTTCTTCATCGCCACCTTGGCAAGGGTCTCTCGACCGATGCCGAAAACATCGAAATAGCGGGTCGCAAAAAGGGCGAACATCCCTGGGGCAGTGACTCCTTTGCCGACGACCGGATGGCCGGTCTCGGCTAACTGGCCCACCAAGCTCTCGCGCGGAGGCACGTCGCGCATTTTCTCCGCGCCCACCACGAGCACGATGTCATAGACGCCGGAGGCGACGGCAAAGCAGGCATTCCTGAACGCGTCGGTCCCGGTGGCGCAATAGTTGGCCACGCGGCTGATCGGGACGTTGTAGAGGCTGAGGGCATCGGCCAGGGAGGCGCCGGCGTTCCCCTGGTAGCCCCCGGAATCGGGGAAACAGGTCCCGAGCCAGGCGGCCTGGATCTGTGACGGCGCGACCTTCGCATCCTCGAAAGCCTGGTACGCTGCCTCCACGATCATGTCCGAGTAGCTCTGGGTGAAGTTCTCGCCGAACTTCGTCATACCGACCCCGATGATGGCGACTTTGTCCCGAATGCTCATCATGCCTTCGATCCTTCGCTTGGAGTGAGGGTGTGGTTCCCCCAACCGCCGGGAGGGGGAACCAATGCGCATGTTATGACTCAACACGCATCGGTTTGGCTTTCCAGAAGTAGTGAGTGTACCCCTTCGACTCATGGAACTTTCTGAGCGTGAGCGTCACGTCCATCCCGATCCGTGGCGCCTCGGGATCGCAATCCGTCATCTGTGTGAAGAGTCGGCCGCCGCCCTCCAGATCGATCACGGCCATGATTGTGGGGGATTCCGGGCCAGGGTAGAG
>JBGQJI010000062.1:0-13326 GCA_041498975.1 Methylomirabilis sp. (SeqCode)
CGACCTCGAGGACCGCCCCGACCCCCTCCGGCAACTCGCTCTGGACCTGCCGCCTCAGGGACGGGCAAAAGGCGGTGTTGGTTGAGGCATTAAGAAATTTGTAGCGCGAGCCGACCTTGCTCCCGCTTCGGACAATGCCGCCCGGGAACGGCATGATGATCCCCTTCACCTGCCGCATCGCCTCGACCGCACGCTCCGCCGCCTGCAACGCAGCCGGAAGCTCATTTCCTAGTAGGAGGAAATTTCCGCCGGCCACCCCTTTCTGCACACCGAAACGGTCCTCCACGATGAACTCTCCGTCCATGACGGGGATCCGCCAAAAGCGTCTCGGGCGGCCCCCATTCCCGATGATCGCAGGGTCCAGGCGCTTGCTGATCTGAAAGCCGTCCCCGAAAAAGCGAAGCTTGCCACCCACTGAGAGTCGGTCCTCCGCTTCCAGGTTGTTGTAACAGGCCGAGGTGGGGGAGGTCATCACACTCTGACCGATCCGTTTGATGAGCTGCTCCTCAACAGCCTTTTTCGACGGCGCGAACAAGAGGACGCTCACACCAGGACGGTCGTCTGGGGTCTCTTCCGGCTCAGGACGCTCGATGCCGACCTCACAGCCACAGCCGATGACCGACGTGCCGAAGCCGGCCATGCTTCTGGCCGCCTCCAACGCCCACTCCTTGCTGATGGCAGTGATCAGCACGCGGCTGGCGTACATGGTGAACGCTTCGGCATACGTCTCATCAATCGGAACGCCGTTGATTTCCATGTGAGCTCCGTCAAACTCCCCCTCACCCCCGCCCAGAGGGGAGAAGGAGGGGAGAGGGGGGCAGGCGAGCGGCTATCCAAAGCGAACGAATCAGGTGTTGTTACATTGTCATTGCGAGCGACCAAAGGGAGCGCGGCAATCTCGCCTACCTCATCTGCAGTCCTGCGAGATTGCTTCGTCGCTTCGCTTCTCGCAATGACGCTTTCATTAATGCGTTTGTAACAGTTAGCGAGCGGCTCCTGCGGGGATCGCCTCGCGGTTGGGGATGTCCTGGATGTCGATCGCGAAGTTCTCGTACTCGATCGTGTAGAAGTTCTCGAACTCGGCCTTGAATTCGGGCTCCATCTCGCCCACGTCTGGCGGGACGACGAACAGGGTCTTCCCTAGCCGACTGTCAACGAGCTCGCCTTCCCGCAGGACGATTTCCCCGTCCTTAAGAACATACACAGGGTGCTCGAACATCCGCTCCCGGTCGCTATCCTTGGGATAGATGGTGATGTCGGCATCCGCTCCAACGCCTAAATGCCCCTTGCGCTCGAGGCCCAAGGCCCTGGCCGGGCCAGCCCGGGTGATGATGGCGATCTCGGAAAGCGTGTACTCGCGATCGAGGTTCGGGAGGGTGGTGTCCGACAGCACCCGCTTGTGCACACGCTTCATCATCTCGGCGCGGAATTCCTTATCCATGAGCAGCTTGATGATCCAGGGGTAGAAGATGAATGGGCCGCCGTTGGGATGATCGGTTGACAGGAACACCCGCCACGGGTCACGGATCAGCAGGAAGAGCTCGAGCCCGATGGCCCACTGGATAGCATTCACATAGTGTTTCTCCCGATAGGTATACGGGACGATGCCGCACCCCGTCTCTACTTCTACGTCCGCGTTATACCATTTGTTCTTGCTCAGCTTATATAGCCTGTACTGCCAGGGCCCGTCCGCCGTGATGGTGGTGGCGTCTCCGAACACGACCTGGCCGATATCCGTCGTGACGTGCGGATGGGCGTTGATATATTCGGCCACCTCTGCCGCCTTGGAGCAGAACCCGCCCCAGTTCTCGCCGCCGTAGCTATGGAACTGGAGATGCGCCATGTGAAGTCTGGAGCCTTCGAGGGTCCGCATCGTCTCAAGCGTGGTCAGGTAGTTGTTGGGAATGCCCAGGCGGTTGGCGTGCAGGTGGATCGGATGGGGCAGCCCAAGGCTTTCGTTGACCCAGGCCAGGGCCTTCAGGATCTGGCGCGGCGTGACATCGAAGTAGTAGACCTTGTCATCCAGCCCTTCCACGTCCTTGCCATATTTCCATTGCTCGACCCCGCCCGGATTGACCAGCTTGATGCCGTAACCCTTGAGTGACCGGAGGAGCCAGGCGACGTATCGCTTGACCTTCTCCAGCTCGCCCGCCTTGAGGTATTTCAAAACGATCTCGTTGTTCCCCATGAGGATATACAGCCCCTTGTCCACGATCGGGATGTCCATTAACTCTTCATGGGTGTGGCGGACACCGATGGGAGCATTGGCTGCCTCCATCACCGTGGTGTAGCCCATCCTGGTGTAGAGATAGCCGGTTGCAAAGGTGGACGGGACCGTAAAGCCGACGCCGGACCTGAAGCCTGGTTTCTTCGCAAACACCGCATGCCTATGGTCTTCCGGCCTGAAGCCGCGGGCCGCGTTGACGGCAGGGCTGCCAATGTGAGTATGGATATCAACCCCGCCCGGCATGACCACCAGGTTCGTCGCGTCAATCACCTCGGCGGGCGACTTGCATGAGTCTACGATCTTGCCGTCCTCAATACAGATCTCTTTGACGGCGCCATTGATGCCGTTCGCGGGATCATAGACTTCGCCGCCTACGATTTTGAGGGAATGTCCTATCACACTCAACCCCTGGCTTTGCCGGCTGGCACGCGACCGCCGTTCCCGGCGCTTTTTATGGCCACGACCTTCGCGATGATCCGCTCCAGGACCTCGCGGTCCGACGGGTAGGGCGAGTCAACCACCTTCTTCATGACAAGGGGGATGTGGTCCATCCTGTACGCCATCCCCCCGGCGGCGATGCCGGCCTGAGCCGTCGGGATCACCACCGTGGCAACCTTGGTCGTCTCGCTCTCCTTGGGATCGATAGCAATCATCGGAATCGACTGCAGATGCTCGGCCATCTTGGCCGGAAAGTTCCCGATGGCGTCGGCTGCTAGGATCATCGCAGCATCCACCTCTCCGTGGGCCAACAGATCGGCCACGGAGTACTCACCCGGGTTGAAACGAGGATAGCCGCGGCTCATGTTCACCGCAAACGGATAACCAGTTTGCCACGTCAGCACCTGGGCCATTCCCACCACGTTGCCATGACCCCTCATCGGCGCAGCCAGGAACTTGGTGAACCGATTGAGATCCTGGGTCAGCATCAGGAGCGCAACAACGTTCAGATACTTGCCCCGGCTCATGGTCAGACCCATCCCCCAATAGAGGATCCCGAATTTGCTGGTCTTCATCTTCTCCAGGAGGGTCTTCCACTCGTCGATCGCCACTCCGCCCACCTCGGCTTGATCCAGCTCGTGGCCCTTGAGCATGGCCCTGAGGGCAGAGAACACCTCGTAGTCGGAATTCGGCTTGATCTGGATGAAGGCGTCGGCCATCCGTGTCGTCGGTGTGGGCCTGACGTCCACGTTGATGATCATCCGGTCCTTCTTTCCCTTTGGGGTGAACAGCCCCTTGGCCGTCACCGAGTAGCGGCTGGGATGCCTGGGATGAGCTTCCGCAGGGTTGCACCCCCAGAAGATGATCAGATCGGCGCGGTTCTTCACCTCTCCCACAGTGCAACTGGAGATGCCGACCGTCTGGACCGCCTGCAGGCTCGGGGCGTGGCAGACCGACGAGGTGTGATCGATGTTCGCCCCGATCAGATCGGCCAGCTCGATCGATTTGCGCTGCGCGTTCAGCTCGGTCGAGTCGAGCCCATATATCAGAGGGTACTTGGCTTTTGCCAATATCTCCGCTGCCGCGTCGATGCACTCATCTATGGTCGCCGGCTTCCCCTTGATCCTCGGTGTGGCCCAACCCTCCAAGTGATGCATGAACGTGTCCTTGCCAAGGACACAAGCGTTCTTGACATCCTTGATCTTGCCGTCCACCACATGGACTTCCAGGTCATCGCAGAGGACGCCACAGAACGGGCAGGTCACCCCTTCGACGACTCGTAGCTCTTTCACGCCAACGCTCTCAGCCATAGCGCTCAACTTCCACCTCCATCCCTTTCGAATCCGGCATCCCGGTCGCCTGGGTATCCGGGCCGACGAGTGCGTTGATGAATCCCCCGTAGGCGGCAAAGACCAGGCCCTGGGGGATATCTCCCTTCTTCAATTTGAGCACTGTCGAGCCGTATTGCGTTCTGAGCCGAACCTGATCCCCGTCATGAAGCTGCAAGGCTTCGATGTCCTTCGGATTCATCTGCAGGGTCGAGGTCTCCTCGAGGAATTCCTTGGCCTCTTTCCCGAGATGGACGGACCTTCCCTGCCTCGTCGTTCGGCCGGTGATCAATGTGAACCGTCTTTCAAGCACCTGGGGCTCACTCCTATCCACGAACAGAATTCTGGCACAAACAAATCGGCCCAATAGGCCGGTCCGGATTCAGATGCCTCGCAGCCAGGCCGACCGAATCGGCGGCTTCCTTGAGCCTCAGTGCCGCGCGTTCGCAGACTCGGTTCCGGACATCAGATCCCTTTCCCGTAGACGGGAATGACCTGGCCGGTGATCCCATCGGACGCCTCGGAAGCCAGGAAGGCAGCGACGTTGGCCACCGCGTCCAGGCTGACCCACTTCTTGACCAGATCTTCGGGCGAAGGTTTCATCATCTCGACGTTCGACTTGGTCTCGACCAGCCCAGGCGCGATGGCATTGACATGAATATTGAACTTCTTCAGCTCCTGGGCAAGGGTCTTCGTCAGGGCCACGACGCCGGCCTTCGCGCAGTTGTACGCCGCCATCTGGGCCATCGGTGTCAACGCGCCCACTGAGGCGAAGTTGATGATCTTTCCAGACTTCGCCCTGGTCATGTGGGGGATAACCGCCTTGGAACAGAGAAAAGTGGTCGTCAGGTTGTTATGAAGCTCGTCCGTCCAATCTTTGATAGAGAGCTCCACCGCCGGACCGTATTTGGTCAACCCCCCGGCCAGGTTGATGAGCACATCAATCTTTCCATACTCGGCCAACGCGCGCTCAGGCAGCCTCGCCACCTCCGCCTCCGACGTGCCGTCCACGCCAACCCCGATCGCCCGGCCACCTGCGGCTCTTATCGTTTCAGCAACTCGCTGGGTGTTCGCCTCAGTCCTGGCGCTCACGACGAGATTCGCGCCCTCCCGAGCGAAAGCCCTGGCCAGGAATTCCCCCACCTGGCCCTCGCGGCTCGCGCCGGTCACGATGACGACTTTCCCCTGAATCCCCATCCCAGGTCCTTTTCTCAGGCCAGTGCCGGTTCAACCTCGTTGTTCCACCTGTGGTGTTCCCACGGCGCCAGCCGCTTACGCGGAAAGGCGCCTCCTCGCGATCTCCAGGGCCGAATTCTCATCGAGCACCACGAACTTGTCGGAGGTCCGGATCGTCTCGAGCATCTCGATCTCGACGTCATACTTCAACACGCCTATGGCGAGAGCTCCGATCCCCCTGATGCCCGGGGCGATCTCCTTCATGTCATCGTCCACCTTGAGGGAATGGATGCCGGTAGGAGGCACGGCATTCACATCCGCCACGTAGGTGCCGGGCCGAAGCGTTTTCAGGACTGCCTCGGAAATCATCTCGATCCCCGCCTTGCCGGTGGTCAGGATCAAATTCACGTCACGCAGGTGCGAGATTTTATCTTCGTCCGTCGCCATCTGGACGCCCCTGACAACCCCGCCCGTGCGCTCTGAAAGCTGCTGCCCCAATTTTTGCACTTCGGCCGGCCGGCGGGAACCGATGATCACTTCACTGCCCTGCTTCGCGCACAGCGTAGCCGCGACCCTCCCGACCGGTCCGGTCCCTCCCGGGATCGCCACCTTCTTTCCCTTGAGCCCTCCCAACGCCTTGTCCACTTTAGCGACAAGGGATACGGCAGTGGTGTAGGCCCCTTTTGGATCGACCATCATCGAGCACTGGAATGGCGGGAACATGTTCTTGACGGCCGTCTGTCGAATCCGTTCAGCAAGATCCTCGTCGTTGCCGCCGATGAGGATCGCCGTGTACTTGGCCCCCTTCGGGCCTCTGGAGAAAATAATGTCCTGGACCAGGAGCGCCGCCGACTCTTCGGTCACACGCCCGTAAGGAATCACGGCATGGAAGCCGGCGTCATAGGCCATGTTGACATCAAACGGACTGGGATGCTCTTCATTGGTCAAAAAATAGAGCAGATGTTTTCGTTCCGTTGCCATAGGACCTCACTGAGGCAATCAACCCGATGCTGGCGGTTGACGATACACTGTGAACCGTGAACGGCTCACCTTCGGCCCATCCCTCTCCACGCCAGGAGAGCCTGCGACAGACTCAACCCAGCGCGGGCAGGGACGAGGAGAATGCTTGTGAAGGGCTCGCACGGGATGAGCTGAGAAGATCAAAGGAGCTGATGGTCGAGAGAGCGTTCAGCCCGCTCACGGGCCGTTCGCGGTCTCCTCGGACCCGACCACCAGCCCCTTCGATGTCTTCGAAGCTCTATCCGCTGATCGGACTATGCGAATGGATGCTTGGCTTTGTCCTTCTGCGCCAGGATCTCATCCATGGACGGCCGCTCAGACACCGCTCTCTGGATCGACTCTTTGGTCGCCCGGTAGTTGAAGTCGTAGATCTTCTTATTGTCCGTGGCCTCCCAGTGGATGAACACGCCGACAACCACCACCAGGTCTTCAGCGTCCTTCTTTGCGATGACCCCTTCGGAGACGCTGTCAACGACTGCCTTCGCTACAGCCGCCTGGGCGGGACCGAACATCTGAACCGCTTGTGTCGCCCCCTTGATGGTCACCTTGTTGAACATCACTGTCGAAGGCTTTGCCGGGACATTCGGGGCCAGCACCGCCAATAGGCCATTGTGGCCCGCGGTCTGATCGGCGAGGCGACTTGCGAATGCCGCGCCGACTGGACCGTTCTTCGGGCCGATCATCAGGTCGATATGCGCCACCTCATTGCCATCACCCACCAACGACTCGCCGACCATGATCTCGCGCATCGGGGATCCTCCCTTCCTCGTTACCGGTTTAGGTTGCCGCCCAGGAAAATTGCTACCGATGTCCACCCACAAGCACCCTAATTAACTAGTCTAAATGCGCAATCGTGTCAACCTTTTTCCCTCCTGAATAGAGGCATTTTGCTATGAATTCAAGTTATGGGTAGCCCTCCGAGAGGCGGTGTTGTACCCACTGATCACTGCTTCACGTAGTTGCGGGTCATCTCGACCTCCGTGGCCTTCTTTCCAACCTTGCTCACGATGTTGACGTTGATCTGATCCTGAGGGGCCTTCTTGAACAGTATGAGGGTGTTCATGAGTGTTTCGGAGCTGAGTTGAGATATCTCCACGTTCCTACCGGTCTTCTCCTTGTAGTACTTCACCACCTCCCCATAGGGCGCGTTGGCCTTGAAGGTGACCTGAATCCAGTTGGTCCCTTCTCCCTTCCCCGAGTTGCGAACGATGCTGGAAGGGATCGCCTTGGGGTGAATCGGGAGACCGATGTCATCCAAGGCGAAGACGTGCGAAGTCGGAACTGCCGCGATCGCCATCGCAAGGGCGATCCTTGCAAGGATGCCGCGAGTGCATCGCATCGAGCACTCCTCATCATCATGATGGCTATGAGTAAAGGGCTGAATCAAGCGACTCAGCATACTGCCTCTCCCTTGAGAAGTCAACCGTTTTGGACGAGCTCTGGCGGCCTCAAGTTCCACGGCCAGCACCGAGTTCCCGTGTGGGAGCCCACGGCAAGTCCTTCGCTGAGCCCGACGCGCCTGAGCCCGCCCGCAGCAGCCGAAGCCCCCGTGGGTCGAGGGAAACCGAGGTCAACCTCCGGATTGGCATACCCGGGTCGCATCAGCCTGCTGAAGAGCCCTCCCCACCGGACAGATTCCCCAGGCCGAACCGGCGTACCAGGGTGGGAACCACCACCAGGTTCAATGAGGTTGAGGTAAAAAGGCCGCCCAAGATCACCCATGCAAGTGGCCGCTGTAGCTCTTTCCCAGCCGGGCTTCCGAAGAGAAGCGGCACGAGGCCCACGGCGGCCACTGAAGCGGTCATCACGATCGGATTCACCCGGTCCATCGATCCCTGTATCACGGCTTCCTGCAGCGTTTTTCCTTCGTCACGGATCAGCCTCTGGTAATGGGTGAGCAGGATAATGCCGTTGCGCGCCGCGATTCCGAACAGGGCGATGAACCCGATGAGGGAGGAGACGTTTAGGACCCGCCCCGTCAGGAAGGCAGCGCCCACCCCACCGATCAGGGCGAGTGGGAGGTTGGCGAGCACGAGGCACGCCGCCCTCACAGACCCGAACGCCTGGACCAGCAGGAGGAGGATCCCGGCGAAGGCTAACAACCCCAACCAGAGCAGGGTCCGTTGGCTGCGGAGCTGGCTCTCATGCTGCCCGCCGTACTCGATGAAGTAGCCTGCCGGCAAGACCACCTCCCCAGCGATCTGTCTCTTGACCTTCCCGATGACGTCAGCCAGGTCCCGGCCGACCACGTTGAACTGCACGACGATCCTCCGCGAAAGATTCTCGCGATTCACGACGTACGGCCGCTCCTCGATCGCCACCTTCGCCACCATGCCCAGAGGAATCTTCAGCCCCCCAGGGGTATCCACCATCGCGTTCCTGATGGCGGCCACGTTGCGCGTCGAGTCGTTATCGAAGCGGACGAGAAGGCCGAAACTTTTTTGCCCCTCCAGGATCTGCGACACCACTGTGCCGTTGAAGGCAGCCTCGATGAACCGACCGACCTCCTGTGCCTTCAGCCCGTACCGCGCGGCAGCCGAACGGTCGATCCTGATCACAAGCTGGGGCACGGCGACCTGGGGTTCCAGATTCAGGTCCACCACCCCATCGATCCCCTCCAGGATTCTCAGGACATGGCGTCCCTTTTCCCGAAGCACGTCGAGATCCGGCCCGAAGATCTTGACCGCCACCTGCGCATGCACCCCGGTAAGAACCTCGTCGATCCTCTCGCCAATGAAGGCGCTCACCGCAAACGTAAGGCCGGGGATCTCCCGCAGGTCCTGGCGGATGGCCCGCAGCAGCCCGGCGGGTGACCCTGCCCCGAATCTCAACACGACATCGAATTCGCTGGCGTTCACCGGGAAGGCATCCTCATCCAGCTCAGACCTCCCTGCCCACTGGCCTACCGAGACCACCTCCGGATGCTTCAACAGGCTCTCCTGGACCTGTCGCCCCAGGCGCATCGACTCGGCCAGGGAAGTCCCGGGCGGCGCAACCGCACGAATCACCAGGTTCCCCTCGTGGAAGGCAGGGAGGAATTCCCGGCGGAGAAAGGGGATCAGCGCCAGGGCCGCCGCGAGTAACACCGCAGAGACCCCGACTACCCAGCCCGGATGGCCCAGAGCCCACTCCAGGATCACCGCATACCATCCCTTCATCCTGGCCACCACCAGGCTCTCTCCGTCCCCTCCCGGCCATTTCTTGGCCCGGGTAAGAAACAGAGAACAGAGGACAGGTGTTTGCGTGAGCGCCACCAGCAACGACGCGGAGATGGCGACGATATACGCCACTCCTAGGGGCATGAAGATCTTGCCCTCCGGCCCCGACAGGAAGAAGACGGGGAGAAAGAAGAGCGCGACAATGGCCGTCGCATAGACAACCGATCCCCTGATCTCTCTCGAAGCATGGTAGACGACGGACAGGGTCGGCTCAGGCGTCGGTTTCCGTCGATTCTCGCGGAGGCGCCTGAAGATATTCTCGACATCGATGATGGCATCATCCACCACCTCCCCCAGGGCGATGGAAAGCCCCCCTAAGGTCATCACGTTGACCCCGATCTTCAAGGCGCGGAGCATGATCAGGGTGAGGAAGAATGACATCGGCATGGCCAGAAAGCTGATGCCTGCCGGTCTGAGACTGAAGAAGAAGAGAAACAGGACTGCCAGGACGATGAGGCCGCCCTCAAGGAGGGCTTCGCCCAGGTTCTGCACGGCCGCCTCGATGAAGTTGGCCTGCCGGAAGACGGTGCGGTGCAGCCGGACGCCCGGAGGAAGCGTCCGCTCAAGCTCCCTCAGGGCTTCCTCCACCCCGTAGGTCGTTGTGAGGGTGTCGGCTCCAAAGAGCTTGAAGACGGCCCCGATGACCGCCGGAGTTCCGTTCAGGCTGCCATCGCCGCGTTTGACTTCCGAACCCACTCGAACTTCCGCGAGCTGTGCCAGGGTGACCGGGACCCCCTTGCGCGAGGCCACGACCGTGTTTCGAAGGTCCTCCAGCGAGCCGATGCGGCCCCGACCGGTGACCACATACTCCTGATCCGAAGAGATCAAGAACCCGCCCGGGACATTGCTGTTCGATTGCTTCGCGGCCTCGACGACTTGCTGAAGGCTGATCCGATGATCTTGCAGCCTCTGCGGATTCACCAGGACCTGATACTGCTTGACCCCGCCTCCGATGGAAACGACGGAGGCCACCCCGGGGAGGGCCAGCAACCGTCGCTTGATTTCCCACTCTGCAAAGGTTCGGAGTGCAAGGGCTGCCTGTGGATCATCCCCCGCGCTCGAGGTGAGGCCGTACTTCAGCAGCTTGCCAAGGGAAGAGATGACAGGGAGCATCACGGGCTCCTTCACCCCCTCGGGAAATTGCTCCCGAGCCTGGCGAAGCCGCTCGTTTAAGAGCTGGCGGGTCAAGTAGATATCGGTTCCCCATTCAAATACCACAGTGATGGCCGCGAGTCCGGGACTGGAAGAGGAACGCACGACGGCGATATTCGGGGTTCCGTTAAGGGCAGCCTCGATCGGGATGGTCACCTGAGCCTCAACCTCTTCGGCTGAAAAGCCCGGAACCTCGACCCGGATCTCCGCCTGCGGCGGCGCGAACTCAGGAAAGACATCGAGCGTGAGGTTCCTCGCGCTGATCGCGCCGGCGATCGCGACGAGCAAGGACCCGACCAGGACGAGCCGCCGATTGCGGAGCGACCACCCGATCAATGCGTCAAACATCGTAATCCCGTCGGTCCCCCTGCTCGCGGGCGCTAATCGGCATCGGTCTCCGCCTCTCCCCGTGGAGGCCCTGCAGTCCCCCCTTCGATCGCTCTTCGATAGAGAACCTCGAGCTGTCGCTTCCCGGTGGTCACCACCCGTTCGCCCCTCGTGAGACCCTCCTTCACCTCGACAAACCGGTCATCGCGATGCCCAAGAGAGACGGCGCGGCGCTCGTACCCGTCCGGGGTAGCCACGAACACCGCCTCCTCTTCGCCCTCGGCGAGGACGGCAGCCAGGGGGATCCCCAGTACCTTAGATCGCCGTCTGATCACCACCGTCATCTGAGCGAACATGTTCGGCCGAAGCTGAGCGTCGGGAGGGTTATCGACCTCCGCCAGAAACTTGATCGTCCGCTTTTCCGGATCAACCGCCGCGCCGATGCTCGTGATGCGCCCTTCGAACGTGCGACCGGGAAATGCGGCAACCGTGAGCCGCACGAGCAGTCCACGTCGAAGCCGCGCGGCTTGAGATTCGAAGGCTTCGCCCTCTGCGAGGACGCGGTGCAGATCGGCCAGTCGAAAGAGGATCTGCTCCGGCTTCACCGCTTCTCCAAGGGCGACATTCCGCTCGACGATCACCCCGCCGATGGGGGCCCGGAGCATGAGCAAGGGCGACGCCCGAGAGGAAGTTTTCATCTGCTCGATCTCATTCTCGGCAATCCCGATAAGGCGCAGACGGGCCTCCAATCCCTCCACCTCGCGGGCAGCCTGCCTCTGTTCCATCTCTTTCCGCAACAGCTCTTTGAACGCGATGGCCTTCCGGGCAGATAGCTCTCTGGCAAGGTCCCGATCGGTGTTGGCCAAGCCAAGCCTATTCCAAGCCTGGATCAGCACGGTCTGGAGATTTCCCAGTTCAAGGCTCCGGATCTCAACAAGCCTCTGGCCCTTCTCGACCGGGTCACCAGCGAGCCCCCAGGCGCCGAGGACCTTTCCCTCGATTCTGGCGCTGATCGCCGCCGTCAGATCGGGGTGGCTCCCGATCATCCCGTTCACCGCCATGATCTCTTCGATGGCGCGGAACTCAGCGGATTCCTCCTGAAGCCCGATCCTTTCCCGAATCGACAGCGGCACCTTGATCAGTCGAGTCTTCTCTACACCAAGGGCGGTCAAGACGGAGGCTTTGCCCGCAGGCTGGTCCCGTTCCCGATCCGAGACGGGGGTAGCCTTTGGGCTTCGAAGTTTCAGTGTGGCCACCCCTATCCCGACCGTGAGGAGGCCGAGGGTGAGGAGCGCGAAGAGGGCATTCCGCCATCTCTTCATCAAGTCCCCTTTTTCATGCACCGAGACGGAAATCCCGGCACGAGGCGTTCAATTCACTCTCTAAGGCAACGTTGTGGACTAACCAATCTAAATGTGTGCGGGAAACGCAACGGAGTGCGGCGACGTCACGTGGGGGTCGTCGGATCGTGGAAGGCTGAAGGAATTGCGAGCAATCGGTAGCCTGCAAATCGGCTTCGAAAGGGAGTCGATCCCGTGCAATTCAGCAACAGCGCAGGGAACCCCCGGAATGATAACCGCCGGGTGAGGCAGCGAATTGACGGCGTCTTCCCCGGCCTGCACCCTGACTTGGACAACACCCCCATCGAAGGTGTCGGACATGTCGAAGTCAAACGCATCAAGGGGGAGGTACACGAGGAGGAAAGCCAAAAAGGCGAGACACACTCGCCTGCGACTCTCACCGGCATTCTCATTTTCCATGGCCGATCCTCCCACGGCTTCAGGCCCCCACAGCCACTCGAGGCTCCTGGGCCGCAACGATACCAACTTTCGACCTGCGCCGTCAACCGCCTTGTCTGTTGCCACCACGCGATGGATTATTCTCACTCGATCCCGTTTTTCCGCTGTCGCGGGTATGATCTCCACATCGACAGAATCAGATGGAGATTATCCCCGGACAGAATCGCTCTACCAATCACAAGAACGTTTTTGCTTGACAGACCTGGGGCAACTCGCCTATAAGAAAACCGAGTTTCTCGTACTGTCATATTCTCAACAGTGCGAATCGACAGGCGGACGGCGCGACGAGTGGCTCTCGGGGATCGAAGGAGGTGAGGCCGGAGCAGACGCGGCGGCGCCCCAGGCGGGACCCGGCGCGACAGGGGGGAGCGCCGGGGCACAGCCCCCGCCCGACCACCCGGGCGCCACAAGACGACCACGCGGAGCGACGACGGGCAGATCCTGAACTCCATCCAACCCAAGGAGGCGGTGCAATGCGACGATGGGCAAGTCTTCCTCTCACACTCCTGTTCGCGTGCGGCCTGGCCCTGCCAGCCTGGGCGAACAGCGAGCTGCACCCCGGGGCGCGGCTCTTCTACCCCCTGTGGGACGTCTCGACCCCCAACCGGCTGACCTTCATCATCGTCACCCGCGAGGCGCTC
>JBGQJI010000063.1:0-13107 GCA_041498975.1 Methylomirabilis sp. (SeqCode)
CTGGCCTCTTTGCCCTCCCGCTCGCGGGGCTCCTTCGGGAACCCCCAGTGTCGGCTGTCCGGCCGGGCTGCTTCGGCGGCGCGAGGCTGCTGTTCCTCATCCGAAGTGGGGCTTCTCAGAAAGACAAGGGATCCTGGAATCCGCAGCGGCAATGGAGGAAGCAGGAAGAGGGCGGATGCGAGGGCCAGGACGGGCAACAGGTAACGGGCTTCTCCCGGGGGGGCCATCGGGAAGGCCGTGGCGAGCCGGGCGCCTTCCGCAGCCGCCGCCGCGTCAGCAAAAAGGGCGTCAACCATCGGCTGACCCTGCCGATGCATCACCTCCAGGGCGCTGCCAAGGCGCTCCCGCAGGGCGAGGCGGTGGTCCAGGAGGCGTGCGACCAGCGAGGGGGGAAGAGGGGACAGGAGGCCGTAAGCGGTGCCAGCAAACGTCACGAAGAGGAGCGCCAGAGCATAGAGTGCGAATGGCAGCGGCGCCAAGCCCCTCAGCAGGACCCAGGGGACCAGGATCAGGTGGGCGAGCAGGGCGAAGCGAACCGCGCGAGAGAGGGCGCGCAGAAGCCTGATCCTGCGGGAGGCCTCCGCCAGCCTTTCGCGCAGAATAGAGGGGGCGCCCTCTTGTGCCGAGGGGTCTCGGTCATCGCCGCTCAAGGCAAGCCCCTACTGGGCGACTGTGGCGCCACCCACCAGTAAATCGGGCTCCAACGCATCGTAGAACACCGCCGCTTGGCCCGGTGCCGGCAGTCGCTGCGGTTCCCTCCAGCGGACTCGTATCCGGCCGCCCGGCAGGGGGACGAGGTCGGCCGTGGCGGCAAGCTGCCTATAACGCACCATCACCCGGGCTGTCCGTTCTTCTGCTAACCGATCCCAGGCGACGAAATTCGCCCTTTCAACTACAAACTCCCGGCACAGCAGCTCATCCGCTTTGCCCACGACGACCTCGTTGGCTTTAGGGTCCAGCCGAACGACATAAAAGGGGCCATCGCCGCCGATCCCGAGGCCATTACGTTGGCCGACGGTATACAGCGCCAGACCCTGGTGCTGGCCGAGGATCCTGCCCGCGCTGTCCTTGACGGAGCCCGGCCTGAAACCGTCTCCATGCCGTTCTCGCAGGAAGGTCCGATAGTCGCCGGTTACAAAGCAGATCTCCTGGCTGTCAGGCTTCGTGGCCACCTTCAGCCCCAGGGCGGCAGCCGCGCCCCTGACCTGAGCCTTGGTCATCTCGCCTATCGGAAAGCAGGTGCGGGCAAGCTGGGCCTGTGTCAGGCCATACAAGAAATAGGTTTGATCCTTCCTGGGATCTCGGGCGCGACGGAGAAGGTGGCGGCCGGCCTTGCCGTCATGCTCGACCCGGGCGTAATGGCCGGTTGCCAAGAGCTCGGCGCCCAGCCCGAGCGCCCGCCGGAGCAATGAGCCGAACTTCACGCGTTCGTTACAAAGAACACAGGGGTTGGGCGTCCGCCCATCCATGTACGCCCTGGAGAACTCGTCGATCACCTCGCGGTCGAACTCCTGCTCGTAGTTCAAGACGTAGTGCGGGATCCCAAGCTGGGCGGCCACAAGCCTCGCGTCTTCGACATCCCTCGGAGAGCAGCAGCTATCGAAGCGCTCCGGGCCGTTGGTGGCCTTCCTCGCCGACAGAAGTCGGAGGGTGATCCCGACCACCTCCAGCCCCTGCTCCACGAGGAGGGCGGCAGCAACCGAGCTGTCAACGCCACCGCTCATCGCCACCACGACTCGTCGCCTGGGCCTCATGAAAATCACCTGCTTATCTGTACGCCAAGGCCGGCTCGGGGTCGCTGCAACCCCTGGCGGCTCGGATCCGCTCCACTACCGCCGGCAGAAGGTCGAGCACGCCCTCGATCTCGGCCCCTGTCGTCCCGGCGCCTAGGGAGAATCGAACAGCCCCCCCGTGGACCTCTGGCCTCCGCCCCATCGCTTCGAGGACATGCGACGGCTCCAGGGAACCCGAGGTGCAGGCGGCGCCGGCAGAGACCGCGATCCCCTCCAAATCCAACGCAAGAACCAGAGACTCCTCGTCAGCTCCTCGAAACGAGATGTTCGAGGTGTTGGGCAGCCGCCGTTCCAGATGCCCGTTCCGCTGCGTCCCCTCGATCCGACTGATGATCCCGGCCTCAAGGCGGTCTCTGAGGAGTCTTAGACGCTGCGGCTCGATCTGCATCGATGCAATCGAGAGCGTCGCTGCTCGGGCCAAGCCAACGGCGGCCGCCACATTCTCCGTCCCAGCCCGCCGACCCCGTTCCTGCTGCCCCCCATGGATGGTGGGGACCATCCGGGTTCCGGGCCGAACATAGAGCGCCCCGACCCCCTTCGGCCCGTAGATCTTGTGACCCGAAAGGGAAAGGAGATCGACGCCCAGCGGCTCGACATCGATCGGCAGGCGGCCGAACGTCTGGACGGCGTCTGTGTGAAAGACGATCCCCCGCTCGCGGGCAAGCCTCCCGACCTCTTCGATCGGAAAGAGCACCCCGGTCTCGTTATTCGCGTGCATGAGCGAGATCACCGTGGTATCCGTCCGGAGACTCCGCTCTACGCTCTCGGCATCGATCAATCCCTCGCCGTCAACCGGCACATAGGTCACCTCGAAGCCCTGCTCCTCAAGGGACCGGCAGGCGTTGATGACGGCATGGTGCTCCACCGCCGATGTGACGATGTGCCGGCCGCGCTCTCGTGCGGCCCAGACGGCCCCCTTCAAGGCCAGATTGTCCGCCTCTGTCCCGCTTGAGACAAAGACGACGCTTTCTTTCTCCCGCGCGCCCACCGCGGACGCGACGACCTCGCGCGCCTCCTCCAGGCCCCGCCTGGCCTCCCTCCCCCAGGCGTGGATCGAGTTGGCATTGCCGAATCGCGTCTCAAGATAGGGCATCATCGCCTCAAGGACTTCTGGCCGCATCGGCGCAGTTGCATTGTGGTCGAGATAGATCCTCATTGGTTCCTCAAAAACAGGGTATAGGGGTTAGGGTCTAGGGTCTAGTAAGGCCCTTTTCTTTCCTTAGACCCTGCCACCCCCTACCCCAGACCCTCTCTTATCGCCCCTCGGCGCTCTGAGCCTCCTCCTCTTCGCGTTTCTGGCCGAGGCGAACCACCTTGGCCTCCTCGCGCCGCATCTCGCACGTGCCGTTGAGGACCGCCCCGTCGCTCACCACAAGAGTCGGGGTCTTGACGGTGCCGGTGACCTGCGCGGTCGCCAACAGCTCCACACGCTTTCTGGCCACGATAGTCCCCTCCACCCTTCCGCCGACCACGAGGGATCCCACCTGGATGTCAGCCCTGACCGCTGCCGCCTGACCGATGATGAGCAGATCGCTCCCGGAGACATCCCCCTCGAACCTTCCGTCGAGTCGAACCGTCCCCTCGAACTGGAGCGTCCCGATGAAGCTGGTCCCTTCGCCCAAAAAGGCTCGAATCTCTCCGAACTCTTGGGATGGTACCGCCCGCTTCGAGAACACATGTACCCCCTTCTGAAATCGTTTTGTGCCAGCTTTATCTCACCTCGATGAGGTGCGGCCAACAGTAGCACGTCCAGTCGACGGGTGTCAAACCAGCCAATGCGCCGAAGGGGGTCGGGCCCCGGCCCGCCCCCCCCGTCGGGTTCCCGCGACAGGCACCCCGCCGCGGGCCGGAATCTCCCCCTCTACCCGGCCTCCGAGCACACCCCCCCAAAAAGCCGGGCGCCTGCAACCATGAGATAGAACGTGAGGAACGGCCACACCAGGACGCCCAGAAATGGGATGGCTCCAACGAGCCCCGCCGCAATGAACGAGGCCATGGTGAACAGGTATGCTGCCACGTACTCCGCAAGCACCTTCCTGATCCTTGACCATACCACCACAGGATTAAGTGCGGCTTCGACGCGGCGCTCTTCGAGGTAGCGAGCGACGCCCATCGGGAAAAAGAACCCGAGCGTAAGCCCGGCAAGCATCCCCAGCAGCATCATGACCAGGCCCAGTATCAAGTCTCCCTTTACGAGCAGGCCAAAGCCGGAGACCACGAACAGAAGGGGGAGGATGCCGTAGACCAGGGCCAAGACAAACACGAGCAGACCCTGCACGCACAGCCCGGGCCAACGCCTCCATTCTGGCATTGCGTTCTCTCGCGGGATGGCGATCGCCCCCTGAAAGACCTGGAGCACGAAGCCCAGGGCGGGGAAGTTGCCCGCCTGTGCCAGCGGTGCCGCCTCGAGGGCCAGTTCCCGGGAGATGAGGAAGCCGAGTGCCACGAAGAGCGCTTCCAGGGTAAGGCCGATCGCCCCGCCGATGACGATCTTGGGCATTCGCTCCCGATCCTCCAGCGGGAAGGCCAATGCCCTTGCCACTCGGTTACGCATTCGGGTCGCCGCCGTGTTTCACGTGAAACAACACGGAGTTCATGGTTCAGAGTTCAGCGCTCGTAGACTAAACCGGATCAATAGGAGACCGATGCCTGTTCGTCAACAACGAACCGTCAACTGCCTTGGTTAGCCGCGGCCGCAGATTCGCTCGTAGATCCGCTCGAGGTCCTCCATGGAGTAGAATTCCACCTCGATCGTCCCGCCTGCGCCTTTTCGAGCGATCTTGACCTTCGTCCCGAGCGCCTGCCGAAGGGCGTCCTCCGCTGCCCGGACCGACGGGTCGGCGGGCGGGCGGCGAGGCTGAACGCTGCTGCGCCGTCTCAGCCGCCTGACGAGCGCTTCGGTGGCCCGCACCGACAGGCCAAGCCGAGCCACCTCGTCGCGGGCCTTGAGTTGGTCGGCCGCCCGCTCCAAGCCAAGCAGCGCGCGGGCGTGTCCTTCGGAGAGAGCGCCCGCGACCAGGTCGGCCCGGACCTGCTTGGGGAGCCTGAGAAGCCTGAGCGCATTCGCCACAGAGGAGCGCTCGCGCCCCAACCGCTTGGCCACCTCTTCCTGGGTCAAGCCGAACTCTTCCTGAAGCCTGAAATATGCCTCGGCCCGCTCGATCGGATTCAGGTCCTCTCGCTGCAGGTTCTCAACGAGCGCCACCTCAAGCGCCTCACCGCTGGAGAGCTCTTTCACGACAGCGGGGATCGAGCCCAGTCCCGCCATCCGTGCTGCCCTGAGGCGCCTTTCCCCGGCCACCACCTCTAGCCGACCCCCCTCCCGGCGGAGGATGATGGGCGAGAGCACCCCGTGGATCTTGATGGAATCCGCCAGCTCCTTCAGCTTGGCATCGTCCATGGAGCGGCGGGGCTGGAGCCTTCCCGGCGCGACCTCCTCGATGGGAACCTGAATCGCCCCGGAGCGATCGGCTCCGGGGATCAGTGTCTCAAGCCCCCTGCCGAGGGCTCTGCGCTGTGGCATCGATTATCTCCTTGGCCAGGCGGAGGTAGCTCTCGGCCCCCGATGAGCGGATGTCATACAGAATCACCGGCTTGCCGAAGCTGGGGGCCTCGCTCAGGCGCACGTTTCGGGGGATCACCGTTCGGAAGACCTGACGCGGGAAGTGGCGCCGCACCTCCTCCTCCACCTGCCCGCAGAGATTGAGCCTGGAGTCATACATGGTCAGGAGGATCCCCTCTATCTCCAGGCCGGGGTTCAGCCTCATTCGACAGAGACGGACCGCCTCGATGATCCGGGCCAATCCCTCCAGGGCGTAGTATTCACACTGAAGCGGGATGAGGACGGAGTGTGCGGCGGCCAGGGCATTGACAGTCAGCAGGCCAAGGGACGGCGGGCAATCGATCAGGATGTAGGCGTACCCTTCAACGCCGGCGCTGAGCGCCTCCCTCAGGCGGGCCTCCCGTCGCGGGCTACCGGCCAGCTCCATCTCCGCCCCGATCAGCCGGTCCCCCGCGGGGACCAGATCAAGCCCGGGGGCCGAGGTTGGCCGCACGGCCTCGGCGACCTTCGCCTCCCCCGTGAGCAGCTCATAGGCCGCCGGCGCTGCCTCGTGCTCGACCCCCAGCCCGCTGGTTGCGTTCCCTTGGGGGTCGATGTCGAGGAGGAGCGTCCGCCTCTCGGCCGCCGCGAGGCACGCGGCCAGGTTCACTGCCGTGGTGGTCTTGCCGACCCCGCCTTTTTGATTTGCGATGGCGATGATGCGCGTCGCCGCCCTCCCTGTTTAGAGGGGTAAGGATACCACAGCCGCAGTCCGGGACAAAGTGGAAAGGGGGGAGATGTTTCACGTGAAACACCCGTGCCGCCGTTGATGGGGCGCGGTGCGGGCCAACGGTCGGGGACCGGTGGCCAGCGACTGGAGGCGGGCCAGACGTTCAGGGGGGCGGCTTCTCCGCGACAATCAGGTGGGTTGGTGGAGCACCGGCCTCGATGCCCGGAGCCTCCCGGATCGCCGCCCTCAGCCCGAATGCAGCCAGGCGCGGGCGCAGCGCTTGAAGCGATTCCGCCGTGTGTCGACCCACCTGAAGGATCAGTCGCCCGCCGGGCGACAGAAGCGGCGCCGCCAGGGACGCCGCGCCCGCCACCCCGCCAACCGCGCGCGCAAAGGCGACCTGATACCTTCCTCGATGCTCGGGGTCGGCGTGGAGCTGCTCGGCCCTGGCGTGAATACAGCGGACCCGGGTGAGCCCAAGCTGGCGGATGAGGTGGCGGAGGAATGCTGCCCGACGGCGCGCGGCCTCGATCAGGAGCATGTCGATCTCAGGGTAGCAGATCTTCAGCACCAGACCGGGGAAGCCGGCGCCAGATCCGATATCCACGGCTCTTACCCACGGCTCGGGCTCGAATGCCGCCCTGTAGCTCAAAGAGCGCAGAAACCCCTCTCGGACGATCGCCTCCTCGGACTTGAGCCCGGTCAGGTTGACCCGCGGGATCCAGCGCAGCAATTCCGACAAGTACAACTTAAGCTCATCGAGCTGTGCCGGCGTCAGGAGGAGGCCGATGCGATCCAGCCCTCGGCGGAGAAGCTGCTCGCCGCTCACCGCGTTGCGTTCGGCGACCCGGTCGGGGGGAGCGCCCGTCCTAGGCTGTCTCCGCTCCACCCGGCGCGAGCTTTCCTCGGCTCTGCAGCCAGTACTGCTGTCCGATCTGGAGCATATTGTTGACGAGCCAATAAAGGACGAGCCCGGAGGGAAAGGACCAGAACATGAAGGTGAACATGGTCGGCATCAGATAGAGCATCATCTTGGCCTGCCGCGGATCTCCGGCGGTCGGGGTCATCTTCTGCTGCAGGAACATGCTGGCGCCCATCAAGAGCGCAAGGAGGTTGAAGGGGTAGCTCTTCAAGCCCCAGATGTCGATGGTGAACAGCGCATCCGGCTGCGAGAGATCCTTGATCCAGAGGAAGCGGGCCCGCCACATCTCCACAGAGCTCGAGAGGGCGTTGTACAGGGCAATGAAGATCGGGATCTGCAGTAGCATCGGAAGACAGCCGCCCATCGGGTTGACCCCGTGCTTCTTGTACAGCTCCATCGTTTCCTGCTGCTTCTTTTGTGGGTTGTTCTTGTATCGCTCCTGCAGGGCCGCGAGCTTCGGCTGGAGGGCCTGCATCGCTTGCATCGATCGCAGGCTCTTCGCGGTCAGCGGATGGAAGACGACCTTCTGAAGCAGTGAGACGAGGATGATGGCGGCGCCGTAATTGCCGCTGAAGCGGTGCAGAAACCGGAGAAGATAGAGCGCGGGGCGGGCCAGGATGTCGAACCACCCGAGGTCCAGGAGCTTCTCCAGGTCCGGGCCGGCCGCCTTCAGCCGATCGAGCTCCTTCGGCCCGGCATACAGCGCGAAGCGCTCGCTCACCTCTCTCGCTGGCTGAATAGTCTGGGCGCGGGCCGCCAGGGCAACGAGGGGCCGCCCCGACGGCCCTTTCCTGACCGTGGCCTCGGCGCCTTTGCCCGCGGCGGGCATAAGCGCCGCGGCGAAGTACTGGTCCTGAAGCGCTGTCCACGACACCGCGCCGCTGTGGGTGGAAACCCCTTGAAGCTTCTCGACATCGTCCGTAACGCGACGACCGTCCACCCAGCTTGTGGGTGGGAGGAGGCGCGCCTGCTGTTTGTCGGGGCTGTCATGGAACCCCGGGCCCCAGGCTATCTCGGGGGCGATGGTCAGCGGCTTTTGCCCAGTGTTTTTCCAGAGGAGCTGGATCTCGACAAGGTAGCTGTCGCCCTTGAAGGTGAGGCGCTTCGTCAGTTGAAGCGGGCCGCCCCCCCGCGATGAGAAGACGATCGAGCCGGTCTCGGCCGGCGAGCGCAGGTCGAGGTGTTCCTTGTCGACGTCGAAGTCCGGGGGCGCCGCCTCCTCCAGTCTCCCGCTCCACGCGAACAGAGGGCCCAATGGGCCGGTCGAAAGAGCTACCAGGTCCACAGCTTGCCCATCCGCGAGCGTATACCGTTTGACCCGCCAACTCTTCAGCACCCCGCCGCGCGTGGTGAAGATGGCTCTCACGGTTTCGGTCTCGACCACGACCTCTCGCTCCGGCACCCTCGTCTGCGCTGCTCGGCCCTGCGGTGCAGCCAGCGGAAATGGTGCGACTGCCTGCTGGGGCGTGGCGGACTTCGCTGGCAGAGTCGTCGCGGCCTCCTTCGCCCGGGATGGTGGCTCCTCCGGGCGTGGGAGGAAGTACTGGTAGCCGAAGAATATCAAGACCACCAGGATGGTCGCAATTAACGCCCGCTGTTCAGTTGACAAGTCTCTCAAGGTCTCGGGTCTTTCCTGCTCAGCCGGTGGGCTCTTATCTCACTGGGTCATATCCGCCCTGGTGCCACGGGTGACATCGGGCGAGACGCCGCGAGGCCTGTAGCAGGCCTCGCGCGAAGCCGTGCCGGCCGATCGCCTCACGGGCATAGTCGGCACAGGAGGGGTAGAACCGGCAGGCCGGGAAGAGCATCGGGGAAACGGTCTTCTTGTACAGCAGCAGAGCCCACCTTGCGATGCTGGCCGGCGTCATCGTGTTGAAGCTGCCCCAGTGTGTTGAGGAGGGAAAAGCGCGCAAGCCCGACTCAGGAGTTTTGAGAGCTGGTCTCTCATCTCGCGGCGGGTGAGAGCGCCGATCCCTCCTCGGTTGGTGATCACGATGGAAATCCTTTCCGGCAACTTGTCGCGATAAACCCGAAACATTTCCCGCGCCTGGCGCTTTGCCCGATTCCTAACGGTTGAGGGCCCCGCACGGACTCCAAAGGCCAACGTGAGCCCCTGTTTTTTTGTTGACGAAAACCCAGCATAAAGGGTAAAATATATTCCGCTGATGCCCTCTCCAGATCGGCTCGAGCGGCCCAACCTGGCGGCCCCTGACGACCGGGTGCTCCGTCGAGATCGATTGGGGCTGATGTGGTGGCCTGCGGGGGCGGGGGGGTTAAACGGCGAGCCTTTTTCGGCCCTTGGCCTTCCTTCGTTTGATGACGTTCCGGCCATTAGGAGTGCTCATTCGCGTGAGAAATCCATGGGTCCGTTTTCGCTTGCTCTTGTTAGGTTGATATGTCCGCTTCATGGCCCATCCTCATTTGGCAGTTACGGTCCGTTCCGCTTCGTTGGCGTTGGAAAAGCAACGTGGAGTATAGCCGTCAGGGCATGTGCTGTCAAGCCGCAAATGGTTGTGGCCACCCGAGCAGGGCATGGGTTTTTCGCTTTCTCTGGTTCTAGCTCAATATCGTGCGCAACCATTTGAATTTAAAGTGAGTAGTGGTTTTCCACAGGTGTGGAAAAGATGTGCGTAAGTGTAGTGCTGGCCTTGTCCACGGTTCTCTTTGGATAGCCTGTAGACTCTTGTTGGTGTTTCATTGGGGTTGCGATGAGTCCACAACCCATGTGGTGGGTCCATCCCGAAAAAGAGACCGTGTTTTCGCGGTCTCAGGGGTTCATCCACATTTCAAGACAGCCCTATTACTACTCCGATCTTTTTAAGTTCTAAAGAACAGAAAAATAAGTAAGAGAAGAAGGGGCTGCTGTTTAGAGCATCGGGGGATTAATGCATATTCGAGTGCTACGGGATGATCTCTTCGGCGGTGTAGGACCGATCCAGGGTGTTGTAGAAACCAAGCGAAGCCTTCCAATTCTCTCCCACCTGCTCCTCGAAGCTCTCCCCTCACACCTTTCTGTTTTCGGTACAGACTTGGATGTCGGAGTCCGTAAGCGGCTTCCAGCGCAGGTCCTCAAAGAAGGCTCGATCGCGCTTTCCGCTAGAAAACTTTACGAGATCATTCGAGAACTCCCCGCTGCAATGGTGGAGCTCACGGTTGATTCAGACCTCACAGCAACCATCGCGTGTGGAAGCTCTGAGTTCAGGATGAAAGGCCTGCCCAGAGATGATTTTCCTTCGATCCGCGAACCCAAGGACAGTTATATCGTCCTCGATCGCCGCCTGTTCCGCGACATGATCCGCCGGACAGTGTTTGCTGTCTCTTCCGACCAGACCCGCTATACGTTGAATGGGATCCTCTTTCGAGCGACGCCGAAGGAGGTGAGGATGGTTGCCACCGATGGGCACAGGCTCGCCATCTCGACGCTGGAGACCGAGGTGACCAAAGAGAGCAGGCCAATCGAGGCGATCATCCCCCGAAAGGCTGCGGCGGAGATGCTGAAACTCTTGAGGGAGGAGCCCGGCGAGATCGAGATCGAGACGGCGGAGAGCCATCTGTTGTTGAGCTCCGACCAGACGTTGATCGACGCGCGCCTCATCGAGGGGCAATTTCCCAATTACGAACAAGTCATCCCCACAACTGCCACCAAGCAGGTCACGTTGAATCGAGAGGCCTTCTTGGCCGGGCTTCGCCGCACATCCACCATCCTCGGTGAGCGGACCGTCCCCACCACAATGGAGTTGAAACCCGGGAAGCTTCTCCTCAGTTGCGTCAACCTCGACCTCGGCGAAGCGCGGGAGCGCCTTGATGTTGAGTATCAGCACGAAGAGATGACGGTGGGGTTCAACGCCCGCTACATCCTCGACTTTTTGAGCGTGGCCGATGGCGAGCAGGTCACCATCCATCTCCAGGACGCGCTCAGCCCAGCCCTGTTCCGGGCGAAGGACGACAAGAGATATAGCTGCGTCATCATGCCGATGAGGATATAGCGTTGAGGCTCGTTGCACCGCAAAAGGAGGGGCATGAGCAGAGAACCTGAGGACCTCAAGATCGACATCGCCGAGCGCATCGATGAGTACGATGCCGCGCAGATCCGAGTCCTCGAGGGCCTCGAGGCCGTGCGGAAGCGGCCGGCGATGTACATCGGCGGAACCGGGCCGGAAGGCCTCCACCACCTCGTATTCGAAGTCGTGGACAACAGCGTGGATGAGGCGCTGGTAGGACACTGCGACCAGGTTGAGGTCACGATCCACTCCGACAACAGCATCACCGTCGTTGACAACGGGCGCGGCATCCCGGTGGACATCCATGAGCCGACGGGCCGGCCGGCAGCGGAAGTGGTTATGACCACTCTTCACGCTGGCGGCAAGTTCGACAACTTGGCCTATAAGGTGTCGGGCGGCCTGCACGGCGTAGGCCTCTCCGTGGTCAATGCGTTATCGGAGTGGCTTGAAGTGGAGATCTGGCGCGACGGGAAGAAGTATCAGCAGCGGTATGAGCGTGGCAAACCGACCGGAGACCTCGAGGAAGTCGGCAAGGCCCGCAGGACCGGCACCCGCGTGACGTTCCTCGCAGACTCGGAGATCTTCGAAGATCGCAACTTCAGCCTGGACACCCTCAGCAACCGGCTGCGCGAACTGGCCTTCCTGAATAAGGGCCTGCGCATCCGGCTCGCCGACGAGCGGGTTAACGAGACACGAGAGTTTTATTACACCGGCGGCATCAAATCGTTTGTCGAGCTGCTCAATGAGAACAAGGGAGTCTTGCACCCGAAGCCGATCTACATCGAGGCCCAGCGCGATGCGACGGTGGTCGAGGCGGCCATCCAGTACAATGACGGCTATGCCGAGACAGTCTTCTCCTTTGCCAACAACATCAACACCCACGATGGCGGCACGCATTTGATCGGGTTTCGGTCGGCCCTGACCCGGACGATCAACAACTATGCCGCCGCCCGCGACCTCCTGAAGAATCTAAAGGCGACGCTCACCGGTGACGACGTCCGCGAGGGGCTGACGGCCGTCATCAGCGTGAAGCTCTCCAATCCCCAGTTTGAGGGGCAGACCAAGGCTCGCCTGAACAACCCCGACATGAAGGGCTTGGTTGAAACCATCATCAATGAGAAGTTGGGAGAGTACCTGGAAGAGAACCCGGCTATTGGCCGGCGAATCATCGAGAAGGCGGCCGAGGCGGCGCACGCACGAGAGGCAGCCCGCAAGGCCAAGGAGCTGGCGCGCCGCAAGGGGCCGCTCGACGGCGACGACCTGCCCGGGAAGCTCGCCGACTGCGCCGAGAAGGACCCCGCTCTCTGCGAACTGTACATCGTCGAGGGCGATTCGGCCGGCGGATCCGCAAAACAGGGACGCGATCGACGGTTCCAGGCCATCCTGCCGCTCAGGGGCAAGATCCTGAACACCGAGCGGGCGCGGGTCGACAAGATGCTGTCGTCAGCGGAGATCCGGGTCCTTATCTCGGCCATCGGGGCCGGGATCGACCCCGAATTCGATCTCGGGCGGCTCCGCTATCACCGGATCATCATCATGACTGACGCCGATGTGGATGGGGAGCACATCCGGACGTTGCTGCTCACCTTCTTCTTCCGGCACCTTCGCCAGGTGGTCGAGGGGAATCATCTGTACATCGCGCAGCCGCCTCTATACAAGGTGAAGAAGGGGAAAGCCGAGCGGTATCTGAAGGACGATCGGGCGATGGAGGAGTTCCTCCTGGAGACGGCCGCCGACTCGCTCCGAGTAGAGGGCAGCAACGGTGGAACGGCCTGGACCGGACAGCGGCTCCATGGCATGATGCGAAAACTGATTACCTGGCAGCACTGTCTCCGGGCGATGGAGCGGCGGGGGCGTCACCCTGGCGCGGTGGCGGCCTTAGTGCAGTCAGGTGGCGTGCCCAGGGGATCTCTGAAGGACGAGGAGAAAGCGCGCCAGCTTCTGGCCCGGCTGCTGGCGGCGCTGAGGGCCCAGGCGGCGCGGCTAGGCCCGGCCGAGGGAAGAGTGGAGTGGGATGAAGAGCAGGAGGCGTGCCGAATTCTCCTGTCCTTTGGTAGCAACGGCCAGGGGCAGCGAAGCGTCGCGGCCATAGATCAGGGGCTCATCGGATCGCCGGAGTA
>JBGQJI010000064.1:0-13053 GCA_041498975.1 Methylomirabilis sp. (SeqCode)
CGAAGTTGACCTCTTCCACGGCGGGCTCGTTCACGCGCACGCCATCGACGAATACGCTGATCCCCTGAGGGATCCCCGTCACCGAGGTCCCGGAGAAGCCTCGGAAAGACACGTCGAGCTGGTAGGAGTTTCCCTGCTGATCGTTGATGTGGACCCCTGGAAGCCCCTGCAGTAAATCGGGGAGCGTGACGGCCCCCGAACGCTTGATCTCCTCGCCAGTGATGACCTGCACGCTGGCCGGAACCTCGGAAGAAGTCAGCGGGACCATCGGAAGACGGGCTGGGGCGGTCACCAGGACCTCCGGAAGCGGGACGATCTCCGGGGGCGCGGGCGGCTCCTGAGCAAGCGCTTCAGCGGAACTCAGAAGGAACAAGCCCGCGAGCACAGCAGATGGCCAACTCCGATCACATGGCAAAGGGTCACCTCCTGAGGATAAGTGGGGCAGATTTGGGCAGACGTCTCCTCTGAGAAGCTTTCTCTCCATGTGCAACGCATGTGCCGGGTAATAGCGGCACGGAAAGGCGGGAAACCCCTTGATTTGCTTACGCGGTTGGAAGAGTGCGGATATGCTCTGATCATGAAGCGTTGGTTCAAATACACCAGCGGTCGATTTCAACCATCCGATCGCGCCCCATCCGATCCGACTTCACTCCCAACAGGCCCGCTTCGACAGGGCTCAGCGCAGGCTTCGACTTAGCTCGGGACAGGCGGGCGAGCGATTCCATGTTTCTGGATTCGATAGCGGAGCGCCTCCCGGCCGATGCCCAGCTTCCGGGCGGCCTCGGCCACATTGCCTCCCGTCAAAGCCAGCGCTTGCTCGATCAATCGTCGCTCGATCTTTCGCAGGTCAATCCCCTGCTGAGGGAGCGCCACCTCCAGGAGCCCATCGTCACCGGTCCGAAACGGCAGGCGCGAGATTTCAAGCCCAAGGGTCGATGGGGCGATCTCTTCGTCATCGCAGACCAGTACCGCTCGTTCCACCACATGGGCCAACTCGCGAACATTGCCGGGCCAGCGATATGCTCTGAGGGCATCGAGACCGGCCTCCGAGAAGCGCCTTCCGGAAAGCGAATACTTGTGCGTGAACCGCTCGAGGAAATAATTCGCCAGCAGGACCACGTCCTCCCCGCGCTCCCGAAGGGGTGGGAGCTCGATGGTGAGCACCTTGAGGCGATAGTAGAGGTCTTGCCGGAACTGGCCGGCTTTGACGGCCGCCTCGAGGTTCCGATTTGTGGCCGCAATGATCCGGACATGGATCTTTCGCTCCCGAAGGCTGCCCAACCGTCGAACCTGCTTCCGCTCGATCGCCTTCAACAGCTTCACTTGGAGGTCCAGGCCGATCTCACCCACCTCGTCCAAGAAGAGGGTCCCGCCGCTCGCGGCTTCGATCAGGCCGGGCTTCGCGGCTGTGGCCCCCGTGAACGCGCCCTTCTCGTAGCCGAATAGCTCCGCTTCCGCGAGCTCCTTCGGGATCGATGTGCACTCGACCTCGACGAACGGCTGGCCGGCCAGGCTCCCCCTGTGATGGATCGCCCTGGCCACAAGATCCTTGCCCGTCCCCGTCTCGCCCAGCAACAATACCGTCGGAAGATCTCCGGCCGGCCCACGCTCGAGCTGAGCGATCCTGTCGACGAGCCCGGTGATCTCTTTCATCCGGGAGGAGGTGCCCACGATGTCGCAATGGGCAGACTGCTGGACTTCTTTGCGTTGAAAGTACGAAAGGCGTTCCCGCAAACGGCTTGTCTCCAGCGCCTTCTCGATGGTGAATTTCAGCTCGTCGTGGTCGATCGGCTTCTGGATATAGTCGTATGCCCCATCCTTCATGGCCGCCACCGCGCTCTCGACACTGCTATAGGCGGTCATGATGATAACAATGGCATTGGGGTCGAGGCCGGCGATCCTTCTCAGCGCCTCGAGGCCACTCATCCCCGCCAGCTTAATATCGAGCAGGATGAGGTCCGGCCTTTCTGTCTCAATCGATCGAAGCCCGTCCTCTGCGCTCGATAGACTCCAGCACTCGTGGCCGTTCTTGCTCAGGAAGTGGGCCACCGACCTCGCGAACACCACCTCATCATCGATGATCAGTATCTTAGCCATTAAGACCGGCCCCCACGGAGCGTGAGATTGGAAGAAGGATCTGGACCGCGGTCCCCCCTTCGGGGCGGTTCGACACGGTGAGGTTGCCCCCGTGGTAACTGACGATCTTTTGCGCCATCGTTAAACCAAGGCCCACCCCGTCGGTCTTCGTGGTGAAGTAGGGGGTGAAGACCTTCTGGAGCATCTCAGGGGGGATGCCCCCGCCATTGTCAGCGAGGTCGACGGCGACAACCTCCGGGCCTTCTCCTTCACAGATCAGGCGCGACGTGATCGCGACCCTTCCCCCTTGCGGGGTTGCCTCGCACGCATTGGTGAAGAGGGAGACGAGGGCCTGTTCCAGATACCCCTCATCAAGGGGGACCGGGGGGAGCGTCCCGGAAAGGCTCAAATCTACCTCGATCTCCTTCTCCTCGACCAGGGGGCGAACGATATCCAACGCCTCCGCGATCACGCGGTTCAGGTCCGAAGGCGCCAGGGTCGGCGCGATCGGCTTCAAGGCGAAGAGAAAGTTATGGACCCATTGCTTCAAATGATCGACGGTGTCAACGATGCTTCTGAGATCTGCCCGGACCTCTTCCGGTATGCCGGGTTCGCTGAGGGCTGCCTGAGCTGAAGACCGGATGCTGGCGAGTGGGTTGCGGATATTGTGCGCGATGTACGAGGACAGCTCGCCAACCGCCGCCAATCGTTCGGCTTGTAGCAGGCGCTCCTGGATCCGCTTGAGGGCCTGCGCCATGCTGTTGATGGACGTGGCGAGAGCGCCCAGTTCATCCTTCGACCTGACCTGGATGCGATGGCTCAGCTCCCCGGTGCTGATGACCGCGGTTGAGCGACCGATCGCCTGAAGGGGCTTCACCAGCCAACGCTGGATTCCGAACAGCAAGCCGCCGCCCCACACCAGCGCGAGCAGCATGACGATCCCGGCCAGCAACTCTCCCTGCGACCCGGTTGCGATGGTCTGTCGCCTCGACCGCTCAGAAGCCGCTTCATAGTAGGCGCGGAGTCTGTTGATATCTTCGTCTTGCCTCTTGAACACGACCTGCTCTAATTCCCTCTCAACCTTCTGTACGGCGCGGTCCCGAGCCCCCCTTGCCAGCAAATCAAAAATCTCTCTCACCAGCAGGGTGACCCGTCGATGCGCTTCCTCGAGCTGTTGGATCAGCGTCTTCTCCTCGTCGGTTCGCGCATGGCTGCGGAGATCCGAAAACTCTCTCTCCAATCCCAATCCCAGGGCCTCGAACTCCTGTCGTGCGGACCGATCCCCGCTCACAAGCCGATCGAGGATCTCTTTGATCTGCCGATACATATCTCCCCGCAGCCTTTCGGCCCTCAGGCTTTGCGCGTGAGAGTAGGCGAAGTCATCGGTTGCACCCTGCCATGTCCGCACGGCCCAGATCATCGCAAGCCCGATGCAGACCGCGAGGATGAAGATGACCAGGTATCCGATGTGAAGCCTTGTTCGAATCAGCATGGCGTGGAAATAGCGGTCAGCAGTCAGCCATCAGCGGTCAGCGATCAGCAGTCAGCCAGAACGCTTCTGCTGAAAGCTGAGTGCTGATAGCTGAACGCTGAATGCTTCCTTTAGAATCGGACCCTGATGCCGCCATGAACCAGGAGGGGGGCGCCAATGGTGACGATGCCATCGGTTGTCTTGCCGGCCTCGTACGTCCTGTCGAAGAGGTTTTCCACACCGAGGAAAACTTCACCTGCGGACACCTTGGGGATGGGGATCGGACGCCAAAGCATCAGGTCCACGACGAAGAAATCCCCGAGCTTCAGCGAGTTGAGGTCGTCCTCGAATTGATCCCCGACGTACCGCCCCTGGATATAGAAGTTCAAGAGGGCCGGGTTGGTATAGGTCAGTTTCAGGGTGAACTGGTGCTCGGGAACCTGGGCGATCCTCTTCCCTTCCAGCGCCGGTTGATTTGGAGCGCTCAAGACTTCTGTATCGTTAAAGAGATAACTTCCCGACAAGGTCCAGGGAACGAACGGGCGGTACTCCAGTTCAGCTTCGATTCCCCTGATCTGGGTCCGTTCTAGATTCTGGCGCTGACGGCAGACGCCGCCCGCCAAAACCACGCCGCAGGGAGGGATTGCTTTCGACCCGCCGCCTACCGGAACAGAGCCTATTGTGACGTTGGCAACTGGATCCTTGACGGTATTCCAGAAAGCTGTTAACCGCCCTGAGACGTTCCTGATGGGCGTGTAGTCGAGCCCGACTTCCCCCCCAAACAGTCGCTCCGGCTCCAGGCCTGCGTTGGCCTCGGTAATATCATTTCTAACTCTGAACGGCCGGAAGAGCTCGTTAATGGTGGGCGCACGAAAGCCATGGTAGTAAGACCCTCTGAAGGAGAGTTGGTCAGTGGCACGGTAGAGGATGGCCAGCTTGGGGCTGACGGCGAATTCATCACGATCGAGAAAAGACTCGCTGCGCGTGATCCCTCCGGTTTGAAGGTTTCGTTCGACCCGGGAGGCATCAAAACTTCTCCAGAAATCTAACCTCCAGCCAAGCGTGATCTGCCACTGTGGCGTGGGCGTGATGATATCTTGCCAGTAGATCCCGGCGAGGAACTGCTCCCCTCCAGCCTTCCGCCGTCTTGTGAATTGGCCCGATGGGGGCAATAGGGCGTTGAATGTAAAGTCCTCGTTGGTCTCTCCTTCGATCCATCGCAGGTCAGTCCCCGCCGTCAGCAGATGAGCCGGATGGACCTGTTTCGACCACTGAAGATTGGCTCCTACGGCAGTTGAGGGCACATCGAACTGATCAAGCGCCGGGGTCTCGGAGTTCCGGTCTAGGACTGCTGAAGTAAAGGTGCTGTTGAAAGTCTGGAGGTGGGAAAACAGGGTGAACTGCCAATCGCTCCCGTCGGCTGTCTTTAACCGGCCACCGGTTCCGATATAGCCGGCCTCGGTCGAATTGTTTTGCTTCGGGGTTCCGTTGCCACGATCTTCCTGAAAGAAGCTTCCGGCGAGGAACAGGGACGTCGCCAGCGAAGGGGTGTATTCCAGCCGACCGTTGAAGGTCTTGTGCTCTGAACCAGCGTCGATGTCAATTTTTCCCCGCTGGTCTTCACGGACGATCTTATAGCCATCGGTGCGGAAGAAGTTACCCTCTAGTGAGACCCCCCATGGACCCGTGACATGGCTGGCCAGCAGGTCGGCATCCACGGTGTTCAGCGTGCCGAGATCAAGCTTGGCTTGTGCCACCCTCGCCTCCGGCCGCTTGGTTACGATATTGATCACGCCGGCCAGCGCATAGTTCCCGTAGACGCCCGAGCCCCCACCACGGGTGACCTCGATCCGCTCGATACTCTCGAGAGGGACTTTGCTCCAGTAGACCCAGCCGCCAAAGGGATCGTTGAGCGGGACGCCGTCCAGCAAGACCAGAGTGCGACTCACGCCGCTCGGCCCGATCCCGCGAAGGGAGACCCCCTGCGCGGTGGGATGAGTCACGAGGCTGCTGCTCCGCCTGAACAGGCTGAACCCCGGGACCTGCCGCAACAGATCGTCCACCGTCCGAGCTGGTGACTGCTGGATCTCCTCCCTTGTGATGACCGTGACGTTTGCCGGGACATCTCGCAACTTCTGCTCGATCCGGCTGGCGGAGACCACGACCGGCTCCAGCGGAACTACCTCCTCCGTCCCGCCTGCCGTCGGCGAGACAGGAGGCGCACCCCATGCTGAGCCTGAGGAGACTCCGAGGGCGGATACCGCCACAAGCCCAGTCACCACAGAGATGAGAAGTAGCCCGGACCATGCCCTGTCTACCAGCATCATTCCCCCTTCCTCCTGAGGCGAAGTACTTTGGTTAACCGAAGGCCGATCGATGACGAAACCGTTGAATAACCAGCATCCTTCGTGCCAAGCCAGGAGTGATAACGATTCCGGCCACTCCCGCGAAACTTCCCGTAACGAAGGACTCTTTTGCGATCGGCTTGCGACAGGCGTCGCTTGACGGCGGCCAGCCCTGGGGGGAATCACACACTCAAGGGGTGAAATGGCCCTTTTCGGTTCCAGCCTGCTCCACTGTCCCATGAGTGGCGCGGATCTCATTCAGAAGGCTGAACTCCAGGAGTGATGGCGCATAATCAGCTCAAGCTGGCCGGCATCTGTCTGTCCATCAGGCGGCATGGAACGGGGTATTCATGGTTGATATCGGCTGATTTCGGCTTCGTAGATCCGCACGTCGCTGAGCAGGCCCGTCTCGTCGGTTTTTCGGCCGCGACATCCAGCCAGCCCCTCGCTGGGGGTTAGGAGGGTGGCCATGAGCTCAACGGAACGATTTTCCCCGACCCGCAAGGGCCGGAAAGGCCGGTGCTCACTCCAGCGGCAACTTCGAGGTGCGGGATGTTGAGAACTGCGATTGATCGTGCGGAAGTTACCGCAAGATCCCGGTCAGCACCCTGCCTTCACAGCCGTTCGGTGGCCGCACGTTGAGCAGGAACGCCAGGGTTCTGCCGAGATCCACCACCTCGGCGTCTCCGTACTTCCCCGGCTTCACCCATTTGCTGCCCAGGAACATCAGCGGCACATTGGTGTCGTAAGTGTAGGGCGCGCCGTGGGTCGAAGCATACGCCAACGGTTTTTCGAACAGGTACCAGTTCGGCTTGTTGATCAGGACGATGTCCCCGCTATATTGCTGGTGCCACGCTAGGGTCACCTGTCTGGCTATCTTGGTCGGCGGAAGTTTGCCGTTTTGCAACTGAGTGCGCGTGTACACGAAGGCGATCCCCGGATACTCGATGAGGAATTGGGCGGCTGCGTTCTCGACATCGGTGCGGTTGAGGTTCTTGCCGTCGATCAGGTCGTAGTCGAGATACAGGGTCGGATTCCACCAGGCGGTGACATACTTGGCATCGCCGAACTTCTTCGACAGGTGAGCGTTGACCGCCTCGATCATTTTCTCCGGGTCGATGCGGCCCGCATCGAGATTCTTTGATGTGCTGTACTCGGGGATGTTCATGAAGCCGTGGTCCGCGCTCAATGTGATGAGAACGGTATCCAACCCGACCCACTTATCCAGGTACTGGAAGAACTCGGCGAACACCCGATCGAGTCGTAACAGGTGGTCTTGGGCTTGTTTGCTTTCCGGCCCAAAAAGGTGATGGACGTAGTCGTGAGTGGTCCAACTGATCGCCAACAGGTCGGGGACACCGGCGGGGTTCTTGCCGAGGCTCTCGCCCTCGATCGCAGCCTTGACGAAATCCAACGTCAGATTGTCACCGTAGGGAGTCCAGATCATCGCGTCGTAATAGCCGGGTCCGGGGTTGTCCGCACCGCCGCTGATGGGGTGGGGGAACTTGGTGCCCAGCCCTTTGTAATTTTTCGACCATGGGCGGTCGTCAGGAGCCGATCGGGCATACGCCTCATCCTGAAGCAAAGGGGTCCAGACCTCGCCGAAGTACCTGTCCTGGGGCTTGCCCGCGTAGAAGCTATTCCACCACTCCGGATACTCCTTCATATAGTAATCGGAAGTGATGAAGCGTCCGGTGCTGGTGCTGTGCATATAGGCGGTGCCGGCATGCCCTCCAAGTCCGATTGCGCTGCGGTCTTTCCCCGACACCGTGATGACCTTCGATTTGCCGTTGGCGTAAATCAGTTCATCTCCCACCGTGGTAACCTTGAGATTGAGCGGCGAAGTTCCCTGATGCTTCTTGGTTTCTTCCCCCAGGTACTTGTGCTTTGGGTCCTCGGTGGAGTACACCCGCTCCTTGGTCTTTTTGTCCAGCCAGTCGTTGCCGATGATCCCGTGCTTGTACGGATGGGCGCAGGAAAGCAGTGTGGCATGGCCTACTGCGGTATACGTCGTGGCGTGACTGTAGTTCGCGTTGTTGAACCAAGCCCCCTGGTCGAGGAAGCGCTTCAGTCCGCCCTCTCCGAGCAGATCATAGTACTTGACCACCTGCTCCTGCGGGAAGCCGTCAACAACCATGAACACCACCAGCTTTGGTGGGGCGATGCCGGCGGGCGCCTGGTCGGCAGCCTGGACCAGGCCGGCCGACAGAATGGCTGAAAGCAAGTAGACGAGGACGGATAACGATCGCAGACGTCTCACGCTTACCATGGTCTCTCCTCCTCCAAGGGAATTGCTTATCCGCGCAGAACCTCGGTGGTTATGGCGCCTTGCAGACAAAGGGCGCCAAGTCGATTCTTCGAAATCTTGCGCCCCATTGCTGGTCGCATCCCTCCACACGGGCACTCCTGTTCAGCGGGTCGTGTCGAGGACGGATCATTTGATTGAAACCCACGGGATCTGTTTTGCGCCCCAACCTCATAATACCCCGAAGACGCCTCTGTCAAGGAAAATCGAGGGCTGGAACGCTTCGGTTGGCGCACCGAAAATCGCTATCAAGTCGAGTTGCAGGCCGGCCAATGGCGCGTCCGCACCCCTTGCCCACCGAGTCGCCAGTGACGGTCGGACCGGTCAAGGAGTTCTCCGGCCGGCGAGGAGCCTTGCATAGGTCAGCTCGTCGAATCCACGAACGATGACATCCCCAACGATGAGGACGGGGATCCTCAATTGGCCGTCCTCATGAACGAAGGCCCGTTTGAGGTCGGCCTCCGGGATGGCGGCTTCACGTTGATCCCATCGGAGGATCTCCCCACCCATCTTCACGTACAGCGTGGGGAAGCGCCTGGCGATGTGCATCGCCTCTGCGCTTCGGACCGGACGGCGGTCAACGTCATGATCGGCGTAGGCGATGCCGTATTGCGAGAGCAACTCCCTCGCACTGTCGCAGGCAGGTCATCCTGCACGATTGTACAGGACGATCTCGGTCATGGCTCCTCCGTTTGGGTGTGCGTCAAATTTGTGGGGAAAGTGCCGCGGACCTTGTGAATCCGTACCGATCTGACAGTACCAGTACTATCAGATGAGATTCCAAGCGGCCGCTTCAAACCCGTTCACCCTGAGGAGCGGCCCTCTTCCCAGGCCGCGTCTCGAAGGGCGCTCCGCATCCCGGCAGCCCGCACCCGAGCGCTGACGACGCGCTTCGAGACGGCCGCCAAAAAGACGCGGCCTCCTCAGCGCGAACGGGGGGTTGAGAGGCTGAGATTGACGAAAGCGAAGCCACAAATTTGTCGCACACCACCTCCGTTTACACGCCATCGGAACCAATGCGCCCACCGGATCTTGGCTCGCCCCCTCTGCCGTCCGCCGAATGACGGCAGCGACCTCGCTCCAGCTACGCCTCGCCGCTCAACTCCATGAACTGCTCCTCCACGGACCTCTTGCGATGCAGCGAGATCCACTCGGCCTTGTCCACCAGGATCGCGTTCGGGATCATCTCCCCGAAGTTCTGGGCCAATGAAAAGGTGTACGCGCCGCAATTGAACACGGCGAGCACCTCGCCGGGCTCGATCGTCCCGCTCACGAAGGAGACTGGATCGGTCTCTGTCGGCATGCAGAGGAAATCACCCAGGGTGTACCGGGTCCGCCCCGGTCGAGGCTGCGAAGGGACGGCCACGTATTCCGCATTCTCGCGCGGAGGAAGGACGTTCCGGCCCGCATCGACCAACACCCAGCGTCTCCCGCCGTTCTGTTTGCACGACAGGACGCTCGCCAGGCACACGGCGGCATCGTTCACCAGGAACCTGCCCGGCTCGATGAGAATCTCCCGGTCGCCCTGAAGGCCCTTCAGCGGGTCCATCATGGTGGCGATGAAGCTTTTGAGCGTGTGACCGCGCGCTTCCATGAGATGGCGGCTCCCGAATCCTCCCCCGAAGTCGAGGACCCGGATCCGGATTCCAAGATCGGCCTCCACACGTCGGACGAATTTCACCACCGCGGCAACGTGCGCCCGGTGGGCATCCGGCAGGTACTGCCTGGTATAGCTGTGGCAATGCACCGCGCGAAGCGAGAGGAAGCGCGAGCGGGCGATCCGTTTGACCGCGACCGCCGCTTCTCCGGTCGGCACGTCAAAACCGAATTTCGATCCCGGCGGCGCGAACGGCCCCCGGAGGCGTCGTGACAGCAGCGGGTTGATCCTCAGGCCCACCCCGATCGTCCTGCCAGCCCTCAGACCCAGGGCCTCCAGCAAGGCGATCTCAGAGAGTGACTCGACGTTGATGAGGAAAACGCCGTCGGTGACAGCGCGCTCCAGGAATTCCGGTCGCTTTGCGGGACCGTTCACCACGACCTGATCCGGAGAAAATCCGATCCGTCTGGCAAGAAGATACTCGAATTCCGACATCACCTCGACATTGAATCCGGCCTCTCTCACCAGCGAGACAACCCCAACCAGATAGCAGGCTTTGAGGGCGAAGTGGATGCGAATCGGATGGGGACACACCTGCCCGGCGGCCACAGCCTCTGCGATGTTGTCGCGCAGGCGAGCCGATGAATAGACCAGCAGCGGGGTCCCCAGTTGTTTCAGGATCTCCCGATACGAAAGCGCCTCGATCCACAGCTTCCCGCCTTCCGTGCGGAATGCCCCGTCATGACGCAGGAAGCGGCGCGTGGCAGATGACGCGAAGAGATATTCGTCGCGGGTCACGATACTTGCTCTACGGGATTCGGTTCACGGTGGACTCCCGACTGAAGCTCGGCGGCGACCTTCGTGAGCCCACCATGACACTCCTGACGACTGTGGCCGCGAGAGAAAACCGTGCAGACCGGCTTGCCTCGGCCTATGCGCTCGCCCTCAGGCGGCAGGTCTCTCGCGCCATGCTCGTACCACCCTCTGGGATCGTGGAAGATCAGATCTCCGGTCGCGAAGACGACGGCCTTCCCCAGGTAGTCGGGTGCAGTTGCAGTGTGCGCGCCGAGATCGAAGTCGGAAGGCATCCCCTGGCAGGCGGCCAGATGCGCACCGAAGATATTGATCCCATAGGCACGTTCTACGAGCTCCATCGAGGCGGTGTAACGAGGATTGATTTCAAGTGGATAGATCGCTCTCTCCTTCAGGATGAAGTCCATCCCGTTCGCTCCGACGAGGTGGAATTCTCGCGCAATGGCCCGCACGATCTCTCGCACACCTTTGATTATTTCGGGCCATCGCGCATGACGTCTTTGTACCACCGGCCCTAGGATACTGCCGCAGTAGCGAAAGCCGTCCGCCCCGAACTCTTTCTCGCCAACGAGTTGCTCGGAGATCCCCAGCAGAGTGCAATCCAGGCCGTCCGCAACGAACACCGCGCTACATGCGAGGCCATCCACGTACTCCTGAAAGAACACACCCGGCTCGACTCGGGTCCCTGGAGCATGAAACGCGATGCCATGGCCACCGCCGCTGCGCTCGGGCTTGCGCAGCCACCGGGTGTTGGGGTCGAGGTCGGATACCGCTGAGGGGAAGCAGATCTTCGGCGACGGGATCCCTGCCCGCTCGAGGAACCCGAAGAATCGGGCAGGATCTCTCACTGATGACAGTACCGACGCGCGATTGCCCAACACCGGCTTTCCACGGCGCAACAGCTCAACCACGGACGGATGGTTTTCGAGGTTGGCGACATAGGCCAGCGCATCGCAGGTCAGGTCTCCGGCCAGAGTGACAAGATGCTGGGGGCTGTAGGGCAGGCCGAGGTCTCTCCTGATGGATCGACTCTCGCAGAGCAGTTGCAGGTCGAAATCCCCGAAGTAATCGACCGCGATGATCCGATGCGGAAGCCCGCTCCGAACCGCCGACTCAACCAGGCCGCGCGCGCTCACTCCCGCAATTAGAATGTCCACTCTTGGTCCTTCGCCGCAGGCGCAGGGACGCTGTCGGCTTTCAGCTGTCAGCGCTCAGCTTTCCGCTTCCCATTGAGTCCTGCGCGCTGGCGGCTGAGCGTGATGAAGGATCAGCCCGAAGCGGTTGTCCTGTCAAGCGGTTTTTGCGGGGCGGCACTGGCTCGGAATAGCGAAGGTCGGCAAGCGCTTTCCTACTTCTTCAGCGCCGCTACGAGCTTCGTAAGCGTCTGCTTGGCGTCGCCGAAGACCATCATCGTGTTGGGCTGCACGAAGAGCTCGTTCTCGATCCCCGCAAAACCCGGATTCATGCTGCGCTTGAGCACGATCACCGCGCGCGCCTCTTCCACATTGAGCACGGGCATACCGTAGATCGGGCTGGCGGGATTACGCTTGGCGGCCGGGTTGACGACATCATTCGCGCCGACAACAAGCACCGCATCCGTCCTCGAGAATGCGTCGTTGATGTTTTCGAGGTCATAGATTTGGTCATACGGAACATTGGCCTCGGCCAGGAGCACGTTCATGTGCCCTGGCATACGGCCGGCCACGGGGTGGATGGCATATTTCACCGTAATGTTGCTCGTGTCCAGCAGGTCTGCCAGCTCGCGCAAGGCATGTTGGGCCTGAGACACCGCCATCCCATAGCCGGGGGCGATGACGACACTCTGCGCGTTCCACAGCACGGTGGCCGCATCGTCGATGGTCCCTTCATTGATACCCCCGGCGGCCGACTCCGCACCTACGGGGGCCGTCTCGACTACCGCTCCGAAAGCCCCGAAGAGGACATTCGTGAAGGAGCGATTCATGGCCTTACTCATCATAATGGAAAGGAAGAAGCCGGACGCTCCGTCAAGCGCCCCACTGATAATCAAGATGTTGTTCGATAGCACAAACCCGGTAGCAGAGGCGGCCAGGCCCGCGTAGGAGTTCAATAGCGAGATGACGACCGGCATGTCGGCCCCACCGATCGGCAACACCAAGAGAACCCCTAGCAGGAATCCGAGCCCCAGCATGACGTAGAAGAGCAGGAAATGGGTCGGGACGAGAACCAGGTAGCCGATCAGTCCCAGGGTGATTGCCAAGAGTGAGATGTTCGATGCGTTTTGAAATTTGTAGGTCACCGGCACCCCGGTGATCATTCCCTGTAGCTTTCCGAAGGCCATCAGGCTGCCCGTGAAGGTCAGGGCCCCGAGCATGACTTCAAACCCGATCGGCACCATCTTGACGGCGCTCAGCTCCCCGCCGTGCCGGTAGTACTCAGAGACCCCCACGAGAGCGGCCGCTAATCC
>JBGQJI010000065.1:0-12889 GCA_041498975.1 Methylomirabilis sp. (SeqCode)
AGCCATCATCGAGGGGAACCCTAAGACAGGAGGTCTGGAGTCGAGGGCGCAGGGTGGCGGAAAGCCATAATACACCTTCACGGGCTACTCCGGGAGAAGAATCACCTTGCCGTAGTTCTTGCGATCCGAGACCATCGCATGGGCTGCGGCGGCCTCGCGGAGAGGGAAGGCTGGCCCCACCACGGGCCTGATCTTCTGCTCCTCGATCCACCGGTTGAGCTGCCCCAGGGCCTCACCGACCAGGTCCGGCCGACTCAGCAGCTTCCCCAGGTGGAACCCGACAACCGACAGGTTGCCGTACAGCAACTGAGCGATGTCGGCCTTGGGCACTCGGCCGCTGGCGATCCCGACCGCCACCAATCGTCCCAGCGGCGCCAGGCACTGCAGGCTTTTGTCAAAGACCTCCCCACCGACCATCTCGAGGATGACATCGACGCCTCGCCCGGATGTCTCCCGACGCACCTCCTCAGCAAAGTCATGGTCCTGGTAATTGATGATCACGTCTGCCCCAAGGGCCTTTACCCGTTCGAGCCTCTCATCGGAGCTGGCGGTCGCGAAGATCCTGAGGCCGAGTTGCTTGGAGATCTGCACCGCCGCGGTTCCGACGCCTCCACCCGCGGAGTGGATCAGCACCGACTCCCCGGCGGCGGCCCTTCCGGCCGTCCGAAGCGCGAGGTAGGCGGTCAGAAAGACAATGGGAAAGGCCCCGGCTTCCCGGTCGGAGAGCGACTGGGGCGCCGGGAAGAGTCGCTGGGCCGGGACCGCCACCAACTGCGCGTAACCGCCCCCGGTGGCTGACGGGTCGGGGAAGGCCAGGACCCGAGCCCCTTCCCGCAGGCCGACGACTCCTCGGCCAAGGCGGATGACGGTGCCACAGACCTCGAAGCCGGGGATATACGGAGGCTGGGGCCCTCCCTTGTACAGCCCCCTCCGCATCATCACGTCGGCGTAGTTGAAACCCGCCACGCGGACCTGGAGCAGCACCTCTCCGGGCTTCGGCTCGGGGTCGGGAACCTCTTCGTACCGGAGGACGTCAGGACCCCCATACTCCCGAACGACGATCGCCTTCATCTGTTGGCCAACTCCTTCCGCTTGCGCCAGACCGACTGCATCGCAGGGATCGGGTCTCCAACCTCATTGAATGCGGAGCGAAGCTCGGTCTGATATCCTTGCTCGGCAAGCTGTGAGGCAACGGTCCCGGCGTCTTTCACCCTGATGCCAGTGGGCTTCGAATCGGACTTGAAGGCGTTGGTGACGAACTCGTACCCTTCCTCGATCAGCCCCTTGATCGCCGGGTCTTTCGAAGCCATCAGGTCGATGTATGCCTTTCGGCCGAAATCCACGGCGGCCGCTCCTATTCGCTCGCCCGCGAGAGGACTACTTCGGTCAGGACGATGTCTGTCAGTGGCCTGTCTCGCGCATCGCGGGGGACCTTGCCGATCGTCTCGACGACCTCGAGCCCCTTGACCACCTCCCCGAAGACCGAGTGCTTGTCATCCAGCCAAGGGGTCGCTTGATGGGTGATGAAGAATTGGCTGCCGTTGGTGTTGGGGCCCGCATTGGCCATCGAGAGGATGCCGGGCTTGCTGTGGCGCAGGTCGGAATGGAACTCGTCGGGGAATCTGTATCCGGGCCCGCCGCTCCCGAGACCGAGCGGGTCGCCGCCCTGGATCATGAAGTTCGGGATCACCCGATGGAAGATCGTGCCATTGTAGAGCGGCCGCGTCACCTGTTCTCCGATCTTCGGGTCGGACCACGCCTTGGTGCCCGTGGCGAGCCCGACGAAGTTGGCCACCGTCTTGGGCGCCTTGTCCTCGAAGAGGCGGATCACGATCTCTCCCATGCTGGTCTTGAGCGTCGCGTGCAGTGTTTCGGCCATGTGGGCCCCCCTGGAGCGGCTCTCGGAGTTCAACCTCGCCGAAGGGCGGCGAAGTCGAAAATGACCTGCTCCTGAACGAACGTGTCAATGGATGGCGGTCGCTTGGTTCTGACGATCCGGATCGCCTCTTCGGCGCTCATCCCGCGGTGCACAAGCGCGCAGGCCAACATAGTGCCGGTCCGACCCTGGCCCGCGTAGCAATGGACGACAACGGCGCCGTCCAAGGATGAAGCCTCCAAGAAGGCAAGGAACTCCTCGATCTGCTGGATGGTCGGAGCGCAGAAGTCCGGAACCGGGAGATGAAGATATCGGACGCCAAGGTTCTCCATGAGCGTTTCATCCAGTGGCCTCTCGGTCACGGAGACGATGGCGCTGATCCCCTGGGCCTTCAGCAACTCGATGTCATCCTCCAGCGGCCTGGAGCGCCCGGGCCGGGCCATCCCGGCCAACTTGCCTTCGATCACGAAGCTGAAATTATCTGGCATCCGTTCCTCTTACAGTCTCAGCAGTAAATTCCCGATCATGTGCAACACTCGCTCCCCACAGTACCTGCCCTACCGCGGATCCGATCACCTCCCCCTCCAGTTGGCGAGCAAGGTGCCGGGCCAAGTAACGAGCATAGCAAGGCGCGGCCCACGGGGCCGCACCCACTCTGCGGGTACCCGGCGTACGTTGTCAGGTACGTCGCAGGGAGCGCCTCGTGGGCCAGGAACGCCGCTGGGCGAAGTTAATTGGGCCGGCACTACCGGACTGGGCCGCCGAACGCCTCAAAGGCCTCCCGGTAGAGGGCGTCCGGACAATCCTGATATCTAGGCGAAAAGTGGAACAGCACCAGCTCCTTCACGCTCGCCTCCAGGGCAAGGAGCCCGGCCTGTCGCGCAGTCAAGTGGTGCCGCTCGATTGCGCGATCCCGATCCTGTTCCAGGAAGCCCGCTTCGCAAAAAAGGGTATCTGCATCACGCGCGAGCGTCACGATCTTCTGCCGGTTGTCGTCTGAGTACAGGGCATCGGTGACATAGACGAGCCGCTGCCCCCTCGTCACGATCGCGATCTTGTCCCTGAGATGGCCGAGGGTCAACTCCCGGTCCCGCTCGCCAGTGGTGTCCGGGCACGTTGGGCGGATGATCGTCTCGTCAGGAGCGCCTTCGCGGATCAGTCGCTTGAATTCGGTCAGCCAGGGGCCGGTGGACAGGCCAAGGCTGCTGAGCCGTACAGGGTCGATATTGATCCGTTGCGTCTCCTCGAGCGCAAAGGCCAGGCAAGGGATCTTGTGATCCAGGTGCGCGGCCTCCACCCGGAACAACGGATCATCGACCAGGACGCCACGGAAGAGCGAGGGCGGCGGGGCATCGATCCGCCCGAATCGGCCACCACTCTGGAAGCGGGCCGTGATGATCTTTTCCGGGCTGACCTCGTACACCTCGAAGGCAAGGGTGTATCCCTCCACCAGGTTCCAGGTGTAGCCGGAGAGCTTCCCTTCGACGTTCGCGATGATCCCGGGAGGCCCGAACAGGCGGATCGCACGGTCGCGACCGAGCGCGAGCCGCAGCAGGTGATCGAAGCCGATGAAGTGATCGACGTGGGTGTGAGAAACGAAGATGTCGCTGACTTTCAGCAGGTCTGCAGGCGGTTGCGTTGTACAATCACCGAGGTCCAGCAGGAGCGCCCGGCGCTCCCACCGAAGCCGCACAAAGAGGCCGGGGTCTCCGAAGACCCCGTTGAGCAGTCTTGGTTGAAAGAGATTGGTCATTCCAGGAACGCCCGGGCAGGCCCAAACCGGGAGGCGGGTTACAATCTGGGGATCGCAGATGCTCCGAAACCCGTCGCCGCGCGGGCTCTCATGTCCATGGCCCTCTGCTCGACCTGCCTGACACGAGACGCCAAGGCCTGGGATCGCCCTATCACATGCGGTGAAACCCGGGCTGGAGCCTCCTATTTCCCCTTCACCTTCTTCGCAAAGGTCTCGATCGGGAGGGCGGGAAGGGTCATGATCTGAACCGTCCCGCGGGAACCGAGTTCCACTGAGATCTTCGCAATGGTCTCGTTGTCCGGCGCCTCGACCACGTTGACGAAGTCATACGGGCCGAGGACCGCATACTGCGCGATCACCTTCGCCCCGAGCGCTTCGACCTCCTTGTTCACCTCTCTGATCCGGCCGGGGTTCGCCTTCACCGTTTTCCGTCCCTCATCAGTGAGACTGGTGAGCAGGATGTACGTTGCCATCGCCGCGGCCTCCTTTCTGAGATGCAGGTTTCTCTCACCCTACCACCCTTACTTCAGAGGGTCAAGAAGATTGGCCCAAGTCCCGGACCATGAACGCCGCCAGGTCGCGCGGTCCTGACATCGGGGTACTTCCTGCCACCTGTCCGTTCCCTGCGGCCCCTCAAGGCATACCCCACTATCGTCACAAGTCGCTCAGGGCTCCAACGAAGATTGGGGGGACGCGGGCTGGTGCACCTCGCTGATCTTGTCGCGAAGGAGCCGCGCCGCTTCTTCGGGCGCCAGGGGATTGACGAAGAAGCCCGTCCCCCACTCGAACCCCCCGCCCACTGCAAGCCGTACCCGGATTTCCAGGTGCCAATGGTACCGTGGCTCCGTGAACCGGCGAAGCGGAGAGGTGTGAAGGACGACGCTGTAGGCGAGGTCTGGCAATAGGTTGTGGAGCGCCCGGGAAAGGCCCTGGAGAAGACCCGCCATTTCCAGAAGCTGGGTATCCTCGATGGCACCGAAGTCATGGAGATGCGATTTTGGAAGAATCCAGGTTTCAAACGGATATCTGGCCGCGAATGAAGCAAGCGCGAGGAAGTCCCCCGTCTCCTGTATCACCCGATCACCGCTGGACAGCTCCTGGCGGATGATATCGCAGTAGCCGCAACGCTCCTTCCGCCCGTGATAGTCAAGGAGGCCTCGGACTTCGTCTTCTATCCGCCTTGGGATGACAGGAAGGGCCATCACATGTGAGTGCGGGTGCGGGACCGGGACGCCTGGGCCATGATTTCTGGCGATCATGATCTGCCGAAACCGCTCGTCTCCCCGGAGGTCCAGACTTCGCGCCCGGTACGCCCGGAGGACCCCTGCCACCTCCTCGACCGCCATCGTCCCCCAATCGGCCGAGTGGGACGGGGTCTCGATGACGATCTCATGGGCCCCGATGGCCGAGGCCGTGTCGTACACCCCCTCGCCGGCACGTTCTATCTCTCCCTCGATCCGAAGGACGGGGAACTTGTTGGGGACCACTCTGACGGACCAGCCTTCACGATTTGGCGAACCTGCCGGGCTGCGGAGCGCGAAGACCTCCGAAGGCGTTTCGCGTTCGTTCCCAGGGCAGAACGGACAGGCGCGCCTACCGGGGTCACGCCGCTGGCGCAGAACCTCGGCCAACGCCTCCCAGCGCTGGCCCGTAATGACGACCCACCGTTGCAGAATCGGTTCCCTGCGGAGCTCTGCCATCTTGACGTTGTTCCTCCCCCTTCGGGTGTGAGTCTCGACAAGACTTCTGCAGGTTTCTCAGCGAAAGCAGGGGATCTATGGCAAACGCACTAAATGTTGTGACATGGTCATTACGAGCGACCAACGGGAGCGCGACGATGTCGCGCTTGCAGACCCCAGCGATGCGATTGCTTCGGTCGCGCAGCTCCCTCGCAATGACACGTCCGTTAATGCGTGTGAATTAGATCGACGTGTCGAACACGACGGGAAGGTTTCTCACCACTCCGTCCGGGGGCCAGCGGCGCCGAATTGCCTCCACCGTGAATGTACACTCCTCTCAAAGGCGTCGAGCAACCCCCTCGCTTCGCGATCCGCTCTGCGGTGGCAACACGCTTCTCTGCCAGCACACGGTCCTCGACAGTGATCTGAACGGCCTCGGATTCGCTGTCCACACGCAAGAGCTTTTTGAGCTCCTTGATACTCATCGGGCTGACTCCCAGATTCTTCCGAATGTAACCTTTCCTCTTCCGCTGCACTCTCCCCCTCCACGAGCGTGTACTGAACGTGAATATATATACACACGATCCCGACGGGACGCAACTGAAACGAAGCGCCCAAGGGCCGCCGGGTTGCCTGCTACGAACTGAGCGGATAGGAGAGGTCGGCCTGCGCGAACTCCTCGGGCCAGATGACCACCTTCCTGGTATCCCGCCACTGAACCAAGAGGCTCTGGTGGCCGATCTGGCGGCCGGACGCGGGATCCAATCGAAATCCCCCGAAAAAGGTCGTCAGTTCAAGGCCGCATGCTGCGGCCAAAAGCCTTTCATCCTCGAGGCTGCCCGCGCGCCGGAGACACTCTCTGAGAATGAGGCCGGCAGCGAAGGCCTGGGCAGCGGGATACCCGGGGGCCTGATGGAAACGCGCCTGGTACTCGGAGAGAAACCAGGCCGAATCCGGCCCCGCGATGTTTTCGAACGGCACGCCGGGCTCCCACTGGCCTGGTCCGATCACCCCCTCTGTCAATCTCCCGGCCTCCCGGTAGATCGCGCCAAGCCCTGCCGCGACCGCGGCAATGGCCTTCAGGCGTGGCACACGCTCCCGATGCCGGATGATCGCAACGTCGTCCTGAAAGCTTCCCACCACGACCAGCAGTTCAGGGTCGCCCACGGACACGTTTCGGAGAACCTCAATGGGATCTTCGATCGGCGAGGCAAAAGGACTCAGATGGATCCGTTCAAAACCAGCGGCCTTCGCGGCCTCGGCCGCGCCGCACGCGATGTGAGCGGCAAAGCTTCCGACCTTTCCGTGAAGAATGCTGATCCGGCTAATTTCAGAGTCCCTTCGCCGCACCAGGAGCGGGAGGGTTCGGAAATACTCGCTTGCCGGACTGACAACGCTCACCAGATGGCGCCAGCCCTGTTTACAGATTGCATCCGAGGCGCCGCCATGGTTCCAGAGGATCTTCCCATGAGCCTCGGCGATCGGCGCGACCGCCAAGGTGAGAACGCTGGAATACGGCCCCAGGAGAAGATCAGCACGATCCCGGGTCAGGAGGCGGAGGACGTTGTCCTTTGCCAGCTCGGCGCGGCTGCGATCGTCATAAACGATGAGCCGAAGCGGGATGGAAGGGGAGATGTAATCGACCCAGAGGCGCAGGCCATTCAAGGCCTCCTGGCCCTGCAGGCTGAATCTCCCAGTGAGCGACAGGGAGACGCCGGCGAGGATCCCACCGGGAGCCGACATGCGCCGACCTGCTCAGCGATCCCCGGGCTTGAGAGGTACAGCGCGCCCCGGCACACGGGCCGCCCGCCCGAGCGCCACGACGAAGATGGCTGCCTTCCCCTGAGCATGGGGTGAGAAGAAGGCGGTGACGTCGTCATCATAGAAGGTGGTGCCGGTCGCTCCCAGCCCCAGCGAATAGGCTGTGAGGTACATCCTCCCGCCCACGATCCCGGCCTCGAGCTGGGCCGCGCCGTACCCTCGATTTCCGAAGCGCTCGAGGACCCACGACAGGTCCGCGAGGAAGAAGACCACGGCGCTGGCATTGCCGCCCAGCTCCTGTCCGAGGCAAAGGTGCCCTGCCTCGCTCCGGAAGGCGCCTTCCTTGAGCAGCTCTAGCGCGAGCAGGGACCGGGAGAAATAGTAGGCGCCGCTCGGGAGGCCTTCCACAGCATTGACGATAAGGTACGTGTCGAGGAGGCTCGTCCCGGGCCCGCCAAGGAAGTCTGCGGGAACCCCCCGGGTCGATCGGTCGAGGATGGTGGAAAGCTGCGCAAGGGAGATCACCGAATCGGCGAAGCGGCGCGTCGAGCCTCGCCGCAGAATGACCTCGCCGAGACTTCGGCCCGGAAGGGCGCGCTCCGGAAGAGGGTCCAGGGGATGGCGCGACCCGTGAGCCACCTCCGAGTGCGGCGGAACGAAGGCAGCACGCCAGGCCCGCACTTCCTCCTCGCTTGCAAGCATGGAGGCCAGGCGCATCCTGCGGATCTGCGAGTACTCCACCTCCTCTTTCGAGAGCGGAACGATCTCGGGTGCGATCGGCGGGATCTCGGGCACCTTAGCGGCCGGAGACCCCTTCCCCAGAGGAACGAGGCAGAGGCTCGCCTCCCGCTCGGCGTCCAAGCCGAGAAGATGGTCCACTCGTCCATCGATGAAGCCCAGCACGATCCGCGAGAAGAGGCCTGCAGAGGCGGTCGTGGCCAGGAGGTTGGCCAGGATCGTGCCGCTGTTCCAGAAGAAATGGCGGTAGGCCCTGGCCTGATACTTCCAGGTGTTCCGCCAATAGATGGCCGTCAGAACCAATGTGACGGGAGCGCGAGAGATCGCCTCTTCGCCGGCCCCCGCACGGGACAGCTCTCCTCGAAAATCGCCTTCCCGCAGCCGGCGGAGCGCGAAATCAGCCGGAGAGAAGTGGTAGACGCCGGCGGCAAGCCCAGGGATATCGCCGCAGACCGCGTAGATCTCCACCTCGTAGAGCGCCCCGGTGCATGCGGCCGCCCGGAAGTGGTGCACCTCGCCGCCTGGATAGATCTTCTTCTTGGTCAAGCCAGCGCAGTAGAACAGGAGTTGCGCGAGCCCCTTCAGGTCGATCGAACTGCCTGCGACCACCTCGAATGAACCGATCGCGTCGAGAGCTTCTGCAGCGGGCGGGTCAAGTTCACGCGGGAGGGGGATGACAGGCAGGTCCGGATAGATTTTGAACAGGAGGGGCTTGTTCTCCCAGTCGAGGAAATGTGTCCCGGACCGGACGCTCCAATAGGAATGCTTGGTGGCCTCGTGGTAATCTTGGGCCTCTTCTATGTTGTGGTTGCCGATCTGGCGCATGCCTGTCGCTGCTAGTTAGGGGAGTGGCTGTTGAATGCCTCGAGCATGACGTTCACCGTGAGCTTGTCGAAAGGTGCACAATTGGGGCTTCGACAAGCCTGTCCTGAGCTTTGTCGAAGGGCTCAGCCCGAAGGCGTTCCTTGCGAGGCTGTTTCTGCGGCACTAATACAAACGTCTTTAATCTTGTTGCAAAGGCGCGGGTCCTGTCCTTCGCCAGCCCCATCCGTCCTCACTCCACCCATCCCCCAGTGGGGCCCTTCCGTTGCGGGCGGATGGGGCGCCCCGCCTCGGCCACCCGCCCGATGTAACTTTAACATTGTCGTTTGTATTAGTTAACAATCAGCCTGAAGGGTTGAGTGGACCGAAGATTTCGAGACGGATTCCGTCCGGGCCGTTGAAGTAGTAAGACTTGGCCTTGGCGTCCTCGTCTGTGCGTTCCCCGGTGATCGCCACGCCACGTCGGGATAGCTCGGCGCAGGCGGCCTCGACGTCATCCACCGCAAAGGCAAGATGACCCAGCATCTGCTTCCGGGACCCCTCGACCCGAAAGCCGGGTTGCTCCTCGAGGGCCAGAAATGCTCCCGTGGCATCGCCAAGGAACGTATGCTTGCGGGCACCGTCCGGCCGGCCATCATGGTTGATCTTCAGCCCCAGCTTCTCCGTATAGAATTCGATCGCCCGATCCATGTTGGACACGAGCAGATCAACATGATCCACACCTTTCAGCATCCCACTACCCCCATGTCATCTATTCGGTCGCCACCCGGCCTTGTCATCATTACCAGATCGACCCACCCTCAAAAAGGACGAGCGCGCTTCGCTCCTTCAAGTCACTCGCGATGACCTTGTGAAGGCAGCCTCGCCGCTCTATGCCTTTTCAACCCGGACGAGCACGTTCACGACAAAATGGAGCTTCACTCGATCCCCTGACTTCGCTCCCGGATACATTGATTCCGTTCCGATCCTGCCACTGTCGATCTGCCCGTTGGGTCGGTCCGCCAAGCGAAAGTACACGTCGTAGAAAGGCGAACCATGGATCGCCAGAGGCCTCAACTCTATCAGGACGCCCTCCTGCACTCCGTGAAGCATCCTGCCCTCCTAATCCTGTTCGCGCTCGCGGTATCCTACTCCCATGTCCGGCACCTTGATCTCTTCGCTACTTACGGAATGAGTGGTGCGAGTGCATGAAATTTTTCCGCGCTGTCATTGCGAGCGACTCAGTGCTTTGGTTCATAGGTATGGTGACGTATTCTCCGGGAGAACCGAGTGGCGCTCGCCCCCTTCGATCCTTCGAGACGGCGCGATACTACCGCGCCTCCTCGGGGCGAACGGATTCGTAAGCGTATTTATGAAATGCTGCACTTAGCTCGCCAGATGGAAGCACACCAGCTTCAGCTCTGTCATCTCCTCGACCGCGTAGCGCGGGCCCTCTTTGCCGAAGCCGCTGTCCTTCAGTCCACCGTACGGCATCAGGTCAGAGCGCCACTGAGGGCCCCAGTTGATCATCAGGTTGCCCGCCTCGACCTCGCGCGCGAACCGCATCGCCCACTCAAGATTCTCGGTGAAGATCCCGGCCGCCAGCCCATAGATCGAGTGATTGGCCAGTGCGATCGCTTCGTCGATCGACTCGAATCGTGTGACCGCGACGGCCGGCCCGAACAACTCGTCGCAAGAGATCCGAGCTTCGGGCCTGACATCGGCAACAACGGTAGGGGCGTAGATGGCCCCGTGGCGCTGCCCGCCCGTCACGATCCTGGCGCCGCCCGCGACCGCCTCTCTGATCCACTCCTCGATGCGGATGGCGTCCTCCTCGCGGATCATCGGACCGACCTTGGTCCGCTCGTCCATCGGGTTGCCGGTGGTCAGCGCGGCGACCTTGGGTTTCAAGGCGTCCAGAAAATCGTGATAGACGCTGCCGCTCGTCAGAACCCGCTGGGTGGAAATGCAGACCTGCCCGGCATTCGAATAGCCGGTTGCGGCAACGGCCGCGGCGACTTTCTCCAGATCGGCGTCTGGCATGACGATGACCGGCGAGTTGCTGCCGAGCTCCATCGTGACCTTTTTGATCCCCGCGTTTCGGCAGATCCGCTCGCCGACTTCGCGGCTTCCCGTGAACGTGATCTTGCGAACCCGACGATCCCTGCAGAGAGAGTCTCCGATTTCCTCTCCAATGCCGGTCAGGCAGGCAATCCCCTCGGCCGGCAGGCCCGCCTCCAGCAGCGCCTCCGTCAGCTTCAGCGCAGAGAGCGGGGTATCCTCAGCCGGCTTGAGGACGACCGCGTTCCCAGCGGCCAAGGCCGGCCCGACCTTGTGAGAGACCAGGTTCAGCGGGAAATTGAAAGGGGTGATGGCGACCACGACGCCGCACGGCACCCGCAGGGTAAAGCCGAACTTGCCGGTGGCGCCGGGGGCGCCATCGAACGGGACGGTCTCGCCATGCAGGCGCTTGGCCTCTTCCGCGGACAGGGTCAGGGTCTGGACTGATCGGCTGACCTCGACGCGCGACTCCGCCAGGTTCTTTCCTTCCTCGAGCGTAATCGTCCTGGCGAACTCCTCAGCCCGCGCTTCAATCAGGTCCGCCGCCCTTTTCAGGATCCGAGAGCGGTCGTACCCGGAAAGCTTCGCCATCGCTTTCGCTCCACGGATTGCGCCCTCCAGGGCCCGGTCCACATCGCCGAGATCGCCCCGCGGCACCGTATCCACGACGCTCCCGTCGTACGGGTTCAGGACCTCGATTGTTTTCTCTGCCTCGATCCACTGGCCCGCCACATACATCCGCATCGCACCGTGTCTCCCCCGGCCGTTCCCTTCCCTGCTACGTCGAACCGCAGCTCCCATCTTGCCGACTTGCAGGGGCGCTGCTTGCTGCGCCGTTCTCAGGCGCGAGAAGCGCTTCGCCTACAGGCTTTTTCCTCACTCCGAATTCCGAGATCCGCATTCTGCAATCCCGCGAGGTTGCCCCGATCACTCCCTCACCCTAATGATACTCGAGTGAACCCATTTGGATCAGGTGCGGGGGGCTGAGTCACTTAGACCGTCTTACGCTGGGTGTGATCGATTGGTGGGCATGCCGCCCGGAGGGAAAATCGTTATCGAGACTGACTCAGGAGGAGGCTCCGCTTCGGCCCAGCCCAAGGGGAGGTCTGAGGTGCGCCGCCTCTCGCACTTCTGATCACCAGCCGTGGAGTTGGTTAAAATCCTGGGATCGTCCGGGGAGCAGCCCCTCCGATCCCTCCGCAGCAGCCGCTGGAGTTCTCAGCCGATCAACACATCGGCCCGCGCCATCGAGCCGTCGCGCCTAAAGGTCCACTTCGAGGTCCGAACCGTTCACCCGGACGTGATAGCTGGACACTCCGGTGCTGGCAGGAGGCCTCAGGACCTCCCCACTGGTTACTTTGAACTTCGCCCCATGCCAGGGACAGGTTACCTCGTCACCTTCCACCTCACCCTCGGAGAGGGGACCACCTCGGTGAGTGCAGGTATCATCGATGGCATGGTAGCTCCCTCCGATATTGAAGAGGGCGATCGTCTTGCCGCCAACTTGCACTTTTTTCGCCTGGCCAGGCGCCAGCTCGCTAGTCGTCCCAACTTTTACAAAGCCCGCCACCTTCCAACCTCCTTCCAATAGCCTCCCTTCGGCTCACCCGCTGTTGAAGCCCATTCCAACACTTCGAGCGTCTCGATGATTCCCAGGTCTTACAATCTGGGACGTGACGCGACGAGAGAGGCCCTACTCCTTTTTCGGGTACTTCTTGTAATAAAGGTTGGCGACGCTGCCCTCCTCCTCCCGCTGAGCCTCCCACACGCTCTTCTGGACCGCCACCGGAAGGTTATGCGCCCCATCCTTGAAGGGCACGGCGTTCTTCTCGATGTAGTCCTTCCACTGTTCCGGGGTCTGCGTCGCTTCGAATATCGCGGTCACCGGACATTCCGGCTCGCAGGCTCCGCAATCGATGCACTCCTCCGGGTGGATAAGGAGTATATCCTCCCCCTCGTAGAAACACTCCACGGGGCAGACGTCCACACACGCATGGTCTTTGGTGCCGATGCACGGCTCTGCCACTATGTACGTCATCGCTCTCCTCCTTGCTGACTGCTTCGTTCTGGGTTGGCTTGATGTCGGTTCTACTCGAACACTCGGCTCACAGGAAGCCGAGCTGAAGCTTGGCTGCTTCGGACATCTTGGATGGCTCCCAAGGGGGATCCCAGACAACCTCCACCTTGGCATCCGTCACACCAGGAACATCCAGCACTCTG
>JBGQJI010000066.1:0-12864 GCA_041498975.1 Methylomirabilis sp. (SeqCode)
GAAGCCCCGGGACGTTCTTCCTCGTCAGCACCTCAGCGACGTCACATTCCTGCGACTTCATCGTCTGGGGGATCGCGAACCCGCTTTCCTCCCCAACGCTGTCGTCCCTCAGGGCAACCGCCACCGGCACATGCGACGCTCCGCCCAATGCGCCACAACAAGGCGGGGGAATCCTCCTCGACACAGGCGACAATCGGAACTACAACGCTGTGTACCGCAACGGCTCGCTGTGGACCGCTCATACGATCCAAATGAATTTTGGCGGCGGGAACGTCTCGGCCATCCGCTGGGTCCAGATCGATGTAAGCTCCTGGCCCAGCACGGTCAGCCGGACCCAGGATGCCACCTTCGGAGCCAGCGGGGTGTGGTATTTTTATCCAACCGTCATGGTAGACACCTCGAACGACCTCGCCATCAGCCTCTCCCGTTCCAGCGCGTCCCAGTTCGGGTCGGCCCACTACACGGGACGCCTGGGCACTGATCCGCCCAACACCCTTCAACCAAGCACGCTCCTCAAAGCCGGGGCGGCCAATTATCAGAACCTCGATGGCAGCTCGAACCGGTGGGGGGACTACCTCGGCATCGGCCTGGACCCCAACGATGGAAGCTTCTGGATTCTAGGGGAGTACGCGGCGACCTCGACCCACTGGGGGACGTGGGTCGGGCACCTTCAATTTCCTTCAGTCGCCGCCGGCACCTTTGTCACCCGCCTCTATGAGGAAGTGCTATCCCGCGAGCCCGATCAGACAGGCCTGCAGGCCTTCGTGACGCAGATCCAGCAGTTCGGCTCGGTCGTCCCAACGGTCTTCGCCTTCTTCCACTCGGTCGAGTTTCTGAACCGGAACACTCCCGATGACCAGTTCCTTACGATCCTTTACCAGACACTCCTGGATCGCGCGCCCGACGCGGCCGGCTTCAACGCCTTCCTCGCGGATCTGCAGTCCGGCCTCCGGACCCGGGACAACCTGCTCGACATCTTCCTCGACTCGCAAGAGTTCGCCACGCTGGCGAGCTTCCTGCCGCCGCTGGATCCGATAACCACTTTCGTCACGAATCTCTACGTCCGCATCCTGGGCCGGGGCCCCGATCCCGGAGGACTGCAGGCCTTCGTCGCTCAACTCCAGGCGAGCCGGACCGTTCTGCCCACCGTCTTAAACTTTCTCCACTCCCCCGAGTTCCTCGCTCGGAACACGAGCAACACGGAGTACGTGACGGTCCTCTACCGGGTCTTCCTCGACCGCGTCCCCGATGCGTCAGGGCTCGCGGGCTGGGTGGCCCTCCTCAACCAGGGGACCGCGACCCGGGACCAACTCGCGGCACAGTTCGCGGCCTCCCCCGAGTTCCAGGCGATCCAGCACCAGCTGTTCCCGTAATGCGCGTGTCCTTACGCTACACTCAGCATTGACATGGACCACTCAGCCTGATAGTGTGCCGTCAGTTGCGCGCGAGGCACATGTTGGCAACTGGAGCAACACCGCAACCGTGTTTGCTTCCGTAGCGTGAATAAGATCTACGGGCCCCCTGGCGAATCGGCCTCCCCGATTCAATTGGGAGATCGGCCAATGCCCTCGCAATTCCTCCGCTCCACTATCCTACCTGCAGCGCTGCTTGCCGTTGCGTTTGCCCTGCCTTGCTTTGCCTCCGCTGCCACTCTAACTGTTACCAACTTGGGTGATAGCCATTCACCCGGCCAACTCCGCACCCTGATCAACGCCGCAGCCCCCGGCGACACCATCGTCATTCCGGCGGGCACAATTACGCTGACCGGCGCGGCGGGTGATAACCTCAACGTGAGTGGTGACCTGGACATCTCCAAGAACCTGATTATTCAAGGGGCGGGTCCCGCCCTGACGACCATCGACGGCGGCAGAATTGACCGGGTCTTTCAGATCCTCAGCCCTGCGGTCGTCACCATCGCCGGAGTAACGGTCCAGAATGGGAGATCAAGCGATGACTTAGGCGGCGGGGGCATTTTGAATCGTGGCACCTTGGCACTAACCGACGTTACTGTCGCCAAGAATGGCCCTGGAGGGTTTGGCGGTGGCATCCTCAACACCGGCACTCTGACCCTCACGGAGGCCACCGTGAGTGGGAATACGGCTGGCGACGGGGGTGGTATCCACAACATCGGAACAATGACCCTGACCAACATCACCATCAGCGGGAACTCAGCAGATGGGGGTGGCGGCGGCATTGCCAACGCCACCGGCACTGCAACGCTCACCAATGTGACCATTAGCGGGAACACCGCCAACTCGCAGTTTGGGTTTGGCCGCAGTGGCGGCGGAATTTGGAACTGCTGCGCCGGTCTCTTCCCCGCCGCGACCATGACTCTCACCAATGTCACTGTTAGCGGCAACACGGCCGACTTCGGCGGCGGAATCAGCAACGAAACGACCATGATTTTGACGAATGTCACTGTCAGCGGGAATTCAGCGAGGGTGGATGGCGGTGGCATCAGAAACATTTTCATGCTCACCTTGGACTCTGTCACCATCACCAGCAACACGGCCGACAGTGACCATAATGGGACAGGCAACGGGGGAGGAATCTTCGGGGGTGCGGGCAGTGTCAAGGCCACGATCCTCGCGGGGAACACAGGCACTGGAGGCCAAGTATCAGACTGTGCTGGAACCTTGACATCCCAGGGCCACAACCTGATTCAATCGACATCTGGCTGCACCATCACCGGGGTGACAACGGGCAACCTGATTGGGGTAAACCCCACGCTCGGACCCCTGCAGAACAACGGTGGCCCCACGGAGACCCACGCGCTCCTACCTGGTAGCCCGGCCATCGACGCGGGCGACAACACCGGCTGCCCGCCCACCGACCAGCGCGGCGTCACCAAGCCCCAAGATGGCAACGACGATGGGACCGCGATCTGTGATATCGGGGCATTTGAGCTAGTCACACCTGCCCCGTTCGTGACCCGCCTCTACGAGCAGGTCCTCAACCGCGAGCCCGACTCGGCCGGCCTGCAGGCCTTCGTGGACCAGATCAACCAGTTTGGCTCCGTCGTCCCCACCGTCCTCGCCTTCCTCCACTCCGAGGAGTTCCTGAACCGCCACACAACCAACGAGCAGTTCCTGACCATCTGCTACCACACGTTCCTAAGCCGGGACCCCGACCCGGCCGGCTTCACCGCATTCCTGAACGCGCTCCAGGCGGGCCAGTTGACCCGCGACAACCTCCTCGACATCTTCCTCGACTCGCCGGAGTTCGCCGCACAAGCGAGCTTCCTGCCGCCTCTCTCCCCGCTCGCAGCCTTCGTGACGACTCTCTACGTCCGGATCCTTGGGCGGGGGCCGGACCCGGCAGGCCTGCAGGGCTTCGTCGCCCAGCTCCAGCAAAACTTCACGGTGCTGCCCACCGTTCAAGCCTTCCTTGCCTCGCCGGAGTTTGTGGCGCGCCACACGAGCAACACCGAGTTCGTGACGCTACTGTACCGGGTCTTCCTGAACCGCGTCCCCGACGCGGCCGGCTTGGCGACCTTCGTGGCCCTGCTGAACCAGGGGACGACCCGGGACCAACTCCTCGCCCAGTTCGCCGCCTCGCCCGAGTTCCGGGCGATCGAGCGGGCGCTGTTCCCGCTCCCGAATATGGCCGGGACCTGGAACATCACTCTGGGCCTCACCTTGAGCAACTGCGGCAACCCAACGAACAACCAATCCGTCACTTTGCCCGGCACCCTGCAATGGACCCAATCGGACGCGACCATCCAGACCACTTTCTTCATTGGCTTCAGCAGTGGGGCCTCCGCTCTAGTGACGCTCACCGGGACGATTGCGCCCAACAGGCAGTTCAACGGGACTTTTGGAGGCTCGATCACCGGGGGCGCGGCGTTCTCCGGCACCTTCAGTGGCTCCGTCACCAGCAATGCGTTCGCCCTGCAGTTCGCCGGGCGGTTCACCGTCGGCGAGCAGTGCAACATTAGTGGCTCGATCTCGGGGACGCGGTAGGAATACCCGATCTCCCGGTGGCAGGCCCCAGCGCTTTCTGCTCCTCCTTAATTACTCCACTAGCATCCCAGGTTGATCTTGCCGCATGGCGTTTTTGAATTCATAATCACATTATGCGCAGATCGACGTTGGTGCTCTTTTTCCTGGCGCTTCTCTCCACGCTCAGCTTGGATGAACTTCTTGTACAAATAGTTGTGGCGACTGCTGAAGCGCAGATTGATCTCGATCCGGTCCTCGAAGGCTTGACGAACCCGCTCTATCTGACCAATGCGCGCGATGGGAGCGGCCGCCTCTTCCTCGTCGAGCAAGACGGACGCATCCAGGTGCTCCAGCCAGGAGCAACAGCGCCAACCTTTTTTCTCGACATCACATCGAAGGTCCTGTCTGGTGGCGAGCGCGGGCTGCTTGGACTGGCCTTCCACCCGCAGTTCAAATACAACCGCCGCTTCTTCGTTGACTACACACGGATGCCCGATGGCGCGACGATCGTCGCCGAGTACCATGTCTCAGCCTCGAACCCGGATGGTGCGGAGACGAACGAGGTCGTATTGCTCACCATCCCGCAGCCGTTTGCCAACCACAACGGTGGGATGATCGAGTTCGGGCCAGATGGCTTCCTGTATATCGGGATGGGCGACGGCGGCTCGGGCAATGACCCCAGCAACCGCGCGCAAAACACGCAGGAGCTCCTGGGTAAGATATTGCGCATCGACGTGGACCATCCGGAGAGCCCATCGCAGCCGTACTCGTCCCCGTCTGGTAATCCTTTCCTCGGCCCTGATCCGGGCCGGGACGAGATCTTTGCTCTTGGCTTCAGGAACCCGTGGCGGTTCTCGTTCGATCGGGCGACGGGCCAGCTTTATGTCGGTGACGTCGGACAAGGCGACCGAGAAGAAATCGATATCGTCACGCTCGGCGGTAACTATGGCTGGCGCGTCTTCGAAGGGACTCGCTGCACGGACCTTGGCCCAGCGGCATGCGGGGTCAGTGGCTTTATCCCTCCTCTCGCCGAATACGACCATTCCGGAGGACGCTGCGCGGTCACAGGAGGCTATGTCTATCGTGGCAAGAAGTCGAGCCTACCCCTGGGGGCATACGTGTACGGTGACTTTTGCACCGGCGAAATTTTCATGTTGAACAATGGTGTCCAGAGCCTGTTGCTCGATACTGACCTGAACATCGCCTCCTTCGGTGAGGATGAGGGCGGAGAGGTCTATGTCGTGGGGCTCGGAGGCACCGTCCATCGCATCAGCAATCCCCTGCCCCAGGAATTCGTTTCCCGTCTCTACCAAGAGGTCCTGAACCGGCAGCCCGACCCCGCCGGCCTCCAGAGCTTCGTCGCCCAGATCCAGCAGTTCGGGTCGGTGGTCCCGACGGTCTTCGCCTTCTTTCACTCGGCCGAGTTCCTAGGCCGCAACACGACCAACGAGCAGTTCCTGACCATCCTCTACCACACGTTCCTAGATCGGGAGCCTGACCCCGCAGGCTTCAGCGCGTTCTTGGGCGCGCTCCAAGGGGGCCAGTTGACCCGCGACAACCTCATCGACATCTTCCTCGACTCGGCCGAGTTCGCCGCCCTGGCGAGTTTCCTGCCGCCCCAAGACCCGGTGACCGCCTTCGTCACCACCCTCTACGTCCGCATCCTCGGCCGGGGCCCCGACCTGCCGGGGTTGCAGGGCTTCGTCGCCCAGCTTCAGCAGAGCCGGACCGTCCTGCCCACCGTGCTCTTCTTCCTCCACTCGGCCGAGTTCCTCGCCCGCAACACGAGCGACACCGAGTATGTGACGCTGCTCTACCGCGTCCTCCTCGACCGCATCCCTGATGCTGCGGGGCTCGCGGGTTGGGTGGCCCTCCTCACCCAAGGGACCGCGACGCGGGACCAGCTCGTGGCCCAGTTCGCCGCCTCGCCAGAGTTTCAGACGACCCAGCACCAGTTGTTTCCATAGGGCCACGGCTTCTCCTGATCAAAGAGGGAGCAGCTAGCAGCGCCCCTACAAATCCGCAATCCGAAATCTGGAATCCAAAGTCTGAGCGATTGCTTCGCTCATTTCAGTCGCTCGCAATGACCCCTTACCCGTCCCCTCTCCCCAGTCTGGGGAGAGGGAAAGGAAGCAGGCCTTTCCGCTTGACCCGCCTGAATCCGCCGTGGTACTCATCATGGGCCATAGACGATAGTTGCAGCGTGTTCCCGGGTATCAAGGAGGGGTCATGGCGCGGATTGCGGTGCTGCCAGGAGATGGTGTCGGACCGGAGGTCGTGCGGGAAGCGGTCAAGGTCCTTCAGGTTGCGGGCGGCCGCTTCGGCATTGCTCTGGAGTTCGAGGAGGCGGTCGTCGGAGGCATCGCCATTGACCGCAAGGGGACACCCCTTCCCCCGGACACGTGGAATCTCTGCCGAACGTCCGATGCCATCCTCTTCGGGGCGGTCGGCGGGCCACAGTGGGACAGCCTGCCGATTGATCGCCGTGCCGAGCGAGGCCTGCTCCGGCTCCGCAAGGAGCTGCAGCTCTATGCCAACCTCCGACCGGTGAAGCTCTTCCCCCCTCTGATCGATGCCTCGCCACTGAAGCGAGAGATCGTTGAAGGCGTCGATCTGCTGGTGCTCCGGGAGCTGACAGGAGGCCTCTACTATGCGGAGCCGAAAGGGATCAGGCCCGCCCCGGACGGCAGAGGCGAACAAGGCATCGATACCATGATTTACACCACGTGGGAGATCGAGCGGATCGCCCGGATCGGCTTTCGGCTTGCGGGACAGCGCCGGCGCCGCCTGACATCTGTCGATAAGGCCAACGTCCTGGCCACCTCCCAACTCTGGCGGCGTGTGGTGAGCGGCATGGCCAAGGACCATCCCGACATCGAACTGGAACACATCCTGGTGGACAACTGTTCGATGCAGCTCATCCGCGAACCGCGACACTTTGACGTGTTGCTAACCGAGAACACCTTCGGCGACATCCTGAGCGACGAGGCCGCCATGCTTGCAGGCTCCATCGGGATGCTCCCTTCGGCCAGCCTGGGGGAGGGGCCTGGCCTCTACGAACCGATCCACGGCGCAGCCCCGGACATCGCAGGACAGGACAAGGCCAATCCCCTGGCCGCCATCCTGTCAGCCGCGATGCTCCTCCGGCATTCACTGCACCAGGAGGCCGCAGCGGTCGCCATCGAAAGAGCGGTCTCGAACGTCCTGGAGCAAGGCCACCGGACCGTGGACATCATGCAACAAGGGAAGAACCAGGTCGGCACTGCCCGCATGGGCGACATTGTGGCCGAACGCGTAGTGAAGGGCTAAGAGCGGAGGGCGGGCCTTCTGTCAGGAGCGGAGCGTGGGAGGGCTCGTAATGTCGTTCGAAAGGATTGGCTCGACCTGGTGTGGAATCGCTGACGAGCGGGTTCGCCGGCGAAGCAGATACCAGACAATGGAAGCATTGATGACAAGCACAAGAAGGTAGGTGAAGCGCAAAGACCGGATGACCTCGTAGACCTCAACGGGGATGAAGAGCCCCGTCGCTACGATCGTGAGCCACTCGGCCCACGCCTGCCTCAGATAGAGCCCCCAGGCCATCGCGAGAAGAAGGCCCGAATACAGGATGCTGCCGAGCCCTACCGCCACAATCTGTTTCGGAGAGACCCCCGTCAGCCATTCAAGCACCACGACAAGATGGGCGTTCTCCGGATCGATCCCAAGTGAGTCGGCGGCCTGCTCGGCCAGATCCGAGATGTCCTTGTTAATGAGGGCAAAGACCCCGAGGCCGATCACGAAGAACAAGATCCCGTAGAATGCCTTGACGGCAATGATGCCCCGCAAGCCGATCTCGCTCGGGGTGCCCGGTTCACCTACGCTCATGTCTTGGAGCCTCCCGCATCGAGCCCGTAGGCACGGGCCAGCAGCTCGGCCAGATGGACCACTTCGGTGGCAAGGCCGGCCTGTCGGATGCCGGCCTGGAGTTGCAGTTGGCAGCCTGGATTGGCCGTCACGATGATCTGGGCTCCTGTTCTTACAGCATGATCGAGCTTCGCCTTCAGGAACTGCTGCGAGAGCTCCGGGTTCAAGAGGTTGTAGATCCCGGCGCTGCCACAACAACGGTCCGCATCCCGCATCTCCTTGAACTCCAGGTCAGGGATCGACTTGAGGAGCTGCCTCGGCCCGCTTCTCACGCGCTGGCCGTGGGCCAGGTGGCAAGGATCCTGATACGTGACCGTCGTCTTCAGCCGCCCCGCTTCAGGAGCCTCCGGGTCAGCGGCAAGGAATTCAGCGAAATCTTTTACGGCGGCCCGGAATCGCCCCGCGCGCTCCTCCTCGGCCGTGCCGTGGAGTAACTCCGGGTACTCCTTCAGGGCGGCCCCGCACCCTGCAGCATTGACGATCACCGCATCGATTCCGGGATCTTTCTCAAAGGCCGCGAGATTGCGTCTGGCCAGCGCTAGGGCCTCATCACGCAGCCCGTTGTGGAGGTGAAGGGCGCCACAGCAGCTCTGCCCATCTGGCACCACCACCTCGTAGCCGTATTTGGACAGGACTGCCACGGTGTCGCGGTGGACAGCCGGCAGAAGGACGGGCGCGACGCAGCCCCAGAAAAGGGCAACCCTCCCGCGCCGCGTGCCCGTGGGCTCGATGGATGTCACCTCACCAGGCGAAAAAGGCCTCGCCGAGAGGTCCGGCAGGAATGCCAACCAGTCCCGGAGCCGACCCAGGGCAAGGTGCCTGGCGACGGCCAGGAAGCCCAGGCGGTGTGCCTGGCGCAGGATCCCTCCGAGGAGTCGCAGGCGACCCGGGTGTGGCAGAAGTCGCCTGAACGCCAGATCGCGCACCAGCCGGGTCATGAGCGGAAGACGCCGGTTTTGCTCGACGACGGCTCTGGCCGCCTCGACCAGTGAGCCGAACGGCACTCCGGTCGGACAGACCGTCTCGCAGGCGCGGCAATCGAGACAGAGGTACATGTGCTTGGCGAATAGCGCGTCCGGCTGAAGACGGCCCTCCTGCACCGACTTCATCAGGAAGACCCGACCGCGTGGAGAGTCCATCTCCACTCCCAGCTCGCGGTAGGTCGGGCAGCTCGTGAGGCACATCCCGCACTGGACGCAGGTGTTGATCTTGTTCCGATCCAACAGCTCGAGGCCCCTTGCCGAACGCATGCCTGCCACGGCTCCTCTCATGGCACCATCACGCCATTTGGGTCGAACGATTGTTGGATCACACCCAAAGCCTCCATCAGCGAGGAGGCCGGAGTCTCTTCCTCCCCCAGGACGCGGCGGGCCGGGCCATAGGTGCGGAGGAGCTTTCCGCCGGCGTCGCGCAGTCGTTGCAGCCTTCTGCGAACCAAGGCGATCGCCTTCCCGCCCTCTCGCTCATTTACCGGGTCGGTGCCCACGAAGAAATGCAGCACTCCGGTTCCGGCATGCGCAAAGCAGGCCACGCAGGTTGACCTATCGGAAGTCAGTGTCTCCTGAAGGTCGGCGCGCGAGAACGGGGCCGGGAGTTGTTCAGAGACGACGGCTGCGACAGCCATTGCCCAGGTCGGGGTGGCCGCCATAAGCCGGGGAAGCAGCCTCCGCCGGAGCCCCCAAGCCTGGCTCACCTTGTCGTGATCGGTGAGGGTCAGGACACTGGCTTCACCCTGGTTGGCACACAGCCGCTCGATCTGGCCATGCTGTCGCTTGACGGACGCCTCGACTCCGTCCAGCTCGAAGAGGAGCAAGCTTTCCGCTCGCGCCGGCTGCCGACGCGGAAGACCGAGCGACGTCCACGCGTCGCGATCGACCTCGAGAGACTGAACATCCAGCAGTTCCATGGCGGCAGGGGTGATCCCGCTCTTCACCACCGCAAGGGCGACCGAGACCCCGGCTGAAAAACTTGAAAGGGTACAGAGGATGGTCTGGCGGCACTGTGGCTTTGGCAGCAGCCTCAGGACCGCACCGGTGATCACTCCAAACCGCGCGCCCGACCCCATCAGGAAGCGGGTCATATCGTAACCAGCCACGCTCTTTTGCATGTCGGCGCCGGTCCGTATCAGCTTCCCGCTCGGCAGCACCACGTCGAGCCCCAGGACGAAGTCCCGGGTCCCGCCGTATCTCAACTGGTGTGGCCCGGCGGCAGCGCAGGCGATGTTCCCGCCGATCGTGGAGGTATCGAGGCTGGTAGGGTCTGGCGGATAGAACAGCCCCTCCGCCTCCACAGCTTTGTGGACCGCTGCGGTCACAGCTCCCGCCTCCACCCTGGCCAGCAGGTTGCCCTTCTCGATCGACGTGATCCGGTTCATCCGGGACAGGTCGAGAAGCAGGTCCGGAGCGGCGCCCTCGTCCGGAAGGATCTGCTCGAGCGTCCTGCCGCCCCTGACGCCGACTCTTGTGCCCTTCGCCTGGGCGGACCCCAGGAGCTCTCCTACCTCTTCCCGTGTCCCGGGATGGACAACCCTCACGATGTCAGCTCCCTACACCTCACACGGGCGCAGCAAGCAGCGCCCCTACCGCACCCGGCACCTCGCACCATGCGCTTCGCACCCCGCACCTCGCACTGTCTTCACGCGAGCCGTTTATCACCCTGGAACGCTTCAGCGCCTGGCTCGACGAGGACTTTATACGGGTTCATCAACTGCCGAGGATTGAAAGCATCCCGCACCTTCCGCATGGCGTCCGCCCCATCTTCCCCGATCTCCCACGAAAGGAACTTGACCTTGGTGAGCCCGATTCCGTGCTCGCCAGTTACCGACCCTCCCAGCCGGAGCACCAGCCGGAACAGGTCTGACACCGCCTCCTCCGCTCGCCGCTTCTGCTCCGGTTCATCGTCCACCAGGAAGCTGGTGTGGAGATTGCCGTCCCCGGCGTGCCCATAATTAACCACCCTGAGACGGTGTCGTCGCGCGAGGTCCTCGATGAGATGAAGCGCCTCTGCGAGCCTTCCCCTCGGAACCACGACATCCTCGTTGATCTTGATGTCGGCCGCGCGGGAGACGGTGGGACTCAACATGCTCCGCAATCCCCACAGCATCTCTTGCTCCTGGGCGGAGCGCGAGGTCTGCAGCGTCTTCACCCCCACATTGCGACAGATCGCCTCGATCTGAGCCGCTTCCTCTTCGACCCCTTCCCTGTCCCCGTCAACCTCGACTAACAGCAGGGCAGCCGCCTCCCGGTCCAGACCCACCTTGTAGAAGTCGTCCACCAGCCGCATGGCAAAGCCGTCCATGAACTCGAGCTTCGCCGGAACCAGCCCTGCCGAGAAGATCTCGTGCACCGCTTCTCCCACCTGCTCGATCCTGAACATGGTGGCCGCCAGCGAGCTTCTGGCCGGTGGGATCGGGTGCAGCTTCAGGTAGGCTTTGGTGACGATCCCAAGGGTGCCTTCAGAGCCGACCACAAGGCCGATGAGCGCCGATTCTGGCCATCGCAGATAGCCGAGGGGGCCAGTGTCCACCAGGCGGCCATCCGGGAAGACCACCTCGAGCCCCTGGACGAAGTCCTTGGTCACGCCGTATTTCAAGCAGCGTGGCCCGCCAGCGCATTCAGCGATATTGCCGCCCAGCGTCGAGACGCGAAAGCTGCTGGGATCAGGGGGGTAGAACAGGCCATAGGGCTGGACGGCCGCCTGCAAATCCCCGTTGACGACGCCCGGCTCAACGACCGCCAGGCGGCTGTCGGCGTGAATCTCCAGGATATGGTTCATCAGAGTCAGGGAGAGAACGATCCCGCCAGACACCGGCAGCGGCCCGCCCGTGGTACATGTCGCAGCGCCTCGTGGAACCACCGGCACGCTCTCTTCCATCGCGGCGCGCACCACCTCGGCGACCTGCCTTGCGGAGGTCGGCTCCACGACCAGATCCGGCAGGAAGCTCATGCGCGTGGCATCGTAGGAGTAGCAATAAAGGTCACCCGGCTCCGAGAGGACTTTCCCGTCGGAGACGATCTGCCGGATCTTCTGCGTGAGTGCCGGACTGATCTTCATATTCGATCCACTGTCAGTGCCTTGAGTTCTTTGTGTGATCCCGCCGCCCTGCGGCATGCCGTGGCGGCAACTCTTCTTTTTCCAGTGCTCTTGTACAATGGGGGTCCGGGGCTGTCAAGGATCAAGACCCGCCGTCATCGGCAGATCAAGGCGTCGGAAGGAATGAGCTGGTGGACAACAAAAGCGTGGAATACTGTGGGAGCCGCGAGAAGGGAATATATTGTTCGTGCTGAATCCTTGTCTACTCCTTCTGTGAACCGTGAACGCCTTCTTGTTTTGTCTATGAACTCTGAACTATTAACTCTGAACGTTTCACCTGACCTGACTCAGCCGATCCTTCGCCCACTTGGCCTCCTGGGACTTCGGGAATTGCTTGAGCAGGTTGTTAAGCACTGTTCGAGCTTTGGCCTTGTCCCCGATCTCGAAGTATGCGTACCCCTGCTTCAGCATGGCACTGGCCACCTTGGAATTATCGGGGTGTTCCTTCACCAGAAGATCGAATTCCTTGATTGCCTGATCGTAGTTCTTCAGGCTGTAATACGACTCGCCGAGCCAGTATTGGGCATTTGGTTGCAGGCTGGTCTTGGGGTAGAGCGCGATGTAACTTCGGAATCCGCTGATCGCGAAGTCGTAGTTCCCCTTCGTGTAATCGTTGAGGGCGCTCCTGTACAGATCGCCAGGATTCGACGCGCTGGCCACCGGCCTGGCAGGTGAGGCAGGGGTGACAGCAGAAGGCGCCGCTGCCGGAGGAGGGGATGGAGCTGTGCGAGGAGCAGATGTGGGGGTCTCACCCCCCCGAACCGGAGCAGGAGGGGGCGGCGGTAGCGGGACCACCTTGGGAGGCACGATCTGGGGGGCCGGCGGTGTGGGGACCCGACGAGAAGATGCCGTCGGTTCCGCGGGAGCCGGAGCTGGCGGAGGCGCCGGCGACGCTGGCGCGACCACCTTGGGAGGCACGATCTGGGCC
>JBGQJI010000067.1:0-12851 GCA_041498975.1 Methylomirabilis sp. (SeqCode)
AGGTTATGCCTCCTCGACGGCCTCCACTAATACGGGGCCGAAACCGGCGGCGCGTACGGAGGGCAGGGGGCGTTGATCCACCTGCCGTAGGCATCGTAATAGCCACAGGGTGAGTAGGGATAGGGGTAATACGCGGGGTAGGGATAGGCGACAGGGTAGCCGGGGAAGAAGCCCCCGACTCCCACGTTGAAGAAAAACACGTTCCGGCGGAAGGGGTGGTGACGGAACCCGTGTCCGAACCCCCCATTGAACTGGTGTCCGAATCCGGCGTGGAACGCGCGTCCGCCACCCCGGTGAACGCTTCCCATCCTTGCTTCGGCAGGTGGAGGGCCTACTAGAGTGAGGGTCGCCAGGAGCAGCGCCACTGTCAGGCCGATCAGCCACACACGTCGTACACCGTGCCTTGCCATCGATGTTCCTCCCTTCACACCGGCATTTCCTTTCCAGCGCCGACCGAAACCGGGATCATCTCCCTGGTTCTGTTTGCCGTCCATCGACTCTTCGTGTGGATTATTGTCCTTTTGACGTTTGTTGCTGTCAAGAAATTTGTTCTCTCGAAACTGATTCAAGGGAGCCGCGGAGGAAGCGCGCGGACGCGGGTCGGCCGACCGCAGCGCGAAAGCTATCGAAGGGAGGTGACATGGGGAAGCGAGACATCGATGCGGTCGTTGAGCAGGCGCCAGGGATTGCAGAGAAGCTGGCCAAAGTGAGTCGGGCGAGATCAGCGACTTCCAAGACCCCGGATTCTATCGAGGCCGCGATCCTGTCGCTCATACTGCTAGTCACGCGTTCTGGAAGGCCGGAGAGCATTCGGGAGGTATCGTGCTTTTCCCCTCCTGCGGGTGGCCCCCGCATCACGCCAGGAGAGACTCCGGCGCCCTTCCCATGAGCCGCTTCACGCTCAGCTTCATTCAGAAGCCGAGATAGATGTAAGGACAGATCCGTTCGCGATTGAGTGCCATCAGACATCGAACTTTTCCCTTGACAAGAATCGACCGATGCTTGAAGATCGCTCCGTACTTGAGGCGAGGTTCCTCTTTCTGATTCCCCACCGACAACCCCCATACACGCTAGTTCGACCATGTTGCCACCGCAGAGGTTAACTCCCGCCATGCATTGCGCACGTCCGCTGGTCACTCTGCTGATTCGGGAGAGCAGCGGATGAGCGAGCCCACCGGCCCCCTGAAGCGTACACCGCTCTTCGACGCCCATCGCCAGCTCGGAGCCAAGATGGTTCCATTCGGCGGTTGGGAGATGCCGGTTCAGTATGCCGGGATCCTGCAGGAGCATCGCGCCGTCAGAGAGAAGGCGGGTTTGTTCGACGTCTCGCATATGGGCGAGTTCGAGATCAAGGGACCTGGCGCCCTCGAAGCGATCCAGCGGCTCACCTCGAATGATGCGTCCCGGCTCCGCGTCGGGCAGGTGCAATACTCTTCCCTCACGACCCCTCAGGGGACGTTCGTGGACGACATCACGGTCTACAAATTCGCCGACGACCACTATTGTCTGACGGTCAACGCCTCGAACATCGAGAAGGACTTCGCCTGGATCCGCGAGCACATCGCGGCCGGCGTTCAGCCCAGGAACGCCAGCGAAGAAATCGCTCTGCTGGCCCTCCAGGGGCCCAGGGCCCAGGGGATCCTCCAGACGATGACGTCCGTCGAATTAGGAAAGATCCGCTACTACCACTTCGCTGAAGGGAAGGTGTTGGGCATCGACTGCTGCATCTCCCGGACAGGCTACACCGGGGAGGACGGGTTCGAGCTCTACCTCCGGTCGCAGCAAGCCGCCACCCTCTGGGGCGCTCTGCTCGAGGCGGGAGTGCCCGCGGGGCTACAACCCTGCGGGCTTGGCGCTCGTGACACATTGCGCCTCGAGGCCAAGATGGCCCTCTACGGCAACGACATCGACGAGCGACGCACGGTCCTTGAGGCGGACCTCGGCTGGATCGTGAAGCTGGAGAAGGGCGAGTTCATCGGGCGCGAGGTTCTCGCCCGGCAGAGGGCGGAGGGGGTCACCCGGAAGCTGGTGGGGTTTGAAATGACCGGCCGGGGGATCGCCCGCTCGCACTATCCGATCGTCAAGAACGGGAAGCCGATCGGCGAGGTGACCAGCGGCGGACCTGCCCCCTCGCTCGGCAAGAACATCGGGCTCGGGTATGTGGCCATCGAGCACACGGCCGTCGGGACCGAGTTCGACATCGTGATCCGGGGCAATCCCGTCGCCGCGAAGGTTGTCCAGTCCCCCTTCTACAAGCGGCCGAGGTAAAGGCGTTCAGAGTTCAGAGTTCATAGATGTTTCAGAGGAAAGGAAAGCTGAACATAGGGCCATTATCGTTCCTCTCCTGCGTCGCTTTGGATAACTCGCTTGCCCGTTCTTCTGGTTCTCGCTATGAACTCTGAACCATCAACTCTGAACCATCGTTGGAGGGTATGATGATCCCTGAGGGGCTGCACTATACCAAGGAGCATGAATGGATCAAGGTTGAAGGGGATCGTGGACGGGTCGGGATCACTCACTTTGCCCAGAGCCAACTCGGCGACGTCGTCTTCGTGGAATTGCCGAAGGCCGGGAGGCGGCTGCAACAGATGGAGACATTCGGGGTGGTGGAGTCGGTGAAGGCAGTCTCCGACCTGTATTGTCCCCTGACCGGCGAGGTGCTTGAGGCCAACCCGACCCTCGAATCCAAGCCGGAGCAGATCAACGCCGATCCCTACGGACAGGGATGGATGATCGTGATCAAGATTGCGAATCCCAAAGAGCTGGGCCATCTGATGACGGCGGAGAAGTATAGAGCCTATCTGGCAGCGGAGGGACACTGATGCAGTACATCCCGAACACAGAGGCCGACTGCCGCGCGATGCTGGACGCCATCGGCGTCCGCTCGAGCGAGGACCTCTTTGCCGACATCCCCTCCAAGCTGAGGCTGAAGCGAGGGCTGAACCTGGCGCCGCCGCTCTCGGAGGTCGGGCTCATGAGACACATGAAGGAACTGGCCGGTAAGAACGCGGATGTGGACCAATACTCATCCTTCCTGGGTGCGGGCGCCTACAATCACTTCATCCCTGCGGCCGTCTCGCATCTTGTCTTCAGGTCCGAGTTCTATACTGCCTATACACCGTATCAGCCGGAGATTTCGCAGGGGACGCTCCAGGCGATCTACGAGTTCCAGACCCTGATCTGCCAGCTCACCGGCATGGAGGTCGCCAACGCCTCGATGTACGACGGTTCAAGCGGCCTGGCGGAGGCGGTTCTCATGGCTCACCGGATCAATGGCCGCCAAGAGGTCTTGATGCCTCTCGCGGTCCACCCCGAGTACCGGATGGTATGTCGGACCTACGCCAGCAAGCTTGGTCTTCACCTTCGCGAGGTTCCCTTCACTGACCGTGGCACGACCGACTTGAAAGAGGTGAAGGGGGCGCTGTCTGAGCGCACCTCGTGCGTGGTGGTCCAGAGCCCCAATTTTTTCGGGGCCCTGGAGATGTGGGATGAGATCGCGGACGCAGCCCATGGTGCGGGAGCCCTCCTTGTGGTGGCTGTCGCTGAGCCGGTGTCGTTCGGGATCGTCAGATCCCCGGGAGAGTGTGAGGCGGACATCGTCGTCGGCGAGGGGCAATCATTCGGAAACCACCTGAATTTCGGAGGCCCCTACCTTGGCTTTTTCGCCACGAAGGAGGCGTATATTCGGAGCATGCCGGGCCGTCTGGTCGGGCAGACCGAGGACAAAGCCGGACGGATCGGGTATGTCCTGACCCTCTCCACCCGGGAGCAGCACATCCGGAGGGACAAAGCCACTTCCAACATCTGTACGAACGTCGGCCTCTGCGCCCTGGCGGCGACTGTGCACCTTTCCCTGCTAGGGCGGAGCGGGCTCAAAGAGTTGGCCCTATTGAATCTCCGCAAGACGGCCTATGCCAAGGAGGCGATCTCCAAGCTCCGCTCGTACGAGCCCCGATTCTCCGGGCCGACCTTCAATGAGTTCGTGGTCAGGACAAAGAAACGGACGCCAGCTCAGGTGAACCGGGCGCTCCTGGCAAAGAAGATCATCGGTGGGCTGGAACTGGGACGATTTTATCCGGAGCTTTCTGACTGCCTGCTCATCTGTGTGACGGAGCAACACAGCCGCGAAGAAATCGACGAGCTCTGCAAGGCGATGGGAGGTGCGCGATGAACGAAGAGACGATCGGCATTCAGGGTCTCGCGTTCCACGAGCCGCTCCTGTTCGACCAGGGCTCCCGAGGGCGGCGAGGCTGCACGCTCCCGGAGAATGATGTCCCGGAGGTGAAACCGGAGCGGCTGCTCCCCAAGAAACTCCTCCGTCACGACATCCCAGGCTTCCCGGAGCTGTCCGAGGTGGAGGTCGTCCGGCATTTCACCCGGTTGTCCCAGTGGAATTACGGGGTCGATCTCGGCTTCTACCCCTTGGGGTCCTGCACGATGAAGTATAGCCCGAAGATCAACGAAGAAGTCTGGCGTCTACCCGGCTTCTCTCGCGCGCACCCTTACCAGCCCGAGGCTCTCGTCCAGGGCGCCCTGGAGCTGATGTTCGAACTGGAGCAGTACCTGGCCGAGGTCAGCGGGATGGACCGGGTGTCCCTCCAGCCGGCGGCCGGCGCCCATGGCGAGCTCCTGGGGATGATGCTGATCCGGGCCTACCTGGAATCCAAGGGGAGCGCGCGGAAGCGGGTCCTGGTCCCCGACTCCGCGCACGGCACCAACCCAGCCAGCGCCGCGATCTGCGGTTACCAATGCGTCCAGATCAAGTCGGGACCCAAGGGGTACGTGGAACCGCAGGCCGTGGCCGAAGCGATGGACGAGGATGTGGCCGCCATCATGGTCACCAACCCGAACACCCTGGGGCTGTTCGAGGAACATATCGCTGAGATCTCGAAGATCGTGCACAGCAAGGGCGGGCAGGTCTACTGTGACGGGGCCAATCTGAATGCCCTCATCGGGATCTCGCGGCCGGGGGACACGGGGATCGACGTCCTGCACTTCAACCTCCATAAGACGTTTTCTGTCCCGCACGGCGGCGGCGGTCCTGGTTCCGGGCCAGTGGGGCTAAAGGCGCATCTGGCGCCGTTCATGCCGGTCCCGGTGGTCGATAAAAAGGGAAAGCGGTTTGTGCTGAATCACAACCTACCCTCCAGTGTCGGCAAGGTGCGCGCCTTTTACGGCCACTTTGCTGCGCTCGTGCGCGCCTACGCGTACATCCGGTCGTTGGGTCCGTCCGGCCTGCGCCGCGTGGCAGAGGTGGCCGTCATCAATGCCAACTACCTCATGAGCCAGCTCAAGAGTCACTACCATCTCCCGTACGACAAGTTCTGCAAGCACGAGTGCGTCTTCTCGGACGCCCGTCAGATCCCGCACGACGTTCACACGTTGGACATCGCCAAGCGACTGATGGACTATGGCTTCCACCCGCCGACCATCTACTTCCCGCTGATCGTCAGGGGAGCCCTGATGATCGAGCCGACCGAAACCGAGAGCAAGGAAACGCTCGATCAATTTATTGCCGCCATGAAGCGGATCGCCGAGGAGGCGGAGCGCGACCCGGAACTGGTCCGGTCCGCGCCGCACAAGACCAAGGTCTCGCGACTGGACGAGGTGAAGGCCGCCCGCCAGCCCAATCTCCGGTGGAAAGGGAAAGCCCCTGGATCAGGGGTCTCTTCTTCCGGGTAAGCTCAGCGTTCTCCTCGACGCGGATGGGGTACGGCATGCCGTACCCCATTTTGCTTGAGTCAGGGCTTGTTGACCAGGGTGTCAGGGGTCGGTATACTCACGCACAGTGCGAGGTGCGAAATGGAGAGTGCGGGGTGCGAGGGGCCGTTAAAACGTGCTGTCGCGCCAACCCCGCAAGTGAAATGATTCGGAATGGTATGGCGAAGTTGACCGAGTTGCCCCAGGTCTCGATGACTGCGACCTTTGTCTCAGCCGGCTTCGGACTTCCCCTCATCCGCCCCTTCTCCCCTCAGGGGAGAAGGCAAGGTTGAGGGGGCTGGACGAGCAATGCGCAGGGTGTTGACCATCGCCGGCTCCGATTCCGGAGGCGGGGCCGGGATCCAGGCCGACCTGAAGACCTTTGCCGCTCTGGGCGTCTTCGGGACCTCTGCGATCACGTCAGTGACCGCCCAGAATACCATGGGGGTGCAAGGGGTCCACGACCTGCCGCCGGACTTCGTGGGCCTGCAGATCGATTCAGTCCTCGAGGATATCGCGATCGACGCGGCAAAAACCGGCATGCTCTCGAGCGCAGCGATCATCGAGATCGTCGCAAAGAAGGTGAAGGCGCACCGGATCGAGCGGCTTGTGGTCGATCCGGTCATGGTGGCCAAGAGCGGTGCGCCGTTACTTCAGCCGCAAGCCGTCAAGGCGCTCATCGAGCGTCTTCTCCCGCTTGCGCTCGTTGTCACGCCGAATGTCCCCGAGGCCGAGGCGCTGTCGGGGCTCAGGATCGGCGGACTCGACGGAATGCGGCAGTCGGCCCGGCAGATCCACGGCCTCGGCTCGAGATACGTCGTGGTCAAGGGGGGACACCTCGGCGGTCGCGCGACCGATCTCTTATTCGACGGAAGCGTCTTCACGGAGCTTGATGCTGATCGCATCGATACCCCTCACACCCATGGGACCGGTTGCGTCTTTTCCGCGGCCATCGCCGCGGAGCTCGCGAAAGGCAGCCACGTTCCCGAGGCAGTCGCTGCCGCCAAGCGTTTCGTCACTGCTGCCATCCGCCATGGATTTCAGCTCGGAAAGGGACATGGCCCCACCGATCCGATGGCCGCTGCCCAGCTCCTTACCCGGCCCTGATGAAGGTCCGATCCCTCCACTCCTGGGACGTCTCACCACGAGAGGCGATGGCGATCCAACGACGCCTTCGCTCCCGGCTTCGACTGGAAGGCGCAGGGCCTTTTGCCACGATCGCGGGGATCGATGTGTCATATGACGACACGTCAAAGCTGATGTTCGCCGGGGTCGTGGTCATGAGCGGGGATGGGCGGCAGGTGCTGGAAACCGCCACAGCGGTCGGTCCCGCTCGCTTCCCCTACATCCCCGGACTCCTCTCATTCCGAGAGGTCCCGGCGGTCATCAAGGCCTGGACCAAGCTGAAGGCGCTGCCTGACTGCCTGATCTGCGATGGTCACGGGTTCGCCCATCCCCGCCGCTTCGGGCTTGCCTGCCATCTGGGGCTGCTGCTCGGTCGGCCTTCGATCGGGTGCGCGAAGAGCCTCCTGGTGGGTACCCACCGCCAGCCTGGGAAGCGTCGCGGAAGCCTCGAGCCGCTCCTCGATGGCGGCGAACAGATCGGTGCCGTCCTCAGAACCAGACATGGCGTGGCGCCGGTCTTCGTCTCGCAAGGCGATCGGATCGGTCTCGCTGCCGCCGTGCAGACGGTCCTCGACGCCTGTTGCGGCTTCAGGTTGCCCGAGCCAACGCGACGCGCCCATCTCCTGGTCAACCAGATGAGGCGTTCGGCACAGAAAGGAGGGGGCGCCGTTTGATGACCCGTCAGACGCTGGAGCGACTTCGAGATACCACGTTTCGGCGACTCCCCCGGCTTAGGGTCCGTGGCGAGCGCTCGGCCCTGGCCTTCATCAATGAGGTGGGCTTCTGTTCCACCTTCCATCGAGTTCGCGAACCGCTCCCTTGTCTCTGGGTGGCAGTTTGCGGGCGTCGTAACCCGCGCTTTCCAAAACATACGCATAGCGATCCTCACGTCGGACTCACGTGGCTGCTCAAGGACGTGCTGCCGGCGAAGAAACGGGTCTATTACGGCAAATTGCTGAAGGGACGGCCGACCCTCGTCTCCCTCTCCTGCTTCCCCGCTTTCTTTCGGCTCATACGCGGGAACAAGGGGAGTGGTGATTATCTCAGTGATTACCGGGCCGGACATCTCAGCAGAACGGCAAAGACGGTGATGGATGCACTCCTGGAGAGCGCTCCGCAGTATACCCGCGACCTGCGAGCGGCCTGCCGCCTCAGGGCGCCAGAGCAGACCCAGGAGTTCGAGCGGGCGATCGGGGAGCTACAGCGCGGCCTCTGGATCGTGAAGACGGAGGAACGCTACGACCCTTCGTTCAGCTACCGGTGGGACCTGCTGGATCACTGGTTAGAGGAGCAAGTCAAGGCTGCAGAGAAGCTCGATCGGGTGGAGGCGATGTACCATCTCGTCAGGACGCATATGGGAGCCGTCCATTACAGCCGGGTCGATCTCATCGCCGGACTCTTGAACCTGCCGGCCGTCGAAGTCACGGCGGGCCTCGATCGCCTCATCTCGGAGCATCGTGCGGTCCCCGATCAGCCGGTGAGTGGACTCCCCGGGCGGTGGATCATCCGGTGCCTGTCCTGAGCTGTGTCGAAGGACCTGTCCTGAGTCCTGAGCGGAGCCGAAGGATTGAAGCGGGCCCGCCGGGTCGCCAGTGATTGCTGGCATAGGACGCCGGACCAGAGGGGGGATGGGAAGGTGACAGAGGAGGCGGGATGGAGTTAGGGCTGCGCGGCAAGGTGGCCATGGTGACCGGCGGCAGCCGGGGAATAGGCAAGGCGATCGCCCTTGGCTTTGCCGAGGAGGGGTGCCACCTGAGCATCTGCGCGAGGGCCGCCGCAGCGCTTGAGCAAGCGGCCGAGGCGCTTACAACGCATGGGGTCGAGGTCCTCACAGTCCCCGCCGACCTGACCGAGTCTGATGCCGCCCAGCGGTTTGTGCGGGCGACCCTCGACCGCTTTGGCCGGATCGATGTCCTGGTGAACAGCGTCGGTGGATCGCGCCGGGGGGAGCTGGAGGCTTTGTCGGAACAGGATTGGCGAGACGTGTACGAGCTGAACTTCTTCTCGACCCTGCGGATGGCCCGGCTGGTGGCGCCGGTCATGAAGCGGCAGGGTGGTGGACGGATCATCAACATCGCCTCGATCTGGGGGAGAGAGTCGGGAGGGGCGATGACCTATAACGCGTCCAAGGCAGCAGTGATCAGCCTCTCCAAGGCGTTAGCCAAGGAACTGGCCCCCCACGGTGTCCTCGTCAACAGCGTGGCGCCCGGCTCCACCCTTTTTCCTGGCGGTTCGTGGGATAGGCGACAGCGGGAGGAGCCAATCCAGATCGCGCAGTTCATCAAGGACGAGCTGCCACTGGGCAGATTTGGCCGCCCCGAGGAGGTCGCCGCTGTAGTGGTCTTCCTCGCATCCGAACGCGCCAGCCTGATTACCGGGGCGTGCGTCACGGTCGATGGTTGTCAGTCCCGTTCGCTTATCTGATCGACGACGAGATTCATGAATCCGTGTGGGCCGTCTCATGATCGGTTGACTCCGCAATAAGCCGGCGTATGACCGATGTCAAGTGGCCGGGCTCTACGGGCTTTTCCAGGTACAGAGTGGCTCCGCGCTTCAGCGCGGTTATTCGGAGTTGCTCATCGCTTTGCCCCGTCACCAGCACCACGGGCACCTTGGGGTTGAAGACTCGCAGCAACGGGATGAGATCCAATCCGTTCAGGGAATTCTTTCCAGTTCGTGAGAGGAAGATGTCCACAATGGCTAGGTCAAACAACTCCTCTCTCATCAGATAGAGCGCTTCCAACCAGTCGCTGACTCCCTCGGCGTCATACCCTATCGACCTCATCAATTGCTGAAGGCCGATCCGGGCCTGGAGGTCGTCCTCGACGATCAGTATCCTCTTCCGCGTCTTCATGCTGAGCTGGCTAGCCTGTCCTCCCCCCATTCGGTCATTTCAGGACGATACGAGAAGGTGGCGCCCGACCACAGACCGTTCCCACTCAACGGTCATCGGTCATCCACTATCAAGGCCGGTGCCAAGACCGGCAGATCGCCGTAACCCCTTGCCAGTACATGATTCCTTACTTCCACACTGCGATCTCTGTCGCTGAAACCTCCTCAAAAGAATTGTAATTCTTATATAGGCTCCATTTCCTTGATGTCTGGCGTAAACCATCGCCGACCATAGTTTTCTCCGCTTTGACACTTCTTCAGTTCCCCATCTGGTGGAGAAGAATTTACCGCGGTCTAGTGGCATTGCAGCTCTATTTGGATCAGCGCATCTGGGAAAAAAGTGGCGATAAAGTGCTGTTCTTCCAGGCACTTAGGGCGCCATCGCATCGCAGCCTCTAAGTTGGTATGGCTGTTGCTCAAAGGGCTCGTAGGGATCGACTCAACATCTGCCTTACCACGGCGCGGCAAAACTCGCCCAGGTGGATGACGGGGAAGAGGAAATGGGTCGGATGAATATCAAACGCGAGGCCACCTGGATGTTTGTGCCCTGGTTGGCTATGGCGCCCTTTTTCGTCAGGGAGAAGGGTGCGATCGCCAGCATCGCAATAGGAATGGGATACGGATGGGGCGCGGGATGATCTTTTTTGGCCGTCCCCGAAGGCCCCATCGTGCGGGGCGCAATCTGGGCCGCGGGGGCGGATCGGAGGCGGACAAGGTGCTCGAAGATGATCCAACGCACAGCAGAAAGGAAGGAGGGCGCGAATGCACGCTTTGGTTGATGAACGGGAAGACCTGAAAATGCTGGCAGACCGTGTGGCATTGCTGTCTGCTCTACTGCACCCGCGCCGGGGAGTCTCGGCGGACACCCAGCCCCTCCGGGGGAGCTTGACAATCACCGCCGAGGTGGCCGCAGAGCCGGTGGGGGCCACGGTGGTCGATAGTCGCGACTTCGAGGAAGGCATCATGAAACAAGCGCTTCCTCTTACCATGCCGGTGTCCATGCATGTGGACAACGGGGACTTGAGCGGAGGATGCGATACCCTCTTGACGCTGACGAATACCACAAATCGCCCGTTCAACAACATTACGCTGACGCTCCGCGACGCCGGCCGGAAGGCCACGCTTCTCACTAAGACCATCAGCCTTGATGCCCACGACACCATCGTGCTTTTCCTCTCGGACCTGCTGCCGGAGTGACACGAGCCCCGTGCTCCGGGGGCGCCGAAGGAGAGCGGTAAGGCCTCAGGGCAGTCCCAGATGCCAAGAGGTAAACCAAACAGGCGGCGGGTGGAATGATGGCCCGTGCCTCCCCACCTCTCTTCTCTCTAACTCTTCTTCACGAAGCATAGGGATATAGATGGCATCCTTTGCTCGGGTGACGATTGTCCTCGGGACTGTCCTCCTTCTCGTATTGGGCTTGGCTGCCGCCTGGGCCGTCTGGCAGACCGTCGTCAGCGGCGCACTCGACACTCGCCTGATCATGTACGCCGATGGGGCGGGGGAGCCGGTGGCGGTCTTCAACGGGATGGCCTTCGAGATGCGCGACGACCGCCCACTCAGCGACTACCCGCCCCTGTTAATCGAGGCCGTTCTGCTTATGGAGGATCGCCGCTTCTACCGGCATCGCGGCGTGGACCTGCAGGCTATTATAAGGGCCGCGTGGTGGAACACGCGGCATGGGAGCATCGCGCAGGGTGGCAGCACCCTGACCCAGCAACTGGCCCGTTCCCGCTATCTCACTCGCGAGCCCACGTTCTCCCGCAAAGTCAAAGAAGCAGCCCTCGCCCTGGCCCTGGAGGCCACCCTTTCCAAGCGAGAGATCCTTGAGCGATACCTGAACGAGGTCTATCTAGGGCAACAAGGGACGCTCGAGGTGCACGGGATGGCAGCCGCCTCGCGATTCTACCTGGGCAAAGAACCCGGCGCGCTTCGTCCCGCTGAGGCGGCATTGCTGGTCGGCCTGATCCGGTCGCCCAATACGGCCTCGCCTCTCGTCTCTCCGCGACGCGCCCGCAAGCGTCGGGACTTGGTCCTTCGGCGGCTCCGTGAAGAGGGCAGACTGGTCGAGGCCGACTACCGTCGTGCTTTGAAGGAGCCCATACCTCTGGCGAAGAAGCCGCCTATGGAGGCGTCGCATTTCTTGGAGTTCGTTCGAAAGGAGGTCGAGACAAAGCTCTCCGCTCGCGCCAGGATTGGGACGCTGAAGGTCTTCACCACCCTTGACTTGACGAGCCAGCGCGTAGCCCAACAGGCTGTACTGCAGGGGTTGTCCAGGCTGGATGGTAGGCAGAGGAGAGGGGCGGACGATAAGGTGGAAGGGGCTCTGGTGGCGATAGACGCGCAGAGTGGGGAGATCAGGGCCATGATCGGCGGGAGGAGCTATCGCAGGAGCCAGTTCAACCGGGCCGTCCAGGCCCGGCGACAGCCGGGCTCTCTCTTCAAGCCGTTTGTCTATCTCGCCGCGTTTGAGGCGGGACGTGGAATCGGGAGCCCGCCGATCACCCCCGCAACCATCGTGGAAGACCGTCCCCTGGCAGTGGCGGTCGGGAATGAGCGGTGGATGCCCAGGAACTTCGAAGGCCGCTATCACGGGAAGGTCCGGGTCCGCGAGGCGTTGGAGCGATCCTTGAACGCCGCCACCGTTGCCGTTGGGGAGCAGGTCGGATTGAGTCGCGTGATAGATCAAGCCAGGGCTTCCGGGATCGAAAGCCGGCTTCAACCGGGGCCAGCGACGCTGCTGGGCGCCTCAGAGGTCAGCCTGCTGGAGATCACCGCGGCCTACGGCACCTTCGCCAGGGGAGGGGAGTGGATCAAACCGCGCGCGATCAGGAAGGTCGTGGATGGGCGGGGTAAGGTGCTCTTCGAAGAGAAGCTGCAGGTGCGGCGGGCGGCCTCGCCTCAGGCAGCCTTCCTGGTGACGTCGCTCCTGCAAGGCGCGATCGATCGCGGCACCGCCGCCCCGGCGCGCCGCCTCGGTTTGGCCAGGCCCGCCGCCGGCAAGACCGGGACCAGCAACGACCTGAGGGATGCCTGGTTCGTGGGCTACACCCCCGATCTGGTGGCTGGTGTCTGGGTGGGCTATGACCAGGAACGTTCGCTTGGGTCGAGCGGTACGGGTGGCCAGGCCGCGGCCC
>JBGQJI010000068.1:0-12514 GCA_041498975.1 Methylomirabilis sp. (SeqCode)
GCCGAAAGCGCCACATAGATGAGGCCGGGGTTCTCCACGGAGAGCTGGCGGTATCCGATTCCCCAGGCGTCCATCTGGCCAGGGGTATAGGCCTCGATCACGACATCGGCCCGCCGGGCAAGTTGTTTGAAGGCGTCCCGCCCTTCCGCCGATTCCAGGTTGAGCGTGATATAGTACTTATTCCGCCCCTCTGCGAGATAGACCAAGCCCTCGCCTTGATGTGTGAACCCCGGCGGCCCCCACTCGCGGGCTGCATCGCCGCCGGGCGGCTCGACCTTGAGGACCTCCGCGCCCAACTCCGCCAGGAAAGCGGTGCAGATGATACCGGCAATGCTCCGCTGACTGACGTCGATGATCAGGAGGTCGTCCAGCGCCTCGGGTTTCGCGAAGGCGCTGCGCGGATCGCTCTCACTCCTGATCCACTCTTCCCAGGGTTGATTGGTCATCTATCTTCCTCAGTAGCGAGCTGTCTCAGTAACGAGGACGTTGTGGTATCAAGAGTCCCAACTCTTGATCACCTACCAGACAGTGCGAGATTGCTTCGCTTCGCTCGCAATGACTTCACGGGTGAGGGGTTGTCTCAGAAGTGGGGTGAGTGCGTTGGCGATAAGTGACCGGCAGCCCCGGCAGTCATTGCGGCTCAAGCCAGTAAGGGAATCTAGCGAATCTCTCCTTGGCCGGGTGTCCAGTCGTCGGGAGGTTTCGGGCCACGCCGGTCAGCCCATTTGCCGATAACCCGCTGTCTCTCCAGCTCCTCGATCTGGCGCCCGTTCAGCCCAAGCAGTCGTCCCAGGACATACTCGTTGTGGAAGCCCACCGGCTTGGCTGCCCACTTGTATCGCATCGGAGTCTCCGAGAGTTTTGGCGCGGGGCCATTCTCAACCATGGTCCCGTACACCGGATCCTCCATCTCCCAGACAGAGCCGCGCGCGCGCAGGTGCGGGTCATCGTAGTGGTCCTTGGCTGTGGCGACGGCCGCGGCGGCGAAGCCATGTTGCTGTGCTGCCGCTTCCACTTCTTCCCGCGTCATCCCCCGTATCCAGGAGCCGATATACTGATCCAGCGCCTCGGCGTTCGACTCCCCCGCCCGTTCCGTCTTGGTGGCGAACCGGGGATCGGCCGGCAGATCGTCCCTGCTCATCGCCTTGCACAGACCCCTGAACTCTTCATCGTTGCCAGCAACCACCGCTACGTATCCATCCCGGCACGGATAGATCCCCGACGGAGAGACAGACGGATCTCGATTGCAGGTCTGGGGACGGTTCTTTCCTGTCAGCCCTGCATACACCCAGGTCCAATCCATCGCGCGCAGCAACGCCTCGCACTGCGCCACCTCGAGAAATTGGCCCTCGCCGGTCCGGTCTCGGTGGTGCAGCGCAGCCAGGACGCCAAGGGCCGAGAGGCATGCCCCAAAGTAATCACCGATGTAGACGCCGATCTTCAGCGGCGGACGACCAGGAAAACCTGAGACGGCGGTGAACCCACTCACCGCCTGGGCAAGTCCGTCGTAGGAGGCGCGGTTGATGAACCGTCCCCACTGGCCAAAGCCGGTGTTCGCCACATAAATCAGGCGCGGGTTGATCTCGCGGAGCTGGCGGTAGCCGATCCCCCACTTCCGCTCCAGCGTCCCACCCCGGTAGTTCTCCACTAGGATGTCGCTCTTGGCGGCCAACCGGCGGACGAGGTCCTGTCCCTCCGGTTTATGGAGGTCGATGGCGACGTGGTACTTGCTGTGGTTCTGGGCAAAGAATGCGGGGGAGACATTCTTCCAGTAGTAACCCTGGGGGGCGACGATGCGCATGACATCTCCGGCCCCCGGCATCTCGACCCGGATCACCTCTGCGCCCAGCTCTCCCAGGTAGTCGGCGGTGGCCGGGCCGAAGATGATCAGGCTGAGATCGAGGACCCGGATCCCCCTGAGCGCCTCAGGCTTGCCGAACACCTTTGTCAAATCGAAGAGCTTGGCGGTCCAGTCGAAGTAGGATTCGTGGGCCATTTCTCCCCCAAGATCTTGCCTCTACTTCATTGCGAAGAAGATCGTTCCATGGGTTTGCTGTCGTTGTGCCTTCTGCAACACCGCCCTACCTTGGGTCCGTCATTGCGAGGAGCAACGCGACAAAGCAATCTATCCCACCATCGTGCCTAGTTCGAGATTGCGCAGCCTGTCCCGAGCCTTGCCGAGGGAGCGGCGCCTCGCAATGACACTATGTGTCGGATTGCCACCCCTTCGCTCCGCTCCTCGCAATGACACGCGTGAGGGGGGCTTTCGAACCAATGACAAGCCAAAAGGAACGTCTTATGACATTGATTATTGCAGGCAAGTACTAGCGCTCGACAACCATGGCGAGCCCCTGCCCTCCCCCGATGCACAGGGTAGCAAGGCCGAGATGCTTATCCAGGCGCTTCATGCTATACAGCAGGGTGACGAGCAGCCGACAGCCGCTCGCCCCTATGGGATGGCCCAAGGCAACGGCTCCGCCGCTGATGTTGGTGATCTCCGGCCTGAACTTGAGCGCCCTGGCGACGCACAGAGCCTGGACTGCGAACGCTTCGTTTGCCTCGATCAGTTCGACCTCCTCGAGCGAGAGCTTGGCCTTCTCCAGGACCTTCCGGACGGCGACGATCGGACCAGTCCCCATGATCTGGGGCTCCACCCCCGCCGAGGCATAGGCCCGGATCCTGGCCAGGGGGGTCACGCCAAAGGCTTCAGCCTTCTCTCTCGCCATCAGCACGACTGCCGCCCCTCCATCGCTGATCCCAGAGGCGTTGCCTCCGGTCACCGTCCCGTCCTTCTTGAAGGCAGGCCGGAGGGAGGCCATGGTCTCCGGGTTCGGCCTCGTGTGGGGAAACTCATCCCTGTTGAAGATGAATGGATTCCCCTTTCTCTGAGGGACCTCGATTGGAACGATCTCCTCCTGAAAGTGCTCCTGCTCGATCGCCAGCAAGGCCCTCCGGATGCTCTCGCTGGCGAAGGCATCCTGTTCCTCGCGGCCGATCTTGAAGCGCTCGGCGAGGTTCTCGGCAGTGATCCCCATGTGCGTGTGGCTGAACGCATCGAGGAGGCCATCTGTAAGCATGGAGTCCACGACGGTTTCATCACCCATTCGGAAGCCCCAGCGGGCCTTCGGGAGAAGGTAAGGCGCATTCGTCATGCTCTCGATGCCGCCAGCCACCACGATATCGCTTTCGCCGGCCGCGATGGCCAGGGCGGCCAACGTCACCGACTTCAGCCCTGAGCCGCACAGCTTGTTGATGGTGTACGACGGGACCTCCACAGGGATGCCGGCCTTGATCGCGCATTGGCGGGCGGGGTTTTCCCCAAGCCCTGCCTGGAGCACATTGCCCACGATCACCTCGTCCACCGATCCCGGTTCGGTCCGCGCCCGTTTCAAGGCTTCCTGGATCGCGATCGTCCCAAGGTCGGTGGCCGAGAATTCTTTCAGGCCACCGCCGAACGTCCCGATGGCCGTCCTGGCCGCGCCTACGATGACCACGTCCCGCATAGCTTTCTCCTACGCGATCGGCCAAAGAGACATCACACGTCCATGACGGTCATGGTCCGGTGTTGATAATCCGGCGAAATCCGCTCGAGAGTCGCGTGGTCCATGATCTCGACCAGTGCGTTCAAGAGGTCCGTCTCGGTGATGATCCCCTGAAGCGCTCCCCTGTTCAAGACAGGCAGGCCCCCGATGCGATGCGCGAGCATCAGCTTCGCTGCCTCTTGAACCTGAGTGTCATGGGAGACGGTGATGACATTCCTGGTCATGGCTTCAGCCACCGTAACCTTGTCGAGCGAGGAGGCGGAAGCAGCCGATCGGATGTCCCGGTCTGTGAGGATCCCCACGAGCTTTCCTCCCTCGACGACCGGCAGATGCCGGATCCGATGTTGGTCAAGGAACGCCCTGGCCTCGGCCAGGTTGGCCCTGGGATGAATGGTGATGGGCGCCGGACTCATCCTTTCTTTTACGAGGATCACGATCACGATGCCCCTCCTTTACCAGCGACGGCGCACTGCGGATGGCTGGCCTTACACGCTTCAGTTGATCGGCGGATGCCCGGCCGCCTCGAGTTGTTGGCGAAGGTCCGCGGCCGCAGGCGCGGCCGATCGGATCAGCAGGACTGGCCGCCGTTTTCCCTGCCGGAACGCCGTGCCGGAGACCACGGTCGCCGATTCCTTCCCGACGGCCATGGAGACCGCCTCGAATGCCCCGGGCCGATCCTCGACGACGAGTTCGGTGGCTGGACCGCCCTTCATCCTCTCTTCCTGCTCTATATACGCCCGGAGGAAATCACTCTCGGTGATAATCCCTACGAGCTCCTCTCTCTCCACCACGGGCAGGCAGCCGACCTTATGAGCGATGAGGAGCTTGGCCGCTTCCTGGAGGCTGCTCTCCGGTGACACCGTGATGACCTTCTTCGTCATGATGGCCTCGATCTTCAGGCGCTCCAGGAGGTAATTCAGTTCGTGAACCTCAAGGCTCGTGGCCGGGGACGGGGCAACCTGCCGGAGGTCTCGGTCGGTGACGATTCCCACTAGCCTCTTCCCCTCCAGAACCGGAAGGTGCTTGATCCCCTCCTTCCGGATAAGCTTCAAGGCGTAGCGGAAGCTGTCATCTTTCTTCACTGTGACGGGATCCCGCTTCATCGAATCTTTGACCAGCATATTACCTCCTGTGCCTGCTCACAAGGCCCGCTGCCATACATGAAGAGCTCATCCCACCCTCCTACAGCGCTAGGTAGGAGCGGACCTCCTGGCTCTCGCCGAGCTCCTTCGTCGTGCCTTGGTACTTCACGGTACCCTTGTCCAGGACGTAGCCACGATCCGCCACCCGCAGGGCGAACATGGCATTCTGCTCGCATAGGAGCATGGGCATGCCGTCCTTCTTTAAGTTCAGGAGATGCTCCAACAGCATCCCAACGATGAGAGGCGACAGCCCTTCCGCCGGCTCATCCAGGAGGATGAAGTCCGGATTGCCCATCAACGCCCGCCCCACCGCCAACATCTGCTGCTCGCCCCCGCTGAGGGCGCCCCCTCGTCGGTTCTGGAGTTCACGGAGTTTGGGGAAGAGGTGGAAGATCTTCTCCACCGTCCACTCCGGCTTCCCTGAGGTCGATGGCTTGCGCGCGATCTCCAGATTCTCCCGGACAGACAGGCTCGGGAAGATCCGCCGGCCGGCCGGGACCAGGGCCATCCCCCTCCGGGCAATAAGGAAGGGACGCATGCGTGCCACATCTTCACCCTTAAACCGGACATGTCCGGTTCGGGGGGCCGTCAGGCCCATGATGCTCCGGATGGTGGTGGTCTTGCCAGCGCCGTTCCGGCCCATGAGCGCCACGACCTCCCCGTCGGCCACCTGAAGTGAGACATCGAAGAGGATGTGGCTGGTCCCGTAATACGTGTTGATCTTTTCGGCTTCAAGGATCATCGCGTCAATTGACCTCGCTCTGGCCCAGATACACCATGTGGACCTCTTCGTTTTTCTTAATCTCCTCGGGCGGCCCCTCGGCGATCACCCGGCCCTGATGCAAGACCGTCACTCTCTCCGAAATCCCGAAGACCACGTCCATGTCGTGTTCGCAAAACAGGACGGTCACGCCGCGGTCCTGGTGAATCCTCTGGATCAGCTCCGTCACTTTGACCCGTTCGAAGGGCGACATGCCGGCCATGGGCTCGTCCAGGAGGAGGAGTTCCGGCTCTCCCGCAAGCGCCAGCGCCAACTCCAGGACCCGTTGGTCCCCATGGCTCAATTCGCGGGCCAATGCGTTGGCCCGCTCTGCGAGGTTCACGGTCTCCAGGACCGCCATTGCCTCACCCAGGACCATCTTCTTCGCGGGAGCGAAGCACTTCAGCGTGTGACCCCTCTTGGCCAGAATGGCGAGCTGGACGCTTTCCAGGACGGTCAGGCGCGGGAAGATGTTGATGATCTGAAAGGCCCGAGTGATCCCTATCCGGCTGATCTGATACGGATGTAGACCCGTGATCTCTTTTCCCTTGAACACGACGCGGCCCGAGTCCGGCACGAGATACCCCGTGATCTGATTGAACAGTGTCGTTTTGCCGGCGCCGTTCGGGCCGATCAGCGAGCGAAGAGACCCCTTCTCCACCGACAGGTTTACGCCATCGGTGGCCTGAAAGCCCCCAAAGGCTTTCATCAGGTTGTCGATCTCAAGCAACATCATGGCGCTTGGGTCCCCCCCTTCGTCGCAGAGCGGAGATATCGGGCCTTCTCCGCCACGAATCCCACGATGCCTCCAGGCAACACAAGGACCAGGGTGAGCAGCACCAGGCCGAGGACCAGAGGCCAGTAGTCGGTCCGGACCTTGATGATCTCTCGGAGCGCGACGAAGGCGACCGCGCCAACCGAAGGCCCCACAAAGTTGAACATCCCGCCTAAGATGCTCATGAGGACAGGGTTGGCTGAGGTGGTCCAGAACAGCAACTCCGGATCGGCCCACTTCTGGAACAGGGCGTAGAGCCCACCCGCCACTCCGGCGAAGGCCCCGGCGATGGTGAAGGCGATGACCTTGTAGAACCGATCGTTGATCCCAAGGAACTGGGAGCGCTGGGTGTTCTCTCGAATGGCCCGAAGGGACCAGCCGAATGGGGAGTTCACGATGAACCACATGACGAGCATGCAGAGAATGGTCACCGCCAGGGCGAAATAGTAGTTGCTGGCATGGGACGCCAGGATCTCGGGACGCGGCACCCCCTGGATCCCGTCGCTGCCCCCGGTAAATTCATACCACTGGAAGACGATGACATATAGAAGCTGCGCGAAGGCCAGGGAGAGGAGCGCGAAGTAGAGGCGGATCGTGCGCATGCAGAACCAGCCGATCACGAAAGCGAACGCTGCCGCTATCACCGGGGCCGCGAGCAGGCCCACCAGCATCGGGTTTCCATAGTGCTTCGTGAGGATGGCCATGGCGTACGCACCAAGGCCGAAGAAGGCTGCGTGGCCGAAGGAGACCATGCCGCCATAGCCGAAGATCAGGTTGTAGCTGGTGGCCAGGAGCGCCAGGATGACGACCTCTGTCGAGAGGACGATGTAGTAGCGGGAGACGAATTGCGGGTACAAGGCCAGCCCCACAACCGCCAGGCCGGCCCACAGCCAGCCGGATCGCCAGACGCTGTTGGACCCTCCAGCCATGTTGGCTACCTCTCCGGTTCCCCGAACAGGCCCCAGGGCCGGATGATTAACACGATCACCATCGCCAGGAAGACGAAGGCCATCGCCATCCGGGGTGCGATGGTGATGCCGAAGCTGAACATCATCCCTATGATCCCGGCGCCAAGAAGGGCGCCAGGAAAGCTGCCCAGCCCCCCGATCACCGCCACCACGAACGCCTCGATGAGGATGCTGACGTCCATTCCCAGGCCGATGGAACCGAGCGGGGCGACCAGAACCCCTCCCAGTCCTGCCAGAAACGCCCCGATAATGAAGACCGAAGAGAAGATCCGAGGGATGTTGACACCGAGAGCCTCCAGCATCTCGGAATCCTCCACCGCAGCGCGGATCAGCCGACCCAAGCCCGTCCGGTAGATCAGCAACCAGAGGGCTGCCGCCAGGATGAGGGCCCAGGCGATGACGAACAGGTTGTAGACGGGAAATGGCCGACCACCGATGGAGAGGGAACCTGCGAGGGCGGCCGGAGCAGAGACTGACTTGTACTCCGCCCCCCAGATCATTTTCACCAGGTCGTCGAAGATGAGGATCAGGGCGTACGTGGCCAGGAGTTGGACAACATGCTCCGCCTGGTAGATCCTGCGGAGCACGCCGAACTCGATGACCGCCCCGACCAACCCCACCGCCAGGGGAGCCGCTACCAGCGCCAGCCAGAAGCTCCCGGCCCCACCCACCCCCTGGATCACCGACGCCGCAACGAATGCCCCGATCATGTAGAGCGAGCCGTGGGCCATATTGATGACCCGCAGCACCCCGAAGACCAGGGTCAGGCCGGCCGCCACGATGAACAGGATCGAGGCGCGCGTCAGCCCCGCCATGATCAGGAGGATGACCGTTCCGATATCCCAGGTCATGACTGACAAAACCTCTCAAAGCAGTCAGCCATCAGCTCTCAGCAGCCAGCATTGTGTTTCAGGTTTTGGCTGCTCGCCGACGGCTGATCGCTGAGCGCTTCCCCTACTTCTTTGCCTTGGCTCGGACCTCGAGCACCTCCGCCTCAGACCGCCACACCTTGTCACCTGGGATGTAGGTGGCGTCCTTCCAGAGGGCGAAATCCGGGAAGCCCTTGTCCCACGCCACTACCCCGATATAGGAGCCCACGTTGGCTTGGTGGTCCACCTTCCGGATGTACCGCCCGGGACCCCGGAGGGAATCCATCTCGAGCCCTTCCAGGGCGTCCACGACCTTCTCGGTCTCGACCGTATTCGCCTTCTTCACCGCCTTGGCCCAGGCCATGACCGCATCGTAGGAGTTGATCGCCCAGCAGGATGGATATTTATTGGTGGCAGCGCGATACTTCTTGATGAAGTCTTCGAAGCGCTGGCTGGGGGCCAGCTTTCGAATGACGTGGAACGGCCCTCGCTCGTACCCGATCACCCCTTCCACCACATCCTTCCCCAGGCCCTGCAGCGTGTCCACATCATAGAGCGCCGCGAAGGGGAACTTCTTGAAGAAGTCGTAGCCCTTGGCCTGCTTCGTGAACCCGATGAGGTCGGAGCCGAAGAGATTGCCGTACACGGCATCCGGCTTGGCCGCAATGATGGCGGTGATGTAGGAGGTGTAGTCGGTCTCCCCAAGCTTCGGCCACACCTTGCCGATGATCTCGACGTCCTTCTTGTTCTCCTTCAGCCGGCGCTCGAAGGCATCCGCCTGAATGTGGCCGAACTCATAGTCCGGGCCGATGATGAAGTATCTCTTGTAGGGCTTCTTCGCCATGTACTGTCCCATGGCGCTTCCCTCGATGAACGTGTTCGTCACGACCGAGAAGATATACCGATGCCCGCGCTCAACGAAGGCCCGCTCGGTGTTTGAGGTCTGGGCGATGAGGATCGTCTTGTTCTCCTTCGCCACCTCCGACATGGCCAGCAGCACGCCACTGGACACAGGGCCAAAGACCGCAGCCACCTCCTCGCGCAGGATCACATCCCTGATCTCGCGCGATCCCACATCCGGCTTGGCGGCGTCGTCTCGGACGATCAGCTCGACCTTCCGCCCCAGGACTCCCCCGGATGCGTTCAACTCCGCCACAGCGATCTTGGCCCCCTCGATGCCGGCAAGCCCGTAGAGCGCTGCGCCACCTGTCGAGGTGTTCACCATGGCAACCTTCACCGGGTTCTGGGCCTCTGCGGGGGGCACACAAAGGGCCAGGCCTAGCATCAGGATGAGGACGCCGAACCGGCCATACTTACCTCTCATGCTTTTCCTCCTTCGCTCGAACGAGCGACTGAACAGCCAGGGTTCCAAAACGGGCCTCCTGTGCCAATGCCCTCAGAGACCAACTCGCGCCGGTTGATGCCAGACGGCTCCACTCTCTAGAATCCAAACCCGGAACTTCGTAAGCGCCCCCCGCCGTTTAAGCGCAAGCTTGGAAAAACGGCCGCCTCAATCGGGAGAAACGAGCATTAAAGGTGACAATCCCCTCGGCATCCACGACGAGCGTTCCGAACTCGATGTTGTCAAGCGCCATGTTCAACGGCACATCGGCCATGGGCAGTCCTCCTAGGGCTTTGCATGCAGACGGAACAACTCCCCTCAGACCCTCCGGATGGAACACGAGGCATCCATGGCAGGCGCGTCATCAACACCTTCCAACCATGCGAGCACGCGGCACAGGGTATCTCTTGACCCTCAGCGTGTCAAGTACACGCTCCAGTAACTCGTGAAACAAACTAGAGGCCGCGGAGACGGGCGACGTGGAGAGCGGCGATGATGGTCATGCTATCCAGGATCTCGCCATCCATGACCATGCGGAGAAGCTTGGCGAATGGAAAGACTTGCGTCCTGATGAACTCGGTGTCGTCGCCTCCTTGGCCAACGGCAGCCTGCAACTCCTCCGCCAGATAGAGATGGGCGGTTTCGTCCACGACGCTCTTGCTGGTATGATAGGCCACGATCTTTTTGAGCCGACCCGCTCTGTATCCGGCCTCCTCCTGGAGCTCTCGCTGGGCCGCCCCTTCAAGCAACTCCCCGGGCCTCACGCCCCCGGTCGGCATCTCCCAGGTTGTTCGCCCCGCCACATATCGGTATTGCCGGACCAGCAGGACCTGGTCCTGCCTTACGAACGGGAGGATGCCGACGCAATCGCCACACGTCACGACCCCATAGATCGTCGTCCTGCCGTCCGGCAGCTCGACCTGGTCTTCTCGGAGCGAAAGCCACCGGTTCTGATAGATCGATCTGCTCGACAACCTCTTCCAGGGCTCGAACGACAGGTCCGGTTTCGGCATTGTCTCCTCTCTACCGTCTCCCCTCTGTTCTTCCTCGTTCGAAGCACGTCGCGGCACCGTAGATGGGAGAGGCGATGTCGTCTCTTCGCGCGAACAGGCCGACCCGATTGTACCAGACCCCGAGGCAGGGAACCTCTCCCGATGATGTCCGAGAGCCGGATAGATCCAGGCACCGCGTCGTGAAGATCTCCGGATGCTGCACGACCAGGCTGACCCCCTCCAGCGCGGTCAGCCCGCGTTCCCCCGCCAGAAAGGCCGCCTCCGCCTCTTTGACCATTCGGCCGAGGTGACGCGTGCCCGGACCCACCTGCAGCCAATATGGGCCTCCTTCGATGGAACCGCCTGGGTCGGGCAAGAGCGCGGCGTTTAGGTAGTTGGTGATGTTGGCGTGCTGGAGCTGGATCCAAAAATCGACCCTGGGCTCGACCAGGATCTGGAGATCGAACCCCAAGGCGGCGGCGTCCGGATCCCACGCCGGTTGCGGCAGACTCGACCTATACGCTTCTTCGGTCACTCCAAGGGCCCTCGGGATGGCAAGCAGGATCAAGTGCGCCGCGGGACCCTCCGTCGCACGGGGTGGTTGAGAAGTCGCTCCCGTCCGCTCGACCCGACGCTCCCTTTCCGTCACCCCTTCGTCCCTTCAGCGACGGCCGGACTGCGGGCGTCGCTTTTCCAGGAAGGCCGACACAGCCTCATCATGTTCTTTTGACTTCCACAGGCTCCGAAAGAGGTTCATCTCAAGAGCGAGGCCCGCCTGCAGCGGCATGTCTCGGCCCTGGACGAGCGCCCGCTTCATTGCGCGGATGGCCTGCGGTGGTTTAGAGGCGATCTTTCGGGCCATGCCGCGCGCCTCACGCATCAGCTTCGACCGAGAGACAACGCGATCAACGAGGCCCAGCGCGAGCGCCTCCCGGGATGAAATGGCCTCGCCCAGTAGGAGCATGCGCGACGCTCTGGCCGGGCCGACGAGCCGCTGCAGCCGTTGCCCCCCTCCCCACGCGGTGATCAGCCCGATGTCCACCTGGCGGAAGACGAAGGGGGCCTCCGCTGCTGCGATCCGTAGGTCGCAGGCGAGGGCCACCTCGGTTCCCCCGCCGATGGCGTATCCATTGATGGCCGCGATGACCGGAACCGGGAGGTTCTCGATCCGCCTCAGAAGCCGACCCATCGCCGACAGCATCTCCAGCACCTGGCCATCCGTCACCAGGCTTTGGAAGTAGCGGAGATCGCCGCCCGAGATGAAGGCGTCATGTCCGGCCCCGGTGAGGACCAGCGCCCGCAGATCGGGGTCTTGCTCCGCCAAACCGACCGCGGCCTCCATTTCCTCCATGGTTCGCCGGTCGATGGCGTTCTTGACGCGCGGCCGATCAATGGTGAGGGTGGCGATCTTGTCCCGGACACCGTAGCGAAGGGTTGTGAAGGTCATCACGCCAAGTTCCGGGTTTCGGGTTTCGGGTTTCGGGTTTCGGGACCCGAGTTTGGACTTCTGCCGTCAAGGCGATCTAACAAAGAGGAGATGCGGGGCGCCGGATGTTTGATGTCCGAAAACCAGTGAAAACTATATTTCAAGTAAAACATTATAAACATATAGCTATCTAGTTACTAATGGATCCTGATTCAGTACCAGGTGTGTCATCTTCTTGTCGGGCAGGCCTGATGCCGAGTTCCCGCAGCTTCTTCCGAAGGGTGTTTCGATTGATCCCAAGCAGCTCGGCCGCCCGAAGCTGGTTTCCACCGGTCCTCTCCAGGATGTGCAGCAGGAGGGGCCGCTCCATGCAGCCCAGGAAGTGCGGATAGATCTGTCCGTCTTTTTCCTCCTTTAGCCTCTGCAGCTCTGCCCCGATTCCCTGATGCAGCATCCGCTCGAAGGACGATCCGCCGCCAGTAGCCCCGACCTCGGCCGCTCTCAGGAGGGCGTCGGGAAGGTGCTCCGGCACGATCAGGGAGGTGGCGGCGAGGACGCAGGCCCGCTTGACGGCATTCTCCAGCTCCCTCACATTTCCCGGCCAACCATAGCTGAGCATCAACTCCATTGCCTCGGGCGAGACCGACTTCGGTTCCTGTCCCTGCTCCTCGGCGAACAGGTGGAGGAAGTGGTTCACA
>JBGQJI010000069.1:0-12278 GCA_041498975.1 Methylomirabilis sp. (SeqCode)
GATTCTCGGGGTTCGAGGGGACGTCTCCACCTTCATTCGAAGTTCCGATATTCCCGGGGTATCCCCCCAGCGTGGGCTATGACTTCCTCGTGGAGAATTTCACCACCGGCCTCGCCGGGGATGTCCGGCGGGGAGGGACCAGTTCCATCGCCCTGCACCAGGTCGATTACCTCTACTTCAGGACCCCGGAGGGGCCACACGCGGAATCATCGCAGGGTGCAAAGTCCGTTAGCAGCACGTTCAATGACTGTGTAGTGGAAGCTCTGGCGGACCACAACCTGCCCCCCGATACGTTCTGCTTCATCTGGGTGGGCGGGGCTGCCTGCACATAGTTAAGATAAGCGCTCGCTGCCCGCATGCGGGGCGGCGGATGCGGCGTGATTCGATGGTTTTCTCTTGACACGTTCGAGCGAACGTAGTACACGTAGCAAGATAAGGGCTTATGTCCAATCGCTCCGGTCACACGACAGACTAGTGAGGAGGGGATGATCATGAAGCGGAGGGGCGTCCTGCTGATGCTGGTTGCGGCTTTGGTCCTCTGGAGCTTCGGCGGCACTCGCGAGGCGAAGGGGCAGACGGTCGATGGTTTCACGAGTCATGGTGATCATGTGTGGAAGGCCCATCCACTCGGCGTGAGCCCATTCCTCCTGAGCTCGTGGGTCGGGGCGCAGGGTTCAAACCAGAACAAGAACAAGACAACGATCACGCTCCAGAACCCCACGCCTGAGTTCCAGACCGCCTTGATCTTCTACTACGACACCGAGGAGAACTTCCTGCAGTGTGAGGTCAAGCGTCTGAGCCCGCACGACGTCGAGTTCTTCAACTCGCCCAAGACCGATTTTTTCGGGAGTTCGATGGCGTTTCCGAAATCGGGCCCGATCGAGGTGGTCACGACTGGTGGGGCGAATCAAGAGCTTGGCTTCTACTATATTCCGGAATACCCGATTACTTCAGGGTCATGGGCCCGCGACTATTTCGCGGTTGAGAATGCCACGGTCGGGTTGGTAGGCGAGGTGACCCAGGGCAACAGGCCGCCGCTCGCCTTCTATCTGGTCGATTTCGCCTACTTCAACTTCCCTGCCGCCGAGGACCCTGCCAAGGCGTGCGCGTGCGTAGCGCTCTGCAAGCTGGCGAAAAATAACACCTATGTCAGTGAATCCGATTTCGATTTCCTGAACCATCAGTTGGCCGACACCGGCGGGAATGCCATTAGTTCGTATTGCGAGCCACATCCCTCCTGTAAATTCATCGATTAGCCATAGACGCCCGGTCCCCAGCGCTTCGGAGCGGGAGGCAGCAGGGCGAAGGCTTTGATCTCGAACGTGAATCCCCTGGCGGCGTCCGCCAGGGGATTTTCTTTGCCCTGTCCCCCTGATTTCCGCCTCCTCCCCTGAGGGGAGCAAGGGATGAGGGAAGAGCGGTGAGGAAAGGATCTGAGGCCCATGGGCACCGCGTGGCAGCGCATCGTACGACCTGAATGGCTCAGGAGCGATCGGATCGCCCTGGTTGCCATCGCGCTGGTGGCCCTGGCGCTGCGCCTGGCGTACCTGCGGGAGATCCGCTCGTTCCCCGATTTCGAGACGCCGAACCCTGTCCTCGACGCCTTCCTGAAAGACCGGATCGCCCGGAACATCCTCGCCGGCGACTGGCTTGGCGGGCCCGAGGCCCGCTACGCAAGCAGCCACCTCTACGCCTACTTTCTCGCCTTCTGGTACGCGCTCGTCGGTCCAAGCTGGCTTGTTTCGCGTGTGGTGCAACTGACGCTGGGGGCGCTGGCGACCCCCTTCCTCCTCTACCTGATCGGCAGGCGGGCCTTTTCCGGACCCGTCGGCCTTCTCGCGGCCCTTATGGGGGCGATCTACGGCCCGTTCATCTTCGGCGAAGGACTGGTCCTTTCCTCCGGCGTCGCAGCGATTCCGGCCTGCCTGGTCCTGCTCGGGCTCCTGGTCGCCCAGCAGCGAGGGCTGGATAGGGACTGGTTGCTCGCAGGCGCCGCCATCGGCCTGCTGACCCTTCTGCGGCTGAACGGCGCGGTCCTGCTGGCCGCCGCCTTCGGCTGGGCGCTCCTGGTCGGATTGCCCGGCGGACCGTGGCCGAGAATTCGGCGCGCGCTGTTCCTGCTGCTCGGCGCGATCCTGGTGTTCACGCCGATGGTGATTCGGGGGATCGCGGCTGACCCGGGCTCCGTCTCGGTCGCATCGCTGGCGGGGATCCACTTTTTCGTCGGGAATCACCCGGGAGCGGATGGGGGCTACAGCCGTGTTCCCGGAGTCGAGGCGTCTCCGCGCGGCCACGTGGAAGATGCGACACGCCTGGCCGAGCAGGCGCTGGGTCGCCGGCTCAGCCCTCCACAGGTGTCGGCCTACTGGCTTCGCCAGGGGTTCCAGTTCATCCGGGAGCGGCCTCGGGAGTATCTGCGGCTGCTCGGACGGAAGCTTCTCCTTGCAGTGCACGCCGTTGAGATGCCTCAAAACGAGAACAGCTACTACCAGTACAGGCGCGAGGCTGCCGTGCTCCGCCTGCCCCTCCTGACCTTCACCGTCGTCGGCCCGCTGGGCCTGCTCGGGTTTCTGCTTTCCCTGAAGCGGTGGCGGGAGATCGGCCTCCTGCATCTGGCTTTCCTGGCCTATCTCGGCTCTCTTCTCCTGTTCTTCGTGACCGGGGTCTATCGCGTTCCGCTTGTCCCACCCCTCCTGGTCTTCTCGGCCTTCACCGTCTGGTGGGGATACCAACGCGCAATCGAGGAATCCCACCTCCCGCTCGTGGCGGCGACCGCGGCCCTGGCCGTCCTGGTCCTTCTGACACAGACGAAGATGTCGCGCTTAGAGTCCCAAACGCCGACGAGGGAAGAGCTGGCCAGGAGGGACGAATCGGTCCGACGATGGCGGGACGCTCGGCTTACGCAGCTCGAGAAGCACGCGGTGGTTGCCCCGGAGGACTACCTGGTCCACCAGCGCCTGGCCGGCCTCTACAGCAATAAGGGGAAGTGGGAGGAGGCGGTGCAGGAGTACGAGCGGGCCGCTACGATGACGCCGCCGAAGGAGGCGCTGCTTGACATCAGGATTCGGTTGGCGATGGGTCTGACCGAACTGAAGCGGTATCAGGAGGCGAAGCGGCGCTGGCAGGAGGTGCAGGCGATGGAGCCTCCTCCGGAGATCCAAGAGCTGGCCAGGCGGCGCCTGATCCGGCTCGAGCGGGCGCTGCGGTCCCAGCAGCCGTCGGCGGCTCGAGAGAAAGGAGCGCGAGAATGAGAGTGCGACGCGGACTGATCGGCGCCTGGCTCATTGCAGCCCTGTCAGTGGGCCCCCTTCCAAGCCTTGCGGCGGAAGAGCCGGGCTTGGGGGTCGAGGAGGTGCTGCTCGCCCTGCGACAGGAGCTGAATAAGATCAGAGCGGCATCTAAGACTTCAGGGATCCTGAGTTCTTTGAGGCTGAAAGGGGTCTCCCTGAAGCTCCAATTCGTCATGGTCCGGGAGACCCAACCCGATGGCAAGTCGCGCCTGAGGATCGTCCCGGTCGAAGTCGGCCATGACTACCAGGCTGAGGCGGTTCATACGCTGACCCTCGAGATCGAGCCGGCCACCGGCGCCCCCGTCATGTCCCGGCGTCCGGGACCGGCCCAGTCTCCCCGAAAGCGCCCTTCGGAGCCGCGGCCGGCGCCGCAGGGGCAGCAGCCATTAGAGCCGCAACAGCAGCCCCAGCCGGAGCCCCAACAGCCAGGGCCGCAGGAGTCGGAAGACTAGGCGGAGCCCCGGCGGTACACTCCGTCACACCACCGCGCCGTGTCATTGCGAGCGACCGAGCTTTGCAGTTCCAGGTTCGGCTGCGCCGTTCTGGGTTCCAGGTTCCGCGTTCCAGGATTTTACCTGGAACCTGGCACTCGGAACCTTCTCGGGAGGGCTCACTTCGAGGCTTGATCGAACCGCTTGACGATCTCCGCGGTCAGATCGAGGTTCTTGTCGTAATACAGGAGGCCGGGGCGTCGGGCCTCCAAAATCAATAAATACCCTTTCTCGGCCGCATAGGCATTGAGGACGGGCTCGATCTTGCGGGCGAGGTCAATGACGCTGTCGGTCTCGGCCTTCGTCAGCTCCTCCGTCTTATCCTGCATCAGGCGTTTCAGGGCCACCTCTTCCCGCTCCAGCGCCTCGGCGCGGTGCTGCCGCTCGGCAGGAGTAAGCCGCGCCGAAGCAGCCTCAAGCTGTTTCTGGTGGCCGATCAGCTTGTCCTCCTCGGCTTTCACCTCCTTCTTCACCCGGTCCGCCATCTCCTGCAATCGCGCCTTCGCCGCCTTGCCGGCTTTGGATTGAAGGGCCACATCCTGGAAGTTCACCACCCCGATCTTCGGGGGCTTCTGGCCGTATGTTGCCGGCGCAACGAGGAGGGCAATGCCAACGCTCACACAGACGACGAACCAGCGCGCCAGGAGACTCACGGGGGCCGATCCGGTTCTCATCGCTGCGTCCCCCGCCGCAACTCTTCCAGGCGCTGCTTCAGGCCATCCGTCACCTGCTTCGTTTTGGCTTGTAGCGCAGGAGATCCATCCATGGCGATGGCCGCCGTCAGCTCCTCCCAGTAGGATGTGTAGAGGTTCGAAAGATCGGTCAGCCGCCCCACCAGTCTCTCTCCGATCGGATCGGGATCGCCGCGCTCCTGGTACGTGACGCCTGATGGATCGAGGAGGAAGTACTCCACCCAGTGTAGCGCCCCCTTATACCAGTGCAATCGGAGGAGCTGGGCCTGGCAGCGCCGGTTCACCGGGTCCAGCCGCAGGAGATCGGTGGAGTCGAAGTCCGCCGGTTCGCGTTGCAGCTCCTGGGCGCGGGTGATGTCGTAGGCTTCGCGCCACCCCATGCCGACCTCGAGCCGGCCGTACATGGTGTCGTAGGAAAGCGGCGCGCGATATTCGGTGCCCCATGCGACGCCGACGCGGGCCAGCGATAAGAGCGTGACGAGGGCCATGCGTACGGCGCACCATTTCATCGTGGCGCTCCGGTCGAACACAGGCGGCCTGCGGGTCCGTCATGCGGCGACAGCCGTCCAGTGGACAAGCAGCATGGGAAGGCCGGAAGAGAGAAGGGTGCCGCCGCTGTCAACTGCATCGGATCAGTACGTCATGGGGCGGCTTGAAGGGGGCGGTGGCGGCGGCGCAGGAGGCGTTGGCCGCTCCACGGCTGCTGCGCGGAGGCGGCGGTCGGTTTGCTCAAAGATCAGGGACGGCCACCAGACGGACCAGGTCCAGACCCCTGTCACATCCCCCTGCGTCAGGACCTCCAGTTGCGCTCGGTCGGCGCCGAGGTCCCGGACGGCGACGTAGACGATCTCCCCCAGGCTCTGCTCCCGGTAGGCGGTGGTGAAGTAGGTGAGCCGTGGATTGGAATGGCTGGGAACCAGGTCGGTCGGGAAGAAGTTGAGGTCCCGAAGCGCCAGGTTCACCGCGACGAGGGTCTCCTTGGCAGGGCGTGGGTAGACTTTGATCGCCCGGTCCTCGCCGGAAAAGCCGGCGCAGCCGGCGATGGCGAAGAAGATCAGCGGCAACAGGAGGTGTCGGCGGCTCATCGGGCCTCCTTGAGGACCACGGCGATCTCGCCCTGAATCTGCTCAGAGGCGGGGCGATCGCCGAAGGCCCCGATGCGAACCCGCACCGATGTCGTGTCTTTCGTGACCGGCAGAACGCTGACCACGACGGACGTCCCGTCCGACCTGGTGCCGACCGCCTTGGCACTGACCTGGTCTTTTTGCGTTTCCGAGACCCTGATGTTCAGGGTCCTCAGGGCGCTGAGGCTCGCGTCCCACACCTTGTCGTACGGGGCGGCGTGCACCTGCTCCAGCTCGCCCTTGGCATAGGCGACCCCGGTCGCGCCTCCGGCCGCGCCCCCGCCGATCAGGATCACCGGGCACCCTTGCAGCACACCCGCCTGCAGCAGGAGCAGGATCGATCCCGCCGTCCGGAGCGACCAGGAGCGCTTGATTCTTCGGCTCATCGTTCGTCTGCTTCGCCGCGCCTGGCCAGCCACCAGGCCAGCAGGATCGTCAGTCCCATCAGGATAGGCGTGATGCCGTATGAGAGGGCAATGATCACGATCTGCCGCATGATTCGCCTCGCCTCGCGCTCACGAAAGGTCCGCGCCGCCGGCCAGGAACACCTTGGCATCGACGACGACGCACCCGTGCTCATAGAGGATGACGGGATTCAGGTCCAGCGCGTCGATATCCGGTCGCGATTCGGCCAGAGCGGAGAGAAGGAGGAGGGATCGAACCAGGGCGTCGAGGTCTCGCGCTGGCCTGCCCCTGGCGCCCATCAGCACGGGGAACCCTTTGATCTCGCGGATCATCTCCATGGCATCTTGTTCGGAGATCGGAGCAAGCCGGAAAGCCATGTCGCGGTAAACCTCCACGAAGATCCCGCCCAGGCCGAACATCAGCGCCGGGCCGAACTGCGGGTCGCGCGTCAGCCCAAGGATCACCTCGACCCCTGGCCTCGCCATCCGGCAAACGAGGACGCCGTCGATCTTGGCGCCCTGGCGATGGCGCGCGGCTCCCTCCATGACGCGACGATAGGCTGCGCCGACCGCCGCCGCATCGCGGAGGTCGAGCTGCACGCCGTCGGCCTCGGTCTTGTGGACGATCTCGCGGCAGACGACCTTCAGCGCGACCGGATAGCCGAGCCGGTCGGCCGTCGCAATCGCCTCTTCCGTCGAGGCGGCGGTCCGGTGCTCGATCACCGTCAGGCCAGCCTCCTTGACCAGGGCCAAGGCCTCCGGCTCCAGCAGGTGCCGTCCCGCATGCCGGGCAAGGTCGATCTCGGAGGTCATCGGCGAGCCGCCTCCGCTGGCCGGCCGAACCGGACGAGCTGGGCCAGCGCCCGCATCCCCCGTTCGGGGGTGGGGAAGACGGGAACGCGCCTGGCGTGCAGGAGCCTGGCCTCGTCGCGCTCCACCTCGGCCCCCCCGAGGTAGATGACCAGCTCGGGACGGTCGCGGTCGATCACCTCGGATGCTCCGACGATCGGGTCGCCGAAGATGACAGCGGCGACATCGTACGTGCCTTTTGCCGCCGCGAGGACGTCTTTGTACGTCCGGGCGGTGGCATCGCCGGTCAGGTCCAGGGGGTTGTTGACGACGAAGTGTCTCGGAAGAGAGGCCCGCAGTTGCGACGCGACCGCATCCGGGAGCGCCGCCACCTCCAGCCCCTCGCCGGCGGCGACGTCGGCTGCCAGCACCCCGCACCCGCCGGAGCTGGTGAGGATCAAGACCTTTCGTCCGGGCGGCCTCGGCAGGTACGCCAGCGCCTTGGAGAAATCGTACAGCTCGTGCAGCGTGTCGGCCCGGCAGATGCCGAACTGCCTGAAGGCGCCCTGGTAGACCTCGTCGCGACCGGCGAGCGACTTCGTGTGCGATTCAGCCGCCTGGCGGCCCTTCTCGGTTCGTCCCGGCTTCAGGACGACGATCGGCTTTCGCGCGCGCCGGGCTGCCGCCAGGAAGCGGGGACCGTTCTTGACCCCTTCGATGTAGAGAGCGATCGCGCGGGTCCGGGGGTCGCCGTTGAAATGCTCGATGAGATCGGCCTCGTCCACGTCGGCCCGGTTCCCCATGCTGACCAACCCGGAGACGCCGATTCCCTCCTGGCCCGCCCAATCCATCAGGGCCGCTGCGACCGTCCCGCTCTGGGAGACCACGGCGATGGCGCCCTGCATGGTGAGCAGCGGCCAGGAGGCACAGAGGCCATGGTACGGGTTGTTCACTCCCTGGCAGTTCGGGCCGATCATCCGGATCTTATGCGCGCGGGCCGCCTCGAGGGCCTGGCGCTGGAGCGCTTCCCCCTCCGGCCCCGACTCGCCGAAGCCGCCGCTGATCACGATGGCCCCCTTCACCCCCTTGGCGCCGCAATCAGCCAGCGTTGCCGGTACGGACGCCGCCGGGACGATGATCACCGCGAGGTCCGGCGCGCCCTCCACCGCGCCGATCGACGGGTAGCAGCGCAGGTCCAGGATCGTCGTTGCCTTGGGGTTGACGGGGTAGATCGGCCCCTTGAACCCGGCGTCCCTGATGTTCCTCAGGATCTGGAAGCCGAGCTTGTCCGGGCTGCTGGAGGCCCCGATCACCGCCACGCTCTTCGGCGTGAAGATGGCTGAAAGATCGTGAGAGTCTGCTGTCATGTTCCAACACCGGCCCACAAAGCCATCCCCTTTTAGCACGCTCCCCGCCAGGTGTCAAGAACTGGGAAGGACTCGTGTTCCCTTGCAGGGTTAGCGTGCCGCCGAAGGGGCAGGTTCACCCGTTGACGCTCGGGTGGACTTCCGGCCCAGGATGAATGCGTCCAATCGTTCGACGAGCTGACCGGGAGAGAAAAGGAAAAAGGCAGGCTCTGGAGAACCCGCCTCCTGATTGTTGCGGCGGCAGGCTGCAAGACTATGCGGGGGCCGCCATGGCTCGCGCGTGAGGGGACCGCTGGGCGTCCAGGCGGGCTCGCTCACGAATGAGTTCCTGAGGGAGGCCGAAGTTCACCTCCTCTTTGATCGGCTCGATCTCCTCGATGTCTGTCACCCCCAACCCTTTGAAGTAGCTGACGACTCCCTGCACGAGATGCTCGGGCGCCGAGGCCCCAGCCGTGACACCGATGACCCGCGCCCCCTTGAGCCACTCCGGATTGATCTCGCTGACGTCGTCGATCAGATAGGCCTTGATCCCCACCCCTTGGGCGACCTCGATCAGGCGCTTGGAGTTTGAGCTGTTTTGTGAGCCGAGGGCGAGGATGAGGTCTACACGGGAGGCCAGTTCCTTCAGAGCGGTTTGCCGGTTCTGCGTGGCGTAGCAGATGTCTTCCTTGGGCGGGAAGGCGAGCTTGGGGAATTTCCCCCTGAGGGCCTCGATAATTCCCGTGGTTTCGTCCACGCTGAGTGTGGTCTGCGTGATGACCGCCACCTTGCCGGGATCGGGGACGTTCAGCTTCTCGACCTGCTCCTCTGCCCCGATCAGGGTGATCGCATCCGGCGCCTCGCCCATTGTCCCGATCACCTCGTCGTGCCCCTCGTGGCCCACAAGGATAATGGTGCGGCCCTGTTCGGCGAACCTGATCGCCTCATTGTGGACCTTCGTGACCAGGGGGCAGGTTGCGTCGATGACCTTCAACCCCCTGGATTCCGCCTGCGCCCGCACCTCCGGGGAGACCCCGTGGGCACTGAAGATGGCGATGGCGCCGTTCGGGACCTCGTCGAGTTCGTCCACGAAGATCGCGCCCTTCTGCCGCAGCTCGTCCACGACATGCCGGTTATGGACGATCTCCTTCCTGACGTAGACCGGTTCTTCGTACAGTTCCAGGGCGATCTTCACGACATCGATGGCGCGATCCACCCCGGCGCAAAATCCCCGTGGCTTGGCCAGGATCAGCTTTTCGACGGTCATCACTTTACCTTTCGGCGCCTAGGCGCATTCGCTTCAAGCTGAGGTGTGAAAGGACATCCCGGGCATGATAGCAGGGCAGAGCTATCCTGTCAAACGCCACGTAACGTGGCCTGACAATTCGGGCAAATGCCTGCCCTCCCGGTCAGCTCACCTTCTCCAGGGCCTTGAGGATCTCGCGGCAGAAGGCGGGCAGGTCCTTCGGCTCCCTCGACGTGATGAGATTGCCGTCCACGACCACCTCCTGATCGACATAGCGGGCCCCGGCGTTCACCAGGTCGTCTTTGATCGAATGGTAGCACGTGGCGCTCTTGCCTTTGAGCACCCCTGCCGAGCAGAGCATCCAGCCGGCGTGACAGATGGCAGCCACAACCTTGCCCTGCTGGAAGGCATCCTTCACCAGCTTGACCATGGCGGGGGAGCGCCGCATCATGTCCGGGGCGTAGCCCCCGGGGATGATGACGGCATCGACGTCGGCTGCCTTGACGTCTTCGGCCGACGCGTCGGCATTCACCGGGTAACCCATCTTGCTGCTGTAGCTTTTTGCGCCGGTCCCGACCACCCTGACCTCGGCCCCCTCCTCCTTGAAACGGTAATAGGGGACCCACAGCTCCATCTCCTGGTACATATGCTCTGCAAGGATCGCGATTTTCTTCCCTTGGAGCCTCATCGATGTGTCCTCCTGTAGCAGACTTGATGTCTCACAGCCAGCTTCTGTCCAGACAATCTTGGCGCTCGCCCATTTCGCATAACACTTCGACCATAGCCCCTTTTGGCTACCACTGTCAAGGCAGAGTCGCTCCCATTCCACCCTGGCATCATCTATTACCATACTCCGCTCGATCCAGGTAGAATGCAACCGAATGCAAGGCTCTCACGTGGTCATTGCGAGCGACTGGAAGGAGCGAAGCAATCTTTCCCTGTGGGGATTGGGATTCCGCATTCCGGGTGTGTAGCGCCGCTGCTTGCCGCGCCGTCCTTGCGCAACGGAAGTCCAGCCATCATTCTTGGTGTCCAGCCCCAATTCCAATGCTCGGATTCAGTGATTCTCTGAGATTGTAGCCTCCACGTATTCCCTCACGCCGGACTCCAAATTCGACCTGATTTGACACAAGTGCCCTGTGTCACATAGACTCTGCACAAGCGGGTTCCCATCGCATGATGCAGTGGAAATGCTTTCCCCCGCCCTTCTCGAAGCTTAATTGGCGTAGACAGTAGGGCAGAAGCATGGCAAGAAGCATCCGGCACGCCGCAGGTACTAAGCGGAGCGGGAAATAGATGATACGTCCGCCAGCATCGCTTAGTAAGCTTGCAGGCCTGTTCGCAAGTTGCCCCCTGCCTCCGGAGGGGGTCTGGGGAGATCAATGCCCACAGGAGGGCTTGCAGGTGGAGTCATGGATGGCAAGAAGGTGAATCTGATTGTCGTGAGGGGCCTGCAGGGGAGCGGGAAAACGCGGCTTACACGATGGATCGAAGATGAGTTCAAATTCAAGCGCGTCAGGGCAGATGACATAGGTATTAAGCGATATGGAAAGCCAAGTGACAAATCGAATCCACAGCGCTTTAATTCCGAAAACCCGGAGCATAGGAAGTATGTGATCGGAACGCTAAGAGCCGAGAGGGATAAGTGGCTTTTGAAAGGGAAACACGTCGTCATCGATGCCGGGGTCGGATCGAACGAGGACTACCTTCTGTTCTCTCCAGAGTCTCAACAGTCCCTGAGGGAGAGGGAATGTGAAGTTGAAAGGTATTTGATTAGATTGAGAGCCGATTTTGACGTCAGGGTGCGAAGGGTTCAGACATTTCGCGGAGACTATACGGAAGAGGAGCTCAGAGAAAAATTTTCTAAATCCGAGAGAAAGCGGAGAGAGCCCAAGGGCCTGCCAACGGACGTTCATTTGCTCGATTACGAGAACAACACTACGGACCAGTTAAAAGAGATCAAGACAGACTTGATAAGGAGATTCGGGAACATTCGCTGGCCCTACAGTTGGGCTCCCCCGGAAGTTGTTCCATATATTTAAGGTGGGGCTTCGTCGGTGGCACGCCGCAAGGAAGGGTTTGATACTATCGGGCGGAAGAGAATGCCCGGCCGTGGTCGGTCTACGCGAGTCGCCGCTCAGCTCCGTGAATGGCCCGACCGTGCGTGGGCCGAAGCCAGCCGCAACTGGTGCCGTTCCAACTTGATCCGCCTAACGATGAAGTGACGCCCAGCCATCTGGATGGGCCCTCGCCTCATTGTGTCATCTGTCCGAACAAGTTGGAACCGCACGAATACAAACGCACTAGGAAAAGTGATGTCATTGCGAGGGAGCTGCGCCTCGCAACGACACTTCGTGTCGGATTGCCGCCCCTTCGCGGAGTTTATCCTGAGCGAAGCCGAAGGGCTCTGGGCTTCGGCTTATTTGGTCGCTCGCAATGACAACGCAATCCCTTAATGCATTTGCCATAGTGTGAGCGATCCCCTTCTTATCCAAAGAGGGGCCTGATGCCGCTGAAGGCTGTGCTGTTCGATGCCAGCAACACGGTGATGCTGATCAATTATGCCGTGGTTGTCGGAGCTCTAGACGCAGAAGGGTTCGATGTCGAGGAAGCTTGGGTGCGGGAGGCCGAGTATCGGGCGAGGGTGCGGCTCGATCCGATCCTGGCCCGCCGCAACTCTACCGAGGCGCCGGCGATCTTTCGGACCTACTTCCGGTTTGTATGCGAGGGTCTGGGGGTGGAGTGGGGGACGGCCGCCGAGAGGGCTTTTCAGCGGATCGCTCAGTACAACCGGGAGCACAACCTCTGGAACCAGCCGAACCCGCAGGCCCCGGCCGCCCTCGAGCGTTTAAGCCAGCATAACCTGGCGGTCGGGATGATCTCCAACTCCGATGGC
>JBGQJI010000070.1:0-12273 GCA_041498975.1 Methylomirabilis sp. (SeqCode)
ACGAAGATGCCGGACTTGAATGCGCTGTCCCTTGAATCGGCTGTCAGGATCATCGAGGGAACCGCGAGGACCATGGGGATCGAGATCGTCTGAAAACAGGGTTTAGGGTCTAGGGTTCAGGGTCAGGCCGGAGACTCAACGCCGCTTCTCTTCTAAACCCTATACCCTATCCCCTCTACCCTAGTCTTAGGGGGTGGAAAATGGCGAAAGCCGGGAAACGCTACGAGGCCGGTGTTCTAGCAGTGAAGCAAGCAGGTGCCTGCGATTTGGTGAAGGCGATCGGGGTGGTGAAGTCGAACGCCAAGGCAAAGTTTGATGAGACAGTCGAATTGGCTGTTCGCCTGGGGGTCGATCCAAAGCATGCGGATCAGATGGTGAGGGGCACGGTCGTGTTGCCGCATGGAACGGGGAAGGGGGTCCGCGTGCTCGTCTTCACAAAAGGCGAAAAGGAGAAGGAGGCTCGAGAGGCCGGGGCCGATTATATCGGCTGCGAAGACCTGATAGAGAAAATCCAGCAGGGGTGGCTTGATTTCGACCGGGCGATCGCCACCCCTGACGTGATGGGCCAAGTGGGACGGCTCGGCAAGGTCCTGGGTCCTCGAGGCTTGATGCCCAATCCGAAGACCGGCACGGTGACGTTCGATGTCGGAAGGGCGGTCCGGGAGTTCAAGGGCGGAAAGATCGAGTATCGCGTGGAGAAGGCGGGAATCGTCCATGTTCCCTTCGGGAAAGCCTCCTTCACCGAGAACCAGCTCCACGACAACGCGGTGACCTTGCTCGAGGCATTGGTCCGGGCCAAGCCCGCATCCAGCAAAGGTCGATACCTCAAAGGAGTTGCCGTGTCATCCACGATGGGGCCGGGCGTGAAGGTCGACCTGAGCACCCTTGCAGGGCTGGTGAAGACCTAGTGCCGTTCCACCTATTTACGCCAAGACCGCGAGGCTGTGGCAAGCGATAGTTCTTTGCAGGGTTCCCGTCGGCGATTAGCCGCGACAAGTTGGAACGGCACTGGTGCGCCGGGAAATGAGGCGTCGTGCGCGATGGAGGGAACGTGAAACGGGGCGACAAGGCGGTTGTCGTTGATGATCTCAAGAACCTACTGGCAGAGGCGAAGGTCGCCATGCTGGCAGACTATCAGGGCCTCAGCGTGAGCGAGTTGACCGAACTGAGAAAGCTGCTTCGCCAGCAGGGGATCGCCTTGCGGGTCGTCAAGAACAGCCTCGCGAGGTTGGCCACCAAGGGGACGGAGTTGCAGGAGCTGGAGCCTCACCTTGTAGGTCCGACGGCGATGGTTTTTGGTAAGGGAGATCCCGCATTGCCGGCCAAGCTTCTGGCCTCTTATGCAAAGACCAAACCGACATTGCGGATCAAGGCCGGCTTTGTGGAGGGAAAGGTGCTGGCCAAGCAGGATGCGCTGGCCTTAGCGGACCTGCCGCCGCGGGAGGTCTTGATGGCCAGGCTGGCCGGCATCCTTCAATCCCCCCTTCGGGGCCTCCTGGTCTCGCTCCAAGGACCGCTGCGATCCTTCCTCATGGCCTTGGAGGCGGTCAGGCAGAAAAAAGAGCTGGGACCGCCCGGGCCGTGAGTGGCCCGGGAACCTTTGAGACATGTGTCACTACGCAGTGAATAAGGAAAGGAGTGGCGATGGCCAGGGTCACAGTCGATGATGTGTTGGACTCGATCGAGAGTTGGACGGTGCTGGACTTAAGCAAATTGGTGAAGGGAATCGAGGAGAAGTTCGGCGTGTCTGCCGCCGCGATGATGCCGATGGCGGCGGCTGCCCCGGGAGCGGGCGCGGGAGTCGCGGCGCCTGCGGCCGAGGAGAAGACAGAGTTCTCTGTCATCTTGACCGGGATGGGAGAAAAGAAGATCCAGGTCATCAAGGAGGTGAGGGCAATCACCGGGCTTGGCCTGAAGGAGGCGAAGGACCTGGTGGACGGTGCGCCGAAGCCGGTGAAGGAAGGGATATCGAAGGCCGAGGCGAATGAGATCAAAGCAAAGCTGGAGGCGGCTGGCGCGACTGTGGAGCTCAAGTAGGACGGGAAGAAAAGGAGTCAAAAAAGCATGGCTCTGGCTAAGAAGGGCGTGGCTGCTGAACGCAGCAGCTTTGCCAAGATCAAGGAGATCATCTCAATCCCCAATCTGATCGAGATCCAGCGGCGGTCCTTCGATCAGTTCCTTCAAATGAAGGTTCCGCCTCACGCGCGCGAAGAGATCGGCCTTCAGGGGGTTTTCACCAGCATCTTTCCGATTTTCGACTACGACAACTCGGCCTCACTGGAGTTCGTGAAGTACGAGTTCGGGGCGCCCAAGTACAGCGCTGAGGAATGCCGGGAGAAGGGAATGACCTTCTCCGTCCCTCTCAAGGTGACTTTGCGTCTGGTGGTCTGGGACAAGCAATCCGGCTCCGAGGCCAAGAGCATCAGGGACATCAAAGAGCAGGAGGTCTACCTGGGAGAGATGCCCTTGATGACGGCGCACGGCACCTTCATCATCAACGGGACAGAGCGGGTCGTGGTCAGCCAGCTCCACCGCTCGCCGGGGGTCTTCTTCGACCATGATGCAGGCAAAACCCACCCGAGCGGGAAGACCCTCTACTCGGCTCGACTGATCCCGTATCGGGGCTCGTGGCTGGAATTCGAGTTCGACGGGAGCGACGTGCTCCATGTCCGGGTTGACCGACGGAGGAAGTTCCTGGCCACGATCCTGCTGCGGGCGATCGGCTATAGCAGCAATGAGGAGATCCTGAGCCTCTTCTATCAGCGAGACGTCCTGCACATCCAGAAAGGGAAGGAGATCCTGCTTCACGTGAATTCGCCGGGCGCCACCGGCTTCCGCGTCAGCAGGGACATTCCTGACCCTCACTCCAGGCAACCGATCCTTGGGGCGACCAAGCGGATCACCAAGGTGGCCCAGAAACGGCTGCAGAGCTTGAAGATCACGCAGGTGCCTGCGTACAAAGAGGACGTCATCGGTCGGATCGCGGCCGCTGATGTGGTGAACACGAAGAGCGGCGAGGTGATCCTGGAATGCGCGCAAGAGGTCACGGAAGAGGCCTTGGACCAGATCCTGAAAAGCGGGGTGAGCAGCTTCGCCGTACTTGCAAGCCTTGACGGCAGGGATGTGTTCGATATCCGGGAGACCATCATCCGCGACTCCACCCGCTCCGAACGGGAGGCCCTGACCGAGATCTACCGGCGGATGCGGCCGGGAGACCCGCCCAACGAGGAAGCGACCAAGGCGTTCCTGGAATCCATCTTCTTCAACTCGAGGCGCTACGACCTGTCCAAGGTTGGGCGTCTGAAGATTGATCGCAAGTTGGGGATGGAGGTGCCCCTCGAGGCCCGTACCCTGATAAGCAAGCGACACCGCGCCGCTGCTGTGGAGGGGTTGAAAGGCCACGTGGACGACATCGTAGAGGTGATCCGATACCTCTTGCGGTTGAAGCATGGAGAGCCCGGCACCTCCGTGGACGACATCGACCACCTGGGCAATCGCCGGGTCCGGTCGGCGGGGGAGCTGCTGGAAGACCAGTTCCGGATCGGGCTGGCTCGCATGGAGCGGGCGGTCCGGGAGCGAATGAGCACGCAGGAGTTGGAGACTCTCATGCCCCACGACTTGGTGAACGCCAAGCCGGTGACGGCGGCCTTGAAGGAGTTTTTCGGCAGCTCCCAGCTCTCCCAGTTCATGGACCAGACCAACCCGCTGGCTGAGCTGACCCACAAGCGGCGGCTGTCCGCCTTGGGGCCTGGAGGCCTGTCCCGGGAACGAGCAGGGTTTGAGGTTCGGGACGTGCACCCGACGCACTACGGGCGCATGTGTCCTATCGAGACTCCGGAAGGCCCCAATGTCGGGCTCATCGCCAGCCTCTCCACCTACGCCCGCGTGAACGATTTCGGCTTTATCGAGACACCCTACCGAAAGGTGCGCAACGGGGTCGTCACCGACGAGATCCAGTACCTGACGGCCGACGAGGAGGAGAAGTACACCATCGCTCAGGTCAACGCGGAGCTGGACGCACGGGGGCGGCTCACGTCCGATCGGGTCTCGGCGCGATCTGGGGGAAACTTTGTCATGGTCCCCCCGGGCAAAGTCGATTACATGGACGTGTCCCCGAAACAACTGGTAGGGGTTTCCACTTCGCTCATCCCCTTCCTCGAGCATGACGACGCCAACCGCGCCCTGATGGGAGCCAACATGCAACGTCAGGCCGTTCCACTCCTGCGACCGGAGGCGCCCCTTGTCGGAACCGGAATGGAACATGCTTCGGCCAAAGACTCGGGGGCGGTCCTGGTCGCCCGGCGCGGGGGGGTGGTCGAGTCGGTCAGCGCCGAGCGGATCATCGTGCGGGCGTCGGACGGAAGAGGAGAAGAGGCTGGGGAAGGCTCCGGGGTGGACGTCTATACCCTCGTGAAGTTTCGCCGCAGCAATCAGAACACCTGCATCAACCAGAAGCCGATCGTCAAGAAAGGCGAGCGGATCGCGAAGAGCCAGGTGATCGCCGATGGCCCGGCCACCCAGAACGGCGAGTTGGCCCTCGGGCAGAACGTCCTGGTGGCATTCATGCCGTGGGGCGGGTATAACTTCGAGGATGCGATTCTGATCAGCGAACGCTTGGTGAAGGATGATCGCTATACCTCCATCCATATCGAGGAGTTCGAAATCGAAGCCCGCGACACCAAGCTGGGGAAGGAGGAGATCACTCGCGACACCCCGAACGTCGGCGAGGACGCGCTGAAGGATCTGGACGAAAGCGGGATCATCCGGATTGGGGCCGAGGTGAAGCCGGGCGATATCCTCGTGGGCAAGGTTACACCCAAAGGCGAAACGGTGTTGACCCCGGAGGAGAGGTTGTTGCGGGCTATCTTCGGCGAGAAGGCCGAGGATGTTCGAGACGCCTCTCTCTATGTGCCGCCCGGCATTCACGGGACCGTTGTGGATGTGAAGGTCTTCTCCCGAAAAGGGATCGAGAAGGACGAGCGGGCCATATCGATCGAGGACGAAGAGGTCAGCCGACTCCGCAAGGACTTCGACGACGAGATCGGGATCATCGCCGCGGAGCGGGACAGGAAGCTGCGCTCCATCTTGGAGGGCAAGAGCGTCGGCAAGGAGATCCGGAGCAAGAGAACGCGCAAGATCATGGTGCCCAAGGGGAAGAAACTGACCCGGGAGGGTCTGGACAAGCTTCCACATGAGGATCTCGTGGAACTGGCCGGGCGGTTGGACGAAGACCTGGGTCGGAAGGCCACCAGGATCAGCGACGCCGCCGACAATCAGATCCACGTCCTGCAGACGCTTCTGGAGGAGCGGATCGGCAGGGTGACACGAGGAGATGAGCTCTCGCCCGGGGTCTTCAAGATGGTCAAGGTCTACGTGGCCATGAAGCGGAAGCTCTCGGTGGGCGATAAGATCGCGGGCCGGCACGGCAACAAGGGGGTCATCGCCAAGATCCTTCCGGAGGAGGACATGCCCTACCTGCCGGACGGCACCCCCGTCGAGGTGGTCCTGAATCCCCTCGGCGTTCCGTCCCGGATGAACGTGGGTCAGGTCCTGGAAACCCATCTGGGCTGGGCTGCTCAAGCCCTGGGGATGAGAGTCGCGTCGCCGGTCTTTGATGGGGCGACAGAGAAAGAGATCAAGGGGTGGCTCAAGCGTGGGGGGCTTCCGGTCTCGGGGAAAACCGTCCTGTATGACGGGCGGACCGGGAAGCGGTTCCATCAGGAGGTCACAGTCGGCTACATCTATCTCATGAAGCTGGCCCATCTGGTGGATGACAAGATCCACGCCCGCTCCATCGGGCCCTACTCGTTGGTCACCCAGCAGCCCCTGGGGGGCAAGGCCCAGTTCGGCGGACAACGGTTCGGGGAGATGGAGGTCTGGGCCTTGGAGGCGTACGGCGCCGCCTACACCCTGCAGGAGATCCTCACCGTGAAGTCCGACGACGTGGTGGGGCGGACAAAGATGTACGAGTCGATCGTGAAGGGCGACTGCGCCCTCGAGCCGGGCCTGCCGGAATCGTTCAACGTCCTGGTGAAGGAATTGCAGAGTCTCGCGCTGGACGTGGAGCTGAAGAGAGACTAGATTCTGGAGGTCATGACGTCCGTGAGTGAGCAAGGGGCACGGAATTCCCAAGTCGCTGAGCACGTGCGCGCCGAAGCGCGCGGAGGGAACAGCGTTGGATAAGTTTTTCGGGTTCTATGACGAAAAGCCTGTCGATCCCACCAGTTTCAAGGCAATCCGGATCGGGCTCGCCTCGCCGGAGAAGATCCGGTCGTGGTCTTTCGGAGAAGTGAAGAAGCCGGAGACCATTAATTATCGGACCTTCAAGCCGGAGCGGGATGGACTCTTCTGCGCCAAGATTTTCGGCCCCACGAAGGACTGGGAATGCAACTGCGGGAAGTACAAGGGGGTCAAGCACAAGGGGGTCGTCTGCGACAAGTGCGGCGTTGAGGTGATCAGGAGCAAGGCGCGGCGGCAGCGGCTCGGTCACATCGAACTGGCGTCGCCGGTCGTCCACGTCTGGTTCTTCAAGGGGGTACCTAGCCGGATCGGCTATCTCCTCGATATGTCCCTGCGGGACCTGGAGAAGGTTCTCTATTTCGAGGAGTATGTGGTGGTAGATCCGGGAAAGACCCCCCTCTCTGTGAAACAGCTTCTGACCGAGGACAAATACCGACAAGCCGTCGAGGAGTACGGGGATGGGTTCAAGGCGGGGATGGGGGCGGGAGCGATCCGGGACCTGCTGAGGCGAATCAACATCCGCGAGCTGGCCGAGGCGCTCCGCGCTCAGATGTTGGAAGAGACCTCGCAGCAGAATCGGAAGAAGATCACCAAGCGGCTCCGTATCGTGGAGGCCTTCATCAACTCAGGGAATAAGCCGGAATGGATGATCCTGGAGGTGATTCCGGTCCTGCCGCCAGAGCTCCGACCGCTGGTCCCGCTCGATGGGGGCCGGTTTGCCACCTCGGATCTGAACGATCTGTACCGGCGGGTGATCAATCGCAACAACCGGCTACGGCGCCTCATCGAGCTAAAGGCCCCTGAGATCATCATCCGCAACGAGAAACGGATGCTGCAGGAGGCGGTGGACGCCCTGTTCGATAATGGGCGTCGGGGCCGGGCACTGAAGGGACAGAACAACCGACCGCTGAAGTCCCTTTCCGACATGTTGAAAGGGAAGCAGGGGCGCTTCCGCCAGAACCTGCTCGGGAAGCGGGTTGACTACTCAGGTCGATCGGTGATCGTGGTCGGACCCGAACTGAAGCTACACCAGTGCGGCCTGCCGAAGAAAATGGCCCTCGAGCTCTTCAAACCCTTTATCTTCAAGAAGCTGCTGAAGGACAATGAGCATGTGACCACCATCAAGAGCGCCAAGAAGCTGGTGGAAAAGGGCAAACCCGAGGTGTGGGATGCGCTTGAGGAGGTGATCCGCGAGCACCCGGTCCTCCTGAACCGCGCCCCGACCTTGCATCGTCTTGGCGTGCAGGCATTTGAACCCATCCTGGTCGAGGGAGAGGCGATCAAGATCCATCCCCTGGTGTGCGCCGCCTTCAATGCCGACTTCGATGGGGACCAGATGGCGGTTCATGTCCCCCTGTCTCCGGAGGCCCAACTCGAGGCCTCGGTCCTGATGCTGGCCCCCTATAACATCCTTTCCCCCGCGAACGGCGCCCCGATCGCCGCGCCCAGTCAGGACATCGTGCTTGGCTGCTACTATCTGACCCGGGGGCGGGTGGATGTGAAGGTGAGGAAGGGGGTGTTCTCGGACCTGGACGAAGTCAGGGCGGCCTACGATGCCGAAGAGGTGAGCCTCCTGAGCCCGATCAAGGTCCGAATTAACGGTGAGATGACCGAGACCACCGTCGGACGGTGCATCTTCAACGAACACCTGCCCGAAGCGCTGCGTTTCATCAACCAGGAGATGAACCGGCGGGAGCTGACCCGTCTGATCGCCCAGTGCTACTACCTTCTGGGGAATGCAGAGACGGTCAAACTCCTGGACAACTTGAAGGATCTGGGATTCAGGTACGCCACCCTCGCCGGCATCTCGATCGGCATCGAGGACATGCACATCCCTTCCACGAAAGGCCGGTTGATCGATGAGGCCAACCGGGAGATCATCAAGATCGAAAAAGAGTATCAGGACGGCCTGATCACCAAAGGCGAGCGGTACAATAAGATCATTGATATCTGGACCCACGTGACCGAGCAAGTGTCGGACGAAATGTTCCGAGAGATCGAGGCGGAGGAGAAGGGAGAATTCAATCCGGTTTTCATGATGGCCGACTCCGGGGCCAGAGGCAGCCGCCAGCAGATCAGGCAGTTGGCAGGAATGCGCGGCTTGATGGCCAAGCCGTCGGGGGAGATCATTGAGACCCCCATCACTGCCAACTTCCGGGAAGGTCTCACCGTGCTCCAGTACTTCATCTCGACCCACGGGGCGCGAAAGGGCTTGGCCGACACCGCCTTGAAGACGGCTGACTCCGGCTATCTGACGCGCCGGCTCGTGGACGTGGCGCAGGATGTTATCGTGACCGAGGTGGATTGCGGCAGCCCCAATGGGATCTGGGTCACTCCACTCATCGAGGGAGGCGAGATCATCCAGCCCCTGCGTGACCGAATTCTCGGTCGGGTCGCCCTGGACGAGATCCTCGATCCATTCACGGGGGAGGTGTTGGTTCAGCCCAATCAGGAGATCGTGGAGGTGCTGGCCAGCAAGATCGAGAACGCCGGCATCGACCGGATCAAGATCCGGTCCGTCCTCACCTGCGAAGCGCGGCGGGGCATCTGCGTCAAGTGTTACGGCCGCAACCTGGCCACCGGCAGGCTGGTGGAGCTGGGAGAGGCCTGCGGCGTCCTGGCGGCGCAGTCCATCGGCGAGCCTGGAACACAGCTGACCATGCGGACCTTCCACATCGGGGGCACTGCGAGCCGCGCCGTCGAGCAGAGCACCCTGGAGTGCAAGGGCGCGGGGCTCGTCAAGTTCGCGAACCTGCGGACGGTCAAAACCGCTCAGGGTGACCAGGTCGTGATGAACCGCAATGGCGCCATCAGCATCATCGATGACAAGGGTCGCAAGAAAGAAAGCTACCCGGCGGTCTACGGCGCCCGCCTGAAGGTGGAAGACGGCAAGATGGTCAAGGCGGGGCAGGTGTTGATGGAATGGGATCCCTTCACCACTGCGATTTTGGCGGAGCAGGGCGGGAAGGTGCACTTCCGGGATATCATCGACGGGGTGAGCATCCGTGAAGAAGTGGACGAAGTGACCGGTTTGTCCCAGCGAGTTGTCGTAGAGCACGGGCGTGAGGATCTGCAACCCCGGATTTCGATCAAGGACGACCACGGGACGACCGCCTTTCGCTGCCTCCTGCCTGTCAGTGCCCATCTGATGGTGAGCGAGGGCCAGACAGTGTCGGCCGGGGATATCCTCTCGAAGATCCCGCGGGAGACGATGAAGACCAAGGACATCACCGGCGGGCTGCCGAGGGTGGCCGAGCTGTTCGAGGCCCGCAGACCAAAGGACGCCGCCGTCATCTCCGAGATCGACGGTCGCGTCGAGTTCGGCGGCACGGTCAAGGGGATGCGGAAGCTGGTCATCCGGGACGAGAACGACGAGACGAAAGAGTACCTGATTTCCCGGAGCAAGCACATCAACGTCCTGGAAGGGGACGAGGTCAAGGCCGGCGAGCCTCTCATGGACGGGCCAATCAATCCGCACGACATCCTGGACGTATTGGGCGAGCAGGAGCTGCAGAAGTATCTGGTCAACGAGATCCAGGAGGTCTACCGGCTCCAGGGCGTGCAGATCAACGACAAGCACATCGAGGTGATCGTCAGGCAGATGCTGAAGCGGGTGCGGATCGAAACCGTGGGCGATGCGAATTTCTTGGTCGGTGAGCATGTCGATAAGATCCTCTTCCTTGAGGAGAACCAGAGGGTGGTCGCCTCGGGAGGGACCGCGGCCTCCGCAAAGCCGCTCCTGCTGGGGATCACGAAGGCCTCCCTTTCCACCGACAGCTTCGTTTCCGCCGCCTCCTTTCAAGAGACGACCAAAGTGTTGACCGAGGCAGCCATCAACGGGGCCAGAGATGAGTTGCGCGGCCTGAAAGAGAACGTCATCATGGGGCGGCTGATCCCCGCTGGGACAGGGATGAAGTGGTATCGCGAGACAACGATCTCCACGCCAGAGGTGGTCGCGACGAAGGAAGCCCCTCCCGCGTTGAAGGCGGACTCCGCGGAGGGGCTGGAAGAGGTGAACGCGCCGCTTGACAGTTAAAAAGGCTTGACAAACGCGAACAATCTATTAAAATGTGAAGGTTTGCAGGTCACAGGAGGAGGCGGTGCCGACCATCCAGCAGTTAGTTCGTACGGGTCGAGCTGCAGCGGCGAAGAAGATTAAGACACCGGCGCTGCAGGGATGTCCGCAGCGGCGCGGGGTGTGCGTTCGCGTCTACACCACCACCCCCAAGAAGCCGAATTCTGCGCTTCGGAAGGTGGCCAGGGTCCGTCTCACAAACGGGATTGAGGTGACCACGTACATCCCCGGAGTCGGTCATAATCTGCAGGAGCACTCCATCGTCCTGATCAGGGGAGGGCGCGTCAAAGACCTGCCGGGGGTGCGCTACCACGTGATCCGCGGGGCCCTGGACACGGCGGGGGTCCAGGATCGCAAACAGGGGCGATCCCTTTACGGCGCCAAGAGACCGAAGACCGGATAGCGACCTTCGGCACTCGAGGGAATCGGTTCTTCATGGACCTAGCCTGGAGTGCCGATTTTAATTTTTTTGGCGGCATATAAGGCCTACTGCGGGGAAAGGTGTAATGCCCAGACGAAAGGTGGCCGAGAAGCGAGAGATCATAGCCGATCCCGTTTACAGCAATCGGTTGGTGGCCAAGTTCGTCAACACCATGATGAAGCAGGGGAAGAAAAGCGTGGCCGAATCGATCTTCTACAAGTCGATGAAGATCATAGAAGATCGGGCCAAGGCTGATCCGTTGCGAATGTTCAAGCAGGCTGTGGACAACGTCAAGCCCGTACTCGAGGTCAAGTCACGCCGGGTGGGCGGCGCGACCTATCAGGTCCCTGTTGAGGTCCGGGCGGATCGCCGGACATCCCTGGCCTTTCGATGGATCATCGGTTTTTCCAGGAAGCGGACCGAGAAAACGATGGCGGAACGCCTGGCCGCCGAGTTGATCGAGGCAGCCAACAGCCGGGGGAGTTCGGTGAAGAAAAAGGAAGACACCCACAAGATGGCGGAGGCGAACAAGGCGTTCGCCCATTATCGGTGGTAATGAGAGGTTTCGAGTTTCGAGTTCTGGGTTGCGAGGGAGTGCCCCACGCTCTGACGCTGTACCCGAAACTCGAAACCCGAAACTCGGAACGAGGCGATGGCTGAAACGTTACCCATGGAGAAGCTCCGCAACATCGGGATCATGGCGCACATCGACGCCGGGAAGACGACCACGACCGAGCGGATCCTCTACTATACTGGCAAGACGTACAAGATCGGAGAGGTGGACGAGGGATCCACGGAGATGGACTGGATGGAGCAGGAGCGCGAGCGGGGAATCACGATCACCTCCGCCACCACCACCTGCTTCTGGAAAGACCATCGGATCAACATCATCGATACTCCGGGGCACGTCGATTTCACGGTGGAGGTCGAGCGTTCGCTTCGGGTGCTGGACGGAGCCGTCGCCATCTTCGACGCGGTGGCAGGAGTGGAGCCCCAGTCCGAGACGGTGTGGCGCCAGGCGGACAAGTACCGGGTTCCGAGGATCGCGTTCGTCAATAAGATGGATCGAATGGGAGTCGATTTAGACCGTTGCGTCCAGATGATCCGTGATCGTTTGGGCGCCAACCCTGCGGTCCTGCAGCTTCCCATTGGCAAGGAGGACCGGTTCGAGGGAATCGTGGACCTGGTTCGAATGAAGGCACTGATCTGGGAGGAGGAGACCCTGGGGTCGAGCTACAGGGAAGAGGAGATCCCCTTGGCCATGCGGTCACAGGCCCAGGAGGCTCGTGAACGGCTCCTGGAGACCATCGCTGAAGCGGACGAGGGATTCCTCGCCCGTTATGTGGATGGGGTGACGGTCGGACCGGAGGATATCAGAGCCGCCATCCGAGCCGCCGCGCTGAAATTGCTCCTGGTCCCTGTCCTGGCTGGGGCCTCCTTCAAGAACAAGGGGGTTCAGCCTTTGCTCGATGGAGTGGTGGACTACCTCCCCTCCCCGGCCGACCTGCCGCCGATCGAGGGGATCGATGTGAGAACC
>JBGQJI010000071.1:0-12100 GCA_041498975.1 Methylomirabilis sp. (SeqCode)
CCTGGGCAAGCTCTCGCACATCGTGCTTATTGCGATCCCACTGCTCCTCCAGGTCTACTTCAACTCGGGGTTGGCGTACGGGTTGGCGCGGTGGCTCCGCGTGCCGCACTCGGTCGCCGCGCCGGGCGCGCTGATCGGCGCCAGCAACTTTTTCGAGCTGGCTGTCGCCACGGCCATCTCCCTCTTTGGCCTCACCTCCGGGGCGACACTCGCCACTGTGGTTGGCGTCCTCGTCGAGGTGCCGGTGATGCTCTCCGTCTGCTCGGTCTGTAATCGCACACGCCACTGGTTTGCGGAGCCCGTGTCGGTCCCGGTCGTCGAAGCGGCCCGGCGGCCAATCGGCGGACGGGCCTGACCATGTTCAGCGGGATCTCTGCTTCGCTATGCTGTGGATCTCTTCCAGATGCTTTCCAGCGATCTACGGTGAGCGTCCCACGCTGAGAGGGCCTACATGACCAAACCGCGAGTCCTGTTTCTTTGCACGCACAACTCTGCCCGGAGTCAGATGGCGGAGGGGTTCCTTCGCGCCATCGCCGGAGATCGCTTCGAGGTGGCAAGCGCCGGTACAGAGGCCACGCGCGTCCACCTGCTGGCGATCCGGGCTATGGCGGAGGTCGGGATCGATCTGAGCGGGCACACCTCCAAAACCATCGACGTGGTCGTCGATCAGCCGTGGGACTACGTGATCACGGTGTGCGACAGCGCCAACCAGCGCTGTCCGATTTTTCCGGGGCGGACGAGGCGTCTCCACTGGCACTTCGACGATCCCTCCCAGGCCACCGGAACAGAGGAAAACCGCCTGGAGACCTTCCGGCGCATCCGCAACGAGATCCACGCGTGCCTGCGCCAATGGCTCGAAAATCAGGAGGAATCCGCCCTGTAGCAGGTCCTCGCTGAATCCTGCTCCGCTCCTGCTCCGATTGCTGACGCTTCTGCCCGCCACTGGCTTGATTGGCCCAACCCGCTCATCCGGGCTGCACTCGCGAAACACACTTGAGTACTCTGTGAGCGACTCGCCTCCGCTCTATTACTCCCTCCCCTGCTAGCGAATTTACACATCTGCAACATCAGCTTAAACCCTTCGTCACATCCTCCCGGTATTCTCCGATTGGCAGGAAGAACCTACTGACACGATGTCAGGGGCGCAGACGAAAGAGGGTGCACCATGATCGATGGAGGGGCTGAGAAACTCGAGCAGGAGTTCCTGGGCTATCTGCTGATTCGCCACTGCACAACGCCGGCGGAATTCGCCGCCAGGTTTCATCTCTCCGACAGATCGGCCGCCTACTGGTTGGGCTGCCTGGTGAAGTCGGGAAGGGTGAGAATTGGCAGGATTCAACACGGGCCAGCCGATACGCCCGCTAACCCACACGCAGGCCGCGATGCACCGACGCAAGAGGAGGACGATGACTCACTTCAGGCAGTTCTGGAGGTCTCGGCCGCATTCAGCCCATTCGAGAGAGTCACGCATGAGGGGCGCAATTGAGGCTCGTGAATATCGACCCTTCGCGCGTTGACAGGAAACGCGTTTCACAACAGGGCTCTTCGAGGAGGATTGATTGTTGATTACGCTCAAAGTGGACATCGGTTCCTACAACCGTGTTGTCACCGGAAGTCGGGTCAAAAGGGGCGAGCTGCTTGGTCTCTCACCGCATTTTGACGACCAAGTGGTCTTGAGCCCCATTGACGGAATCATCGAACGGATCAAGCAGGACCGAGAGGAGCAGGCGGTGCTCATCAGCATCAGGAGGCAGCGGTTCCAACCGCAGGCAGCGTAGTCGTAGCAAGGAGGGGGGAAACATGAAATACCGGATCAAAGAGTTTAGGGATAACGTAATCATCAAGCTCGAGGGAAGGGCGCGGGAGGACGAGGCGGCCAGGGCGCGAAGGGCCCTATCGGTGTTTCTCCGGCGCCCCCGCGTGAAAGCCATCCTTTACCTGGCCGGGCTCAGTGAGCTCGGCACTGCCGAGCTGGGGGTCTTGGAGGCGATCCGCCGAGAGGTAAAGATGCAGGCCGGGACGCTACGACTGTGCGCCGTTCGACACGACATTCGCTCGCAGTTCGATCGAAATCCTTTCCTGCAAGTCTACGAATTGTACCACGACCTCGAGAGCAGCCTCTCGGGGATGCCGGACCTGCCGCTGAAGCGGTCAGCCTAACCGCGTAATCCTGTCCCGAGTCAGAACCCGCGGAGATCGATTCTCCACACTTGAAAGGAGGAGATATGGCGATCAGAAGTCGCTCTCTCTGCACTCTTATGTTGGCTCTCCACCTGCTTACGCCCGCCGTTGCGTCGGCGGACAAGCTTGAGGACCTCGAGCGCGCGCTTCAGACGCAGCAGAAGGCAATCGAGTTGCAGCAATCGCAGATGCGACAGATGCAGGAGGAGCTCAACAAGCTGAGGCAAGAGCGGGCCGCACAGCAGGAGGAAGTGACGAAGCGCGTCGTCGAAGCCGAGAAGAAGGCCGAGGCGGCGAAGCTGCCCTTCAACGCCGGCTATAAGGATGGGTTTTACCTGAAGTCCGATGACGATCGGTTCCGGCTAAACCTGACCGGGTACATGCAGAACTGGCTCATGCTCGAGGCGGGAGACCGCCAGCAGAACAACACCTTCCGGGTCCGGCGCGCGCGCTTCACCCTGAATGGCACAGTGTTCAGCGACTTCGGCTTCCAATTCGAAACGGAATTCGCCGGGGCCGCCCGCATGGAAGAGTGGTGGGCCAGCTACAAGCGGTTTCCCGAGGCGACCCTCATCGTGGGGCAGCACAAACCCCGGTACAGCCTCGAGAACCTCACCAGCTCCAGGGACCTCGATTTCGCCGAGCGGGCGATCATCGTCCGGACCCTGGCCCCCGATCAACAGCTAGGCATCACCTTGCAGGGACAGCTTTTCAATAACATGTTCTCCTATGCGGCCGGGGTGTACAACGGCTGCGGCCGGATCGACCAGTGCCCCGGGGGCATCGACACCGATAATGACAAGGAGATCACGGGCCGGGTGACCGTCACGCCGATCCCCCAACTCACGGTCGGGGCGGACGTCGATTTCCGGACCTTTAAGAAAGGCCCGGGAGGGAACGTCGCGACCGATGGGAACGGGGCCACGGTGAATAACGCCCTGAACAGCTTCCTCTTCAATCCGACCACCGAGACCGGGTTCAAGCTGGCCGGCGCGGGCTTCCCGATCAAGGGGAACCGGGTGGCGACCAGCGGCGACCTCGTCCTCGATCTCTACCCCTTCCTGCTGAAAGGCGAGTACCACTACGCGGAGCAGGAACGGACCGGGCAGGGGGCCGGCGGCACGAACCTCCCCGATCTCCGGATTCAGGGGGCCTACGCCGAACTGGGGTACTGGCTGTTCGGCAAGAAGCCGGAGGGGCTCCTGGCGCTCGCCCGCTACGAGTATTTCCGGGCGGACGCCGAGACCCTGAAGAGCAGCGAGCGGCCGGCCAATGTCAATTCGGGGCTCCTCGGCCTCAACTGGTACCTCAATCGATTCGTGCGCCTTCGGGCCAACTATATCGCCACGCAAATCGACCCAGCTCAGAATACCAATCGTCGCGGGGGAGGCGGCGGCATTGCCAATGAGGGGATTCTCGAGGTCCAGGTCGGGTTTTAAGAAGAGTTCGCGGCTCTTCCGCGAGTTGAGATTCCCACCCGGAAGGCTCATCGCCGTCTCTGATGGGAATAGCCCCCGCCGAGCAGGGCGGCGATGAGTTGATCCGGGGCAGCAATCTCCAAGACGCAAGGCGGCGTGAGGAACATCGGAAGCAAGGTCAAAGTCCCATGAGAAATGTAACACACTTGTAACACTAATGTAACGCGAACGTCACAATCCACCTGATACAGTTAACAAAACGGAGGTCAAGAATGATGACACAGAAGAACGGCAAGCGGAGAGGAAACGGTCACGGGTTTGCTTTTTCGCTGCTTCTTGCAGCAACGGTCGTTCCAATCTCACTCTGGTCGGCCCTCGTCCTGGCCGATGTCCTGAAAGTGGACGCGACGCTCCCGAGCTACAAAGCGGTTAGCGGGGTCTCCGGGAACCTCTCGAGCGTTGGATCGGACACGCTGAACAACCTCATGACGCTCTGGGCCGAAACGCTCAACAAGTTCTATCCCAATGTGAAGATCCAGATCGAAGGAAAGGGCTCAAGCACGGCCCCTCCCGCTCTCATCGCCGGGACGGCCCAGCTCGGCCCCATGTCCCGCTCCATGAAAGGTACCGAGATCGACGCCTTTGAGAAGAAGTTCGGGTACAAGCCCACCGCCATCAGGACGGCCGTGGACGCGCTGGCGGTGTTCGTCAATAAGGATAACCCGATCACATGTCTGACCATGGAACAAGTGGACGCGATATTCTCCAAGTCCAGGCGCTACGGGTACAAGGAAGACATCAAGACCTGGGGGCAGCTCGGCCTCAGTGGGGACTGGGCTGGCCGGCCAATCAGCCTCTTCGGCCGGAACTCGGCCTCCGGCACCTACGGTTTCTTTAAGGAGCATGCGCTGAAGAACGGCGACTACAAGGACGAAGTGAAGGAACAGCCCGGTTCTGCGTCCGTCGTCCAGGGTGTGACGGTGGATCGCTACGCCATCGGTTACAGCGGCATCGGCTATAGCACAGCCGGGGTCCGGCCGGTGCCTGTGGCTGAGAAGGCCGGAGCGGCTTGCGTCGAAGCGACGGCCGACAACGCCTACGCTGGAAAGTACCCATTGTCACGCTTCCTCTTCATCTACGTCAACAAAGCCCCGGGAAAGCCCCTCGATCCTCTGACCCGCGAGTTCGTCAAGCTCGTCCTCTCCAAGGCGGGGCAGGAAGTCGTGATCAAAGATGGATTCTTCCCGATTCCGAACTCCGTCGCGAAAGACGAGCTGGGCAAGCTTCTTTAACGGATCATCGGAGCCAGATGTGGCCGACACAACCACGGTCTTGAAGGCGGGCGGGCCGTCTCCGGCGGCTCGCCCGATCGTTCTTTCTCAGGAGCGGACCGGGCGCCGGTTGTTGGTCGATCGGTTGGCGACCCGCTTTGTCACGTTGGGCGGGGCGGCGATTATCATCTCCATCCTAGCCATTCTCGTCGTCATCGCCGCCGAGGTCTATCCTCTGTTCAAGCCTACCACAGCGACGTCACTGGGAACCGTGGACGCAAGACTGGACTCGGCCCCGCTGGCAGTGGGAGTGGATGAATACCGTGAGATCGCGTATCTGGTGACGGCCTCCGGAGTTCAATTCGTGTCAATCAAAGAGAGGATCGCGCAACCACCGATCCCCCTCAAGGGGCTCAACAGAGCTCGCGTCGTGGGAACATCGCCCTTGGGACGTGGTCCTTTCGCTCTGGGACTCTCGGATGGACGTGTGATCCCGGCGGAGGTCAGGTTCGCAGTCTCCTTCCCCAGGGGGAGGCGTCGAGTGGACGCTGAGGTAATCGTGGGAGACCCGATTACCGCCGATCCAGGTAAACACCCCATCACGCGGCTCGCTCATGTTTCAGCGCCGAGCGGGCCAATTACCGCAGCCGCCGTCGGCCCTAAAGACATCACCCTCTTGACAGTCAAAGAGAGGAAGGCGCTAATCGGCCCCTCGACCAAGGAGGAGTCGCGACAGCGTCTCTCCCTGCCGGTCGAAGGCGAAATCACGACCCTGGCTCTCGACGGCCGAGGTGAGAACCTGTTCATCGGCACCTCATTCGGCCAAGTCAGCAGGGTGGACCTTGGAGACCTGAGCGAACCGAAGTTCGCCGGGTCCGTCGCCGCCACAAGCCGACCGGGGATCGGTGTGAGCATGCTCGGTCTCCTCATCGGCGACCGCACCCTTGTGGTGGGCGATGCGCTGGGCGGAGTCAGCTCCTGGCAACTCCTGCAAACCGCCCGGGGGGAGCGCCAACTGACCAAGATTTACGACTTCTCACCCCACGCCGGGCCCGTTGTTGCGTTCGCCCCATCCAGGCGAGACAAGGGCTTCGTCACGGTTGATCCCTCGGGCACCACGCGCATCCACTACGGAACCACCGGAAAAACCTTACTGACAATGAAGGCACAGGGAGAAAGCGCCAACGCGGCAGTCTTCGCCCCCAAGGCTGACGGGGTCATTACGGTTGATGTGGCGGGACGCCTCTCACACTGGGCCGTGGAGAACTCCCACCCTGAGGTCACCTGGGGGAGCCTATTCGGCAAGGTCTGGTACGAGGGGTACCCCGCGCCGGCGTATGTCTGGCAGTCCACCGGAGGGACCGACGACTTTGAGGCGAAGCTCAGCCTCACTCCGCTCATCTTCGGAACCCTCAAGGGCACTTTCTACGCCCTCCTTTTCGCCATCCCGATGGCGATCTTCGGCGCTCTCTACACGTCTCAGTTCATGCATCCGACGCTCAAAGGATTCATGAAGCCGACCGTCGAGATCATGGCCGCGCTCCCCAGCGTCGTCCTCGGCTTTCTAGCGGGGCTGTGGCTGGCGCCTATCTTCGAAAAGGTCCTTCCCGGCCTCTTCCTCATGCCGGTCGTGACTCCCTTGCTGATCCTGACCGCCGTCTATTGTTGGCGATTCGTTCCCATCGCCCTACGCAGACGAATCAGGCCCGGCACTGAGGTATTCCTGCTTATCCCGATCGTGATCGGTGGCAGTTGGATCTCTTTTCAACTCGGTGGAGTGGTCGAGCGCCTGCTTCTCACTGGCGACTACCACGCCTGGCTTCTGAGTGCCCTCGGACTGGCCTACGATCAACGGAACTCGCTGGTCGTCGGCTTCGCCATGGGATTCGCCGTCATTCCGCTGATCTTTACCATCGCCGAAGATTCCCTCTCTAATGTCCCTCAGCATCTGGTTGCCGGCTCGCTCGCGCTTGGCGCTACTCGCTGGCAAACCGCCCTGAGGATCGTCCTTCCGACAGCAAGTCCCGGGATCTTCTCGGCGATCATGATCGGCTTCGGCCGGGCCGTGGGTGAGACAATGATCGTCCTCATGGCCACGGGCAACACGCCGGTCATGGACTGGAGCATCTTCAACGGCTTCCGGGCCCTGTCGGCCAACATCGCCGTCGAGTTGCCCGAGGCCCCCGCCGGCGGTACGCTCTTCCGGGTTCTTTTCCTCGCTGCTCTCTTGCTCTTCACGATGACGTTCGTTGTGAACACGGTGGCCGAACTGGTGCGCCTCAAACTTCGACGGAGATACCGGTATCTATGAGGCGATTCTGGAAGAGCGGCGATCCGTTCATCTGGTTGACCGGCGGGGCACTGGCATTCAGCCTGGTTATGGTGGCCGGGCTCGTCTTCCTGGTGATGGTGAACGGACTCGGCTTCTTCTGGCCATCGCGCATTGCACGTCTAACCCTGACCGATGGCAAGCAACTGATAGGGCAGATAGTCGAGCGGGAGAAGATCCCGCAACCGGGGGCCCCCTCAGGGACTTCTGCGCGCTATCGGATTAAGGTCAAGGTCGGAAACCGCGACCTCTACGGCGCCGACTTTGTCTGGGTCGATGAGTCACAGATTGCCCGCCGCGACTTCCCTGGAGAGGCTCTGCTGATCGAACGACAGGAGTGGGGAAACCTGTGCTGGTTCATCAAGGAGGTTCGGGACGGCGGCCGGGTGGTCGCCCAGGGAGCGGTGGATGGCTGGAAAGCCCTCCAGACCCATCTCCCGGAGGCAAAGTCTACGTTCAAGGGGATCAGGTGGATCGAGAAGGAAGAGATCGGAGCGATCAATTATGCCCAGGAAAAGATCCGCCTCAGAATCAAGAAGCTCCCGCTCGGGGGTCAGGAGGGGGGTCCAGAGGTAGCGCGCCTCCAAAAGGAGCTGGAGACCTGGGCCGCCAAGTATCGTGAGCAGGAAGAGAGGCTCGCCCTACTACGCCAGAGTTCCCGATACACCCTTGTTGTCTTGGCCGCCGGTGACAAGGAGAAGGAACTGCCGCTATCCCAGATCGTTCGAGCTTATCGGCCCAACAGCATGGGTCCCCTCGCGAAGAGTGGAATGTACCTGTCCAAGGTGTGGGAGTTCGTCGGGGGGGAGCCAAGGGAATCAAACACCGAAGGCGGTGTCTTCCCCGCGATCTACGGCACGATCATGATGGTGATGATGATGAGTCTCTTCGTCACTCCGTTTGGAGTGCTGGCGGCTTTCTACCTTCGAGAATACGCGAAACAAGGGCCGTTCGTCAGCGCGGTCAGGATCGCTGTCAACAACCTGGCGGGCGTCCCGTCCATCGTCTTCGGCGTGTTCGGGGTCGGCTTCTTCATCTACCTCGTCGGAGGGAACATCGACCGGCTCTTCTACCCTGAGGCGCTCCCGGCACCGACCTTCGGGACCGGGGGCATCCTATGGGCATCATTGACCCTCGCCCTCATGACCGTTCCGGTGGTCATCGTGGCCACCGAGGAAGGCCTGGCGGCGATTCCTGGAGGGATGCGTGAGGCATCGCTCGCACTCGGGGCCACGAAGTTCGAGACGACCTGGCGGGTGGTGCTCCCCACCGTCATGCCCTCGATCCTGACAGGCCTCATCCTCGCCATGGCGCGGGCCGCCGGTGAGGTGGCCCCCTTGATGATCACCGGAGTAGTCAAGCTCGCCCCCGCGCTACCGATCGACAGCTTCTGGCCCTTCATCCACTTGGAACGGAAGTTCATGCATCTCGGGTTTCATATCTACGATGTCGGCTTTCAGTCGCCCAACGTGGACGCCGCCAGACCGATGGTGTACACTACCGCCCTGTTGCTGCTCCTGGTGGTGCTGGTTCTGAATCTGACAGCGGTTCTGATCAGGAACAGACTGCGAAAGAAATACGCCTTTTCGGTCTTCTGAGGCGCGGAGGGATTCGAATGGCTGCTCAGGCGGAGATGGCTATTGAGGGACATCAAAGTAAGACCTTGGTCAAAGACCCGGAAAGCGGTGCAAGGGGCCGTGGGGCGGTCTCGCAGGATAGTAGGATTCAGCGCCAGACCGAGGAGCCGAGGACGATTATGGACCCCATGATTGAGATCCGCAAGCTGACGCTCACATACGGAGAGAAGGTTGCCCTGGAAGACATCAGTCTCGATATCTCGAAGCACCAGGTCACAGCTTTCATCGGGCCGTCGGGCTGCGGCAAGAGCACCCTCCTGCGCTGCCTGAACCGCCTGAACGACCTCATTGACGGCGTGAACATCACAGGAACGATCCGTATCGGCGGGATCGATATCAACGACCCGGCCCTCGAAACCACCGAGCTCCGCAAGCGAGTCGGCATGGTGTTCCAGAAATCCAACCCTTTTCCGAAGACCATCTATGACAATGTTGCTTACGGGCCGCGCCTTCAGGGTGTGAACGGCCGATCACGCCTGGACGAAGCCGTGGAAAGGGCTCTCCGCGCTGCCGCCCTCTGGGATGAGGTGTACGACCGACTTCACGAGAGCGCACTCAGCTTGTCAGGCGGGCAGCAACAGCGCCTCTGTATCGCGCGGGCCATCGCGGTCGAACCCGAGGTCCTGCTGATGGACGAACCCTGCTCTGCATTGGACCCGATTGCGACGGCCAAGATCGAGGAGTTGATCACCGACCTGAAGAAAAACTATACTATCGTGATCGTGACCCATAACATGCAGCAGGCGGCCCGGGTCTCTGATTACACCGCTTTCCTTTACCTTGGCCGATTGGTGGAATACGATCTAACGAAGCAACTCTTCGTCAAACCCTCCAAGAAACAGACGGAGGACTATATCACGGGCAGGTTCGGCTAGTGCCGTTCCAACGTTATCCGCCTAACGATGAAATGACGTGGAGCCATCTGGATCGGCCGGCGCGTTATGTTGCCACCTGTCCGAACAAGTTTAAACAGCACTAGGACGAAGGGGTAGAGCCATGCTGCGGCACTTCGACGAGCAATTGCAAGAGCTCAGGGAACGCCTCTTGGCGATGGGGAGCCTGGCCGAGACCATGATTGTCAAGAGCGTCAAGGCCCTGGTGGACCGGAGTGAGGCCCTGGTGCAGGAGGTCTTCTTTCACGAAGAAGAGATGGACCAACGCTGCATCGAGATCGACGAGCAATGCTTTACCCTCCTGGCCCTGCGGCAGCCGATGGCCAGCGACCTCCGCTTCATCGCTGCAGCCATCAAGATCAATAGCGACATCGAGCGGATCGGCGACCTGGCGGTCAACATTGCCCAAGCGACCACATTTCTCATCACACAGCCCGCCCTGAAGCCCCTCATCGACATCCCGAGAATGGCCCATCTTTGCCAGGAAATGGTGAAGAAGAGCCTGGATGCCTTCGTGGCACGAGATGCAGAGTTGGCAAGGATCGTCATCGAGTCGGACGATTCCATCGATCTGCTGCGGGACCAAGTGTTCCGGGAGCTTCTGACCTACATGATGACTGATCCGACCACTGTTCCCAGGGCGCTGGATCTGATCCTGGTGTCGCGCTACCTCGAGCGGATCGCCGATCACGCCACCAACATCGCCGAGGATGTGGTCTACATTGTCCGGGGAGAGGATGTCCGCGAGCGCGGAGACAAAGAGACACGGAAGGGCTTGAGACATCCCGGCCATGAGGCACCCTCCGCTCCTGAGGCTGTTCGGGGCGTTGATACGATCGCCAGGAGACCGATTGCTGAGGAGCTGGAGTTTCTGGGTCTCATCCAAGCCGCTGCGGAGAATCTCCTCCAGGCCGCCAAGACCCTGCAGGCCATGTTCGACGAGTATACCGATCCCACTGCACAGTGGAGGAGGGTCGAGGAGGCCGAACACGCGGGAGATGCTATCACCCACCGGATCATGAAAAAGCTGAACCAGACCTTCATCCCGTCCATCGACCGAGGGGACCTCCATGCGTTGACCTCTGCACTCGATGACGTGGTGGACGGCATCGAAGCCGCCGCCTCCAGGATGGTGCTCTACAAGATCGAACAACCCACACCTGAAGCCAGCGAGATGGCCTCCCTGATCGTCGCATCAGCGGAACAGATCGTGAAAGCCATCGGGCACCTGCCTGGGTTCGACGGCGTAGAAGAGGCGTGTATCGAGGTTAATCGGCTGGAGAACGTCGCAGACGACCTGTATCGACGGGCCATCGCGGGATTGTTCGAGGGGGAACACCCGATCCTCGAGGTCACTAAGTGGAAGGAAATTTACGAGATCCTCGAAGCCGTGACCGACCGCTGTGAGGATGTCGCGGATGCGATGGAGGCAATCGCCCTCAAGCATTCTTGAGCGAGGCCTGGACGCTTGACCAGGAACTCGCCACGCTGAACCTGGAACCTGGAACTCGGAACCTTCCCCTAGTGCCGTTCCAACTTGTTCGGACAGATCGCACAATTATGCGACGGCCGATCCAGATGGCTGCCCGTCATTGTATCTTTAGGCGGATAAAGTTGGAATGGCACTAGATTCCTTCCGTTGCCTCCTGCGAGGTGGCCGTCGGCTTCCTGGCCAGAATGCGCGCGGCCATGATCCCGACCTCATACAGGATGCACATCGGCAAGGCCATGAGCGTCTGGTTGAAGACGTCCGGCGTCGGAGTGAGGATGGCGGCGATCGTGAAGTTGGCCAGGATCGCGTATTTCCGGTTCTTCGACAGCCACTGGGGCGTGACCAGGCCCATCTTGGCGGCCACCCCGATGATCAAGGGCAGTTCGAAAATCAACCCGAAGGCCAGCAAGAACTTGGAGGTGAAGTCCACGTAGTTGCCGATGGAGATCATCGGCTTCAAGTTTTCCGTTTTGTAGGTCAGAAGGAAGTTCATGGCGATACCTCAACGGATTATTTGACCAGAGGAAGAGAGAGCGCCTGGTCCGCTTGCGTCCACACGAGCCCCGCGTGGACGTTGGGAACATAGCGCCCTTGTTTCAGGAAGTAAAGCGCAGGCCACCGCCCTTTTCGGTACTCCGCACGAGAAGGTGTGTGCCCAAGTGGCAAATGGCGGGAACAAAACACGAAGAGTTGGTGTCATAGGCAGAGGACGGTTCCCGGCGTATCTTCGGAGCAGAGGCACGCTGTAAGGGCTCGACTTTGCGCGCCATTGTTTTTGCGAGGAGTATCGGGTCCATGGCCACCGGGGATTCGGGGCAGGGCCGGAATGAGCGGCGAAGGGCGCCCCGCTATCGCTATGAAGCCGCTCTGGAAATCGAA
>JBGQJI010000072.1:0-12078 GCA_041498975.1 Methylomirabilis sp. (SeqCode)
AAGGTCCTTCGTGTGGTCAATCACGCCGTCGGCGCCCATCTTTCGGCAGAATGCGGTGGACTCGGCTCGCGACGCCGTGGCCACCACGCGCAGGCCGCAGACCCGCTTCGCGATCTGGATCGCGATGGAACCCACGCCGCCGGCCCCGCCGATGACGAGCGCCGTGCGGCCGGCGCCGGCCCCCTCGCGAGCGCCCATGTTCTCGAGGAGCGCCTCCCAAGCCGTGATGGCGCATAATGGAATGGCCGAGGCTTTCTCGAACGACAGCGTCTTCGGCTTCCTGCCGACGATGCGCTCGTCACAGGCGACGTACTCGGCGTAACATCCGGGCCTGGTGATGTTACCGGAGAGGTAAACCTCGTCGCCGATCCGGAGCCGCCGGGCCTCGCTTCCCACCTCATCGACGACGCCCGCGGCGTCCCAGCCGATCACGATCGGCCAGCCGGCCACCTTGTCGGCACCGCCGCGCAGCCCGCGTCGCACCTTTGCATCGATGGGGTTCACCGAGACGGCCTTCACCCGTACGACCACGTCGTGCGGCCTGGGGACCGGTCGCGGCACATCGACGAACCGGAGCACGTCCGGCCCGCCGTATTCAAAGAACCCGATCGCCTTCATTGTCTGTGTTGTCATGGAAGACTCCTTCCGCTTCGGGAAGCCCCGAAGCCGCAAGCCGCCGGCCCTGAGCCCTCCGTTTACTCAAGACGATGACGTCCGCTCTCCAGGCCTCCCGCTTCGCGCTCGACTTTGCCTCTTCAGAGCAGAAGGGATGAATGAGGAGATCAGTGGGCATTATACCATGCTCTGCCGGCCTTGCGCAGTCGAGGAGGGGGCTTACCCCCATCCCGATATTTGACTGCATTCGTGTTCTCGAATCGCTATACTAATACAAACGTCTTTAATCTTATTGCAAAGGTGCGGGTCCTGTCCTTCGGCAGCCCCATCCGTCCTCACTCCACCCATCCCTCAGTGGGGCCCTTTCGTTGCGGGCGGATGGGGCGCCCCGCCTCGGCCACCCGCCCGATGTAACTTTAAGATTGTCGTTTGTATTAGAAGACATGAGAGGAGATGACCAGCATGCACCTGACCGATGGCACCCACCCATGAAGCTTTTCTACAGCCCGGACTATGTCCGCTCTGGGCACGCCTTTGAGACGACACGTAAGTCGCAGTGGATCGCAGATTCGCTGCGTCGCGACCCGATGGCCGAGATCGAGGTTCTCGCTCCGGAGCCGCTCAACGAATCGCGGCTCTGCGAAGTTCACGACCCAACGTACGTTACCGCCGTTCGGACAGGGCACCCACGGAGGGCGGCGGAGTCGCAAGGGTTTCCCTGGGATCCATGTCTCTGGTCCATGGTCTGCGCCTCGAATGGCGGGGCGGTCGCGGCCGCAGTCGCCGCCCTCGCCGACGGGGTTGCGGGTTCGTTGTCGAGCGGGCTGCACCATGCCCGGCGTGACCACGGGGCCGGCTTCTGTACCTTCAACGGGCTCGCCTTGGGCGTCCGCGCGGCCGAGGTGGCGGGGGCCCGGACCATCCTGATTGTGGATCTCGACGCCCATTGCGGAGGCGGCACGCACTCCCTTGTGGCGGGCGATCCCTACGTCTGGCAGCTCGACGTCGCCGTCTCGCCCTTCGACACCTATGTGCCTACCGAGCGCACCAGCCTGGATCAGGTGGGCGACCCGGGCCGTTACCTTTCCGTCGTCGAGACGCGTGTGAAGGGGCTCGAGGCCGGCGCCCCTCGGTTCGACCTGTGCCTGTACAATGCGGGCATGGACCCCTTCGAGGGGTGCGCGATAGGGGGGCTACACGGGATCACCCGCGAGATCCTCGAAAAGCGCGAGCGGCTCGTCTTCGACTGGTGCCGCAGGCGGCGGATACCCATCGCCTTCGTGCTTGCCGGGGGATACCTGGGCCCAGGGCTCGATGAGCCGGGTCTGGTCGCCCTCCATCGACTGACGCTGTCAGCGGCGGTCCGGTAGAGCAATGGCTAAGCGCAGGGGACGCCGGCCGCTCGCGATAAGCCTGGTTCGATCTTTCGCACGAGGACAACAGAGGCAGGGATGATATTTCGGGCATTGCGGTCCAGGAATTACCGCCTTTTCTTCGGGGGTCAAAGCATCTCTTTGATCGGCACCTGGATGCAGCAGATCGCAGTCAGTTGGCTGGTCTATCGCCTGACGAATTCCGCATTCTTACTGGGTGTCGTTGGATTTGCTGGTCAGATTCCCACCTCTTTGTTGGCGCCCCTTGCCGGGGTATGCGCCGATAGACTGAACCGCCATCGCATGTTGATCGTCACGCAAACCCTGGCGATGGTACAGGCGTTACTGTTGGCCCTTCTCGTTTTGACACGCACCGTAACGGTATGGCAAATCATAGCTATCAGCGTGTTCCTGGGTCTTGTGAATGCGTTCGATATGCCGGTTCGACAGGCGTTTATCGTCGATATGATAGAAAAGAGGGAGGATTTAGGAAACGCCATCGCCTTGAACTCCACCATGTTTAATGGCGCCAGATTGCTGGGGCCCTCGATAGCAGGCATCCTGATTGCTTCCCTAGGTGAAGGGATCTGCTTTCTCCTGAACGGGATCAGCTATGTTCCCGTCATTGCCGCCCTATCGGCGATGACAATTGCCCCAAGAACCAGGACGGTCGAACGCGCGCATATCGCGCGAGAGCTGAGTGAGGCGTTTGCCTACGCGTTCGGATTCGCGCCGATCAGGTCGATCTTACTGCTGCTCGGATTGGTCAGTCTCATAGGCATGCCGTACACGACGCTCATGCCGGTGTTTGCCAAGGATGTTTACCATGGGGGCGCTCACACCCTCGGCTTTCTGGTAGGAGCTTCGGGGATCGGCGCTTTGGCGGGGACGATGTATCTCGCGTCGAAAGCTAGTGTTCGGGGCCTTGGAAAGCTCATTGCGGGATCGGCCATTCTGTTCGGAATCGGTCTCATCGCGTTTTCTCTGTCACGTGCCCTGTGGTGTTCCATGTTGCTCATGCTCCTGACCGGGTTCGGCATGGTGGTGCACTTCGCATCGAGCAATACGGTCTTGCAGACCATTGTCGATGATGACAAACGCGGGCGGGTGATGAGCCTCTTCACCATGACTGTGATGGGTGCGGCCCCATTTGGCAGTCTACTGGCCGGCGGACTCGCCAGTCGAATGGGCGCCCCGGCTACGCTGCTGCTGTGCGGCATATGCTGCGTGTCAGGTTCGCTTCTGTTCATAAGAGCACTGCCTTCATGGAGGGAAATGGTTCGCCCGATCTACGTCAGGAAGGGCATAATTCCGGAAGTGGCCTCAGGGCTCGAGACAGCCGCTAATCTGAGCAGGCCGCCAGCGGATTAGGGGATACCGTGCCGCTGTGCGCCGTCCTTGACCTTCGCATTCACTCTCCTCTCAACCTGTCCTTCTCCCCACCCCACAGGGGAGAAGGTGCCGATGAGGGGCGATCGGGGAAGCGCTGATACGCCACCATCATCCTCCTGAACTTGACAATGAGCATCGTCACATGAGGCAGTTCACCGTTCGATGCGCCCGCGAGAGCGATAACGAGGCACTCGTCGAGCTGGATCGTCGATGCACGATGGGCGAGGAGACCACCCTGGCCTTCGACCGCTCCCCCGATTTCTTCGCCCGATCAAAGCCCTACGAACACCATACCCTCCTCGTCGCCGAGGCTGGGGACGCCGTAGTCGGCGTCGGTGGCGTGGCGCTGAAGCCCTTGCGGGCTGCGGGTGAGCTGCTGAAGGCGGCCTACTTCTACGACCTTCGTGTGGACCCGGCCTTCCGTCGGCTGGGGGTGGCCTCGGCCATCGCGGATGGATTGAGAGGGCTGGTGAAGCGGATGGAGGCCGATTTCACCTACGCTTTGGTTCTGGAAGGCAACGTTCCCTCCCTGGAGCTTGTGGCGAAGCGGGGCTCCCGGCCGGTTCGACGGTGTGTCCTGGCGATCCTCCCGGCAGGCGGCACAGGAGGTGCAGGGCGGTGGCGGCCTCTAGAGCAGCAGGATCTCAGTCGCGTCACCATCCTGATCGAGATGAGTTTTCCCCGGCACGATCTTTTCCCTCTCTTCGATGTCGCTGCGTTCAGGGGGCTGCTTAAAAGGACCCCTGGCTTTTCCCTTCGAGCCTGCTATGGCATGACCGTCGGAGGGACCCTTTCGGCATGCTTCGGCCTCTGGGACTATTCGTCCATTATGAGGATACGCGTCGGGCGAAACCGCAGGAAGGAACACACTCAGCGGTCTTGGCTGATTGAGGCTGAAGAGATCGCCCCCCATTTTCTCCTGCCCCTGGCCTTTCAGGGGCCTGGACTGTTGGCAGAGGTGATTCAGCAGGCCAGAGGGCTGTTGGTCGGGCAACGGCGAGGCCAAATCATCCCGGCACTCCTCATCCCGTATGATCCGGAGGATCGGGGCTTCGCAGCGGTCAGGCAGTTCGAGCGGTTCGAGCTCGGCATCAAGCTCTTCGCCCGTTCCGCCCGGAGAGAGCTGAGGTTGGGGGACAGACCCCTCTACCTCGATCCCATCGATCTGTGAGGGAGACGGGTGAAACGTTGGTGGAGTGTGCTACACTGACGGGCGCGTCACCCGATGCGAGCTGCCACATCCGTTCCCGTTCGAAGTTGACCATACGCCTGTACGTGAGAGGGAGGCAACTGTATGCGCGTGATTCGCATCCATGAGTTTGGCGGCCCCCAAGTCCTCCGCTACGACGAAGTGCCGCTCCCCGAGCCCGGCGTCGGCGAGGCACGGGTAAAGATTGACGCGATTGGGGTCAACTATGTTGACATCTACCAGCGGACGGGCCAGTACCCCGGCCCGCTGCCGATGATCCCCGGAAGGGAGGCTGCCGGGGTGGTCGAAGCGGTTGGCCCGGGGGTCTCGGAGGTTCAGCCGAGAGACCGCGTCGCCTACTCTGGGCACGTGGGCTCCTACGCGGAGTATGCGGTCGTCCCGGCCTGGATGCTGGTGCCGATCCCGAACGCTCTGGAGACCCCGCAGGCGGCGGCGGTACTGCTGCAAGGGATGACGGCGCACTACCTTACCCACAGCACCTACCCGCTCCACCCGGGGGACACAGCGTTGATTCATGCTGCGGCGGGCGGCGTCGGCCTGCTATTGGTCCAGATGGCGAGGCGGCGGGGCGCATGGGTCATCGGGACCGTCTCGACCGAGGAAAAGGCTCGCCTGGTCAGGCAAGCCGGCGCGAATGAAGTGATCCTCTACACGCAGATGGACTTTGAAGCGGAGACCAGGCGCGTGACCCATGGCAAGGGGGTGAGCGTTGTGTACGACTCGGTCGGCCAAACGACCTTCGACAAGAGCCTGAACTGTCTCAAACCTCGCGGGTACATGGTCCTGTATGGGCAATCCAGCGGGGCGGTCCCGCCGCTGAATCCACAGGTTCTCAGCGCGAAAGGTTCGCTGTTCCTGACCCGCCCGACACTGGCGCATCATATGCTGGACCGGACGGAACTGCTGAAGCGGGCCGGGGACCTGTTCGAGTGGATCGCCGCCGGCCAGCTCGACGTGCGCATCGACACGACGTTCCCGCTGAAGGAGGCCGCCCAGGCCCATCGCTACCTCGAAGCCCGCAAGACGAGGGGGAAGGTCCTGTTGATCCCCTGAGGCCGGGTTGGTTCCTTCATGACCGCTCCGGGCACTTTTGCCCGGACCCCTTCCCTCAGAGGGAGGGAGAAAGAGCCGATGCTGATCCAGCCTCGCCGCGAATGGGAAGCGAAGGGGTGAGGGCGTTGTGTGCAGTGGGAGGTCAGGCATGGCAGGTGTCGTTGTGAGGGAACGAAGTGACCGAAACAATCGCTCGACTGGGCTCGTCGAAAGCTCATCCAGGACGCGATAGTTCCGCTGCATGCAGTCGCTCGCAACGACGGCGTTGCGGCACTGTCTGTTTTGTGGTTTAGGCTCTGGGTTGCAATGATCGCATTCAGCGGCATACTACAACACCTGACACGTGCAACGTTGTCAGGTCCGACGGTGTCCTGCGGATGGTCAAACAACAGGTGATCAGATTCCGGGTGATTGCCCCTTTGCTCCTTGTGCTAACGGCAACGCTGGCTTGCGTCGCCGCTAACAGCAGCCAGGAGTTGCCGCTCGATCAAATCACACTGCCCTTGGGCTTTAGGATCGGCATTTACGCGACGAATGTGCCAGATGCGCGTTCGATGGCCCTCAGCTCTAAGGGCACGCTGTTCGTCGGCACGCGCGAAGCAGGGAATGTCTACGCCATCGTGGATCGCAACCGCGACGACAAAGACGTCGAAGTCATCACCCTCGCCCGCGGCCTGAATATGCCAAATGGCGTCGCGTTCCGCGATGGGGCCCTCTACGTGGCCGAGGTCAACCGCATCCTGCGATACGACGATATCGAAGCCCACCTCACGGATCCCCCGAAGCCTGTCGTGCTCAGCGATGCCTTTCCTCGAGACCGGTCGCACGGCTGGAAGTTCATTCGATTTGGCCCGGACGGGCTGCTGTACGTGCCGGTAGGGGCACCCTGCAATGTCTGCGAGCCTGAGGACGAACGTTATGCCTCGATCACCCGGATGAAGCCCGACGGCACCGGATTGGAAATCTTCGCCCGCGGGATACGCAATACGGTCGGATTTGACTGGCATCCCAAGACGCATGAACTCTGGTTCACCGATAACGGGAGGGATTGGCTTGGCGACGATCTCCCGCCAGACGAATTGAATCACGCGCCGAAGCAAGGGTTGCACTTCGGTTTCCCCTATTGCCACGGGAAGAACATTCGAGACCCTGAGTTGGGGAAGAGGCGGAAGTGCAAGGAGTTCATCGCGCCGGCGCTCGAACTCGACCCCCATGTGGCGGCGGTCGGCATGCGCTTTTATACGGGGACGATGTTTCCGGAGGAGTACCGAAACCAGGTCTTCATTGCGGAACATGGATCGTGGAATCGCAGCGCCCCGATCGGGTATCGCGTGACGTTGGTGCGACTCGACGGAAAAGGTCCGCCCGAGTACGAAGTCTTCGCTGAGGGGTGGCTGCAAGGCGGCCGCGCGTGGGGACGCCCGGTGGATCTGCTCGTCATGCCCGGTGGCGCGATGCTTGTCTCGGATGACCGAGCAGGCGTGATCTACCGGATCAGTTACGGGAAGTAGCCCACCCTCTCTTGGGGCTTGACACTTCGGACGTGGAACCGTGTTAAGATTGCGCAGCCTGTCCCGAGCAGCCCCGAGGGGTCCCACTCCTCGCAATGACACGGGCGAGGGGCACTTTCGAGGCAATGACACCTGATCCGGCGAGCAAATTGTTTGTCGAAGTTTTTTTCGGGACAGAACGCCAATTCCGTGATAGGAATAGTCTGGCCTCGGAGAAAGGGGCCATCGGGTTCTCGACGAGATCGACGAAAGGCTGAAGCCGATACGGGGGATGTGGGTAAGACAGTGGCAGGATATGTTTCGGTGAGCGGTGGCGAGAGTTGACGTTGACCGGGAAAAGGAGGGAGAACGTGCAACGCAGGCCCAGTAGCTCATCACCTTTAATAGGTGGTGTGGTTGTCGCATGTGCTATCGCTTTCCTCGTTGGCCTGTCTAGCGCAATCGCGGAGCCAGTCGATCCATCCAACAGCGTTCGCCCCGCTAGGACAGCGGCGGAAGGTGACATGCCCGCTACGGTGCAGCGACCTGCCCCAGGCAGCCCGTCGCAAGATCGGCCGGTTGGAGTGGCGAGCGAGGAGATCGAACTGGAGGCCGTTCAATTGACCGGTGCGGCCCCCGCGAAGCGGTTGCAATTCTCCACGCAGACCGACAGGGAGGAACTCCAGGAATACGACCCGTGGGAGCCCTACAATGAAAAGATGTTTGCGTTCAACCACGACGTGTTCGACAAGTACCTCCTGAAGCCGGTGGCGAATGTGTGGGATAAAGTCGTACCCGACTGGCTGCAGCAATGCCTCGCTAATGCCTTCGATAACGTCGGCATGCCGCGGCGCCTGGTGAACAGCCTCCTGCAGGCCAAATTCAGGGGAGCCGGCCGGGAGGTGACCCGCTTCTTCATCAACAGCGTGTTCGGGATCGGCGGCTTCTTCGATATCGCGAAGGACTCGGGACTTCAGAAGAGCGATGAGGACACCGGCCAGACCTTAGGCTTCTATGGCGTGGGCCCCGGTGCTTATCTGATCCTGCCCATTCTGCCCCCGTTGACGGTCCGTGACGGAATCGGCTACGTCGCCGACGCGGCGCTCGATCCCCTTAGCTACTTCATCCCGTTTGCCGCCTCAGCGGGAAGATGGGCGGGAGAATCCGTCAATACACGGTCGCAAAATCTGGAATTGTTCCAGAGTGTCGAGGAGAATACGGTCGACCTCTACAGTGCAGTGCGAAACGCGTACCTGCAACGCAGGCAGAAGGCGATCGAAGAATAGCTGTCTCGAGGAAGAGACGGATGATCATGACGGCCCCTGTTCCGGGCGCTGGAGTGCAAGCGCTCTGCCGATAAGACATCGCTCCGCATTCTGAAGACCCCCCACGGATGAGTAAGACCCTTTTGAGCACGGGTTTCCTCGGTCAGGTCCCACTTGTCTCGGCGCTGTCGGCTTCTGAGCTCAATCGGCTGTCCGCCCCCCGGTTCACGCGCTCCCTCAGGAAAGCCTGCTTGGTACGGCCAGGCGGGTGGGGCAACCACGGTCGAGTTCACGCTGGAGATCCCCTGCGCTACATCCTCGTGGGCCATGCCCGCTCGCGAGTGGAGCGGGGCCTGGTCGGCTTCCTGGTGGTCGAAGGGTGGGCGAACCGCTGACATGTCCGAAGAGAGTAGATCGCAGTGGTCGCCCGCCAAGAGCCACCGTGCAGCGGGCAGGCCTCGTGAGCCGTGTGTGTCCACCCGCTTCCTGGGTGCGATTGCGTTCGCGGGATGTAAGAATGATGAGCATGAGATGATATCGGTGCGGGGCTGGCGTTGGTGACCTGACGCAGGGGTCAAGGATGGTATCGCGACGGCCTATCCGGTTTCCCCTGTTGGCGTTGGGGGTGGCCGCTCTGCTGGCTGCGCTGTGGGGGGGGCTCCTGCGCCTGGGCTGGAACTGGCCGATCATCCATCGTGTCCTGCCCGCCGCACACGGTCCCCTGATGATCTCCGGATTCCTGGGCACCCTCATCGGTCTGGAGCGGGCAGTCGCCCTGGGACACCGGTGGACCTACTTCGCCCCGGTCATGACAGGCTTGGGCGCCCTGTCGCTGATCGCAGGCGCACCCGCCGCGGTGGGCGCGTCCTTCATGGCCCTGGGCAGCCTGGGCCTGGCGGCCATTTTCGCCCAGCTCGTCCGCCGCCAGCCGGCCCTTTTTACGGTGATCATCGGGTTGGGGGCATTGGCGTGGCTGGTCGGCAACAGCCTCTGGCTCGCCGGATGGCCGATCTTCAGCGTTGTCCCCTGGTGGGCCGGATTCCTGGTGCTCACCATCGCCGGTGAACGGCTGGAACTGAGCCGCTTCCTCCCGATCTCTCGAGCCGATCAGCTCGTCTTTCTTTCTGGCATCTGCCTCTTCTTGGCCGGCCTCCTCATCACGGGGATGGCTTTCGACAGCGGGGCGCGCCTGAGCGGTCTGGGCTTGCTTGCCTTGACGCTCTGGCTCCTCCGACATGACATCGCCCGGCGGGGGGTGCAGAAGGCGGGACTGACCAGATTCGTTGCTGTGAGCCTGTTGTCTGGATACATCTGGCTGGGGGTGGCGGGGCTGCTGTGGTTCCGACTGGGCGGCGTGGTGGCGGGGCCGTATTACGATGCCGTCCTTCACGCGATCTTCCTGGGTTTCGTCTTTTCCATGATCGTCGGTCACGCGCCGATCATCTTCCCGGCGGTGCTGGGGATGCCCGTCCCTTTTCGAACGGCCTTCTATAGCCATCTCGCCCTGTTACACATGTCGCTTGGGTTGCGGATGGTGGGCGATCTGGCGCCATGGTGGCCGGGTCGGCTGTGGGGCGGGCTGCTCAACGTCCTGGCCGTGCTCCTCTTCCTGGGGAACATGGCGGTTTCCGTAGTCCAGGGCAGAGCCCTATCTCGTTAATGGTTCTGGTGCGTGGATCGGGCTACGCACAGAAAGGGAATGTTGCATGGCCTTGAACCGGTCTGACGGGTTGCGGATGGGTCTCGGTCGAGAGGAGGGTCCGAACGTGCAGCCGGCCAAGCCTGTCGGCGCGACGGGAGGACCGAGTCCGTCTTATGACCGCGTCCGTGTCGCGCGGCTTCCCATGCATTTCTTTTCTGTCGCCGTCGGCTTCTTTGGGCTGGCCGTGGCCGCAGCGCCGTGGGTCATAGGTGATCTGGTGGACTTCTTTTATCAGCCTCGGCTGCTGGCCTTGACCCACGCCATTACGCTGGGATGGATCACTTCTGCGATCATGGGGGTCATGCATCGCTATGTCCCAGCCCTGACGAAGCGGCCGCTTCGATTCCCGCGCATGGCGCTTCTGCAGCTCTGGCTCTTTGTCGTCGGCGTGACGGGGATGGTCGCCCACTTTTTCATCGGACGCTGGATCGCCACCTGGCTCGCCGCTGGCGTGGTCGTGCTGAGTGTGATCCTCTTCGCTGCCAACATGATCTCCTGTCTGGCTCCCGCCGGAGGCCGGGGTGTGGCGGAAACCGGGATGCTGCTGGCTGTCCTGTATCTGTTGATTGCTGCTGTGCTCGGCCTGCTCCTGGCGTTGGATAAGACTTTCGGGTTCCTGCACGGCAATGTGCTCTCGAACCTGGCCGCTCATGCGCACCTCGCGGCGCTTGGCTGGGTGAGCCTCACGATATGCGCCGTCTCCTACCGGATGGTTCCGGCATTTCTGTTGCCGGAGGTCGAGCTGCCGCGCGGGGCGATGTGGCAGCTCTACGGCCTTGCTGTTGCTGTGGCTGGCCTTGGCATTGCGCTTCTCGGCAGGTTCGGTGGGGCATCCTTCTGGAGCGTTGCCATCATGATGGCCCTCCTCGCGTACATTGCTGTGCTCGTAAGTCTTGTGCGTAAACGGCGGATGCCGATTGACTGGTCGATGCGCCATGCGCTGGCTGGCGTCGTCTGCCTGGTGCTGTCTGCGGGCCTCGGGCTCTCACTCGTCTGGATTGACCCCGACAGCGCCCTCGGCAATAGGATCGCGGGAGCCTACGGCGTCCTCGGGCTGCTCGGCTGGGTGACGAACTTCATCGTCGGGATGTCGTATAAGCTCTTTCCGGGATTCATCGCCGGGCTACGTGAGACCGCCGGCTGGCCAAAACTGGGGATCGCGGAGCTCTCACTGCCCCGTTACCGTCCGTTCGTATTCTTCTCGCTGAATAGTGGCAACCTGGTGCTGGCCGGCGGCCTGATCACGGCTCAGGTGGCGCTGGCTCGCGTCGGTGCGGTGGTCATCGCCGGGGGAGGTCTGGTGTACGTGGCGGTGATGGCCTGGACCCTCAGCTATGCCTATCGCCGCTCCGTTCCCCGGGCCGCGAGTGACCCGCTCCGCATCCTTCCCGGCGGCTCGTCGAGACCGTAACTGGTGGCGGAAGGACGCTATCGTAGGAATGGCGCGGCTGGACCGGCAACTGTGTGGCCTGTCATGCCGCCTACCGGCTCGACGAAGCGCGCTGAAGAACTGTTTTAGCCCTGGCCGATGGCGCCGTCTGAGGCGCCACTGCGCCCATCGGGACTACCATGCCCCACCCCTTCCTTCCTCTGCTAGCAAGGGGTTAGCCCCCTTCCGCCAAGTAAGGCTGAGGAGGCTCTGCCCCAAACTCCTAAGGTTCGCTCACTTGCCGTGATTGTTGGCTCCAAGCATAGAGGTCAGGAACTCTGTAAAATCAATAAGCTACACTCGCATGCCTCCCATGCCACGGTTACGCCCCCTTGGCATCGATGTTGCTTTTCTCTGGAACGGGATAGTGTTCCAATAGCCTTTGCAACTCTGCGCCGTTCCGGACGCTGTAACCTACGAGGGAGGGATGAGCCATAGCCCAGCAGTTGAAGACGACCGTCAGCGTGATTAAGGCCGACGTCGGCACCGTGGCCGGCCACACCCGGCCGCATCCGGCCTTGCTGCAGCAGGCCGAAGAGTGCCTGGCCG
>JBGQJI010000073.1:0-12038 GCA_041498975.1 Methylomirabilis sp. (SeqCode)
CGAAGTCTTCTCTTGTCATGCTCGCTTTCTTTCGAGATCACTAGCCTACACCGTCAAATTTGGGCGAACTGTGTCGGTTTCACTTACCTGGCCTTAGCTAGACCCTCCGCACGCATAATCTCGGCGACGTTCTGTCCATTGACCTGAACATCCGCAACGGTCCGCCCGTACTTGTCCACACCTCGGGGCGTCATGGTCACATTCCCACTATGGAGAAGTTCGTTCAGACGTCTGCGGGCCTGGGCTCCTCCGGGGTCTGACAATTCAGGGGCGTTCATGCCACGGATACGCACCCGTTGGCCGCCATTCGTGAACGTGTCCCCGTCCAGAGTGCGGATGCGCTTGGGGTCCACATTCCTCGGTGGAAGAGCCATAGGCCCCATAGAGTGGGGAGAGGGAGAGCGGAAATGACGTTCCGGCGGCCTCGGAGAATCGCGGCGAGGATAAGGGTGGGGGTGGGTGAAAGGAGGGGGACGAGGATGGAAGCGCCACGGCTTAGGACCTCTGCCTCGACCCCCACCGTGCCCGCCTCCACCCCGCGCCTCAACCATGTTGGCAAGACTAGTACCCAAGAGCCCGAGGAGGCCAACGAGGAACGCCCGCCGTCCGATGCCCTGCATCTCTAGTTTTCCTGTTGAGGCTCGCTGCCGATCAGAATGCCGTCCCGGAAGTATAAGAAGATGCGTGCTTGCCCACAATCCATTACGGGGATCACCTCGCCCGCTATCCGCGTGATCCGGTATCCCAAAGCATCCGTTTCCTGCCCCCGATAATTGCTTGCCACCTCACATTTCGTTTTGCCCCAGGCAAGACGCACTTCATCAACCGTCATGCCGAAGAGTACAACCCCCTCGCGGATCGCTGCCTGAACCTCCTGGGGCCACGTGGTAATACGGCGGCCTTGTTCCACTTCAGGCTTGGAAACGCTGAAGGGCCGAACGGGCGTTGCGTGACCGCTGCCATGAAGCAACCAGGGGACGCTCAGACTCGCCGTGATGATGAACAGGAGGGATGTGGCAAACCTGGGTGAGATGGGATACACGGCTTTGCACCTCCGGGCGGGATCTCTCGCCTCGCCTGCGCTCTGTCAATCTCATTCTCGATAGTGGGGCCAGCCGTGCCTATCGCTTCGGGTTGGCGGCGAGGTAGGCGTTGATGAATTCGTCCACCATATCCCGCACTGTTTCACGGACCTTGCGGAGATCGTTGGGTCCGGTAGTGCCAACCATTCCACGAGCCTGCCATGTTGCGGCGATACCTCCTATCTTAAGGTTCCTCTCAAGCCTTACCTCTTGGTTCAGGTGTAGACTGATGTGGAAGGCGTATAGCACCAGCGGTGGTGCGCTAACGTTCCTAAGGAAGCCAACTTCGAGGTAAAGGTACGGCCAACCCGGCGTACCTTTCCAATCCATCTCACTAAGAACCGGGATACCAACCTGCCGCAGCTTTAGTTCTACGTCAGTCAGAAGGGCAGATCGTGTAAGACCATCCCTCTCGGCGTCAGGGTCTATCTTCTCAACTACGACTTTGACTCCAGCTAGGCCAACCAGTGTTTCCCGCTCAGACTGAATATCTTGTGCCAGCGCCGGGGAGACCACCGCCAGCATGAGGGTCAGAGCAGCTAACCAAGGCGTCTTCATCTCACGTCCTCTCTCTGTCAGTTTCCCGTTCGATGGCAGGACCGGCTAGACTATGTCTACGCACCCGGTCTGTCCTCGCGGAGGGTGGAGCGGGCCTCCCACAGACCCGCCCCATCCCGTCACCAATCCGATCACCTATCCCGACTTGGCTACGCGGCCTTCCTCCGTTTGCTCCTCACCGTCACCGGCTGGCACGTCTGCCCACGCTTCGGTCGGACCTCGCCGATCACTGTCTCTGCTACCCCGCCCCTGAAGCGGTACAACACCGGGGGCTTTTCGTCACAAGAAGGGAGGGCTTCAACGATTTGCCCCGTTTCGATCAGGGGGGCCACGGCCACGAACATCTTGTCAACTGACGTGCAGGGCAAGCTAGCCCCGTTCTCATACCACAGGTTGATCCAGGCGCGGGACTTCTAGGGGTCATAGCCGATTACCGCATCATTGGGGTCTATAAGCCTCATGAGGAACATCTGTTCTTCGTGATCCTCCTGTCTGAAGACAGATTGGATTGCCGCCTCCAGGTCACCCGCTGTCACCCCCCTCTTTGCGTGGATCGTGCCGTTGAGATGCAGATAGGTGTTCATCGCTCTGTTCTCCTATTATCGTCATGTTCCGATTGTTAACAGGTATTGTCCTATTGCCGCTCGACTGCCGAAGTCGGTGCCTCAAGGGGCGGCGCTCGGCTCGTGTGGGAGTCACCAGCCCTATTGACCCAATGTTTAGGGAGAGAAGTATTTGGGCTCACTGCAACCCTCACGCCAATGGGTCCGTTTCGCTCGATCGTGATGTGGAAGCGATGGCTCAGACTTGGCCCTGTGACGCGCTTAGTGCCCCAGGATTGACGCTCCACCCGCGCACGTTTCATGCTCTCCCTGTGTTGCCCGTCTGGCCCATGTGAGAAGGGGTCCCCTGTTATTTTCCGCGTCGGCCAAAGGATTGACCAGGACAGTCTTTTGGGAGGCCGCGCCCCGTGGGGGGTCCCCTGCCGGTCACACCCTGGGTCACACTTCAGGGTCGATTTTCGTCATAGACGGTCGTTCTACAGCAACAATCGGACCAGCGAGGAAACCCCGCGAGGGCGCGTTAGTTGCGCGTTCTAGGAGGGCTAGCAGGAATGCTGGCGGAGGCGTGTGGGGGTCGAACCCACCAACCCGTTATTAGCGGGTTCGCTGGTTTTGAAGACCAGGAGGGCCACCGGGCCCATTCCGCCTCCGCGCTTCCTGAGGATAGCGGAGGGAGCGAGATACTGTCCAGCTATTTCGGCGCGTTCTCCCGATATCTCGGACGACTTGGGCCAAGGGAAAGCACGCCAACGGTGACTTAAGAGGGCGCTCGACTCCTTCCGGTCCGATTAGGCTCGAAGAGCGAAGCGGCAAACAAGATGGGAGCATGGCCAGTTCCTTCTGGGCTTACGATCTAATCCTATCCATCGCAGGTCTTTTCGACCTTCAACAACGTTTTCCCCATGCAGGGGGAGTCGCAGTCGGCCCATTACCTTTCAGCAGGAAGGAACCCCGGAACAGAGATAGGAATCGTCATTGCGAGGAGCGAGACCCCTCGCCACGGCTCGGGGCAGGCTGCGCAATCTGACCTGAAAGGTCATTCCGAGAGAAGCGAGGACTCTCAGAGGGATTGCTTCGGCTGCGCCTCGCAACGACACTGCGTGTCGGATTGCCGCGCACCCTTTGGGTGCTCGCAATGACAGATACTTCAGGCCGTTGGTAAGTCTATCTCTGTTCTTGGGCAGGAAGATCTTGCTTGTCACCTCGGCTTTCGTTTGATAGCATCGTGGCACGCGCGCTGTCCCGTTTGCTAATTCGCTCACTGGCGAACTAACATCTCGAACTCTTGATCTGGCACTCAAGTTAGGTGGGGTCGGTTTCCCTTTCTCCGATGCAAATGGAGGGAGTTACGTCATTGGGGCGCGCATCCTAAGCGCAGAGTAAGCCAACAGTAACATCCACCAGGAGGCGACAGCAATGAAGCGAAGAGCATTCCTACTCAGCGTGGCTTTGGTAGTGGCAACCGCGGTGGGGGTGATCGGGACACAGATCCTGAACGCCCAGCAGGAGCTGGCAAAGGGCACGATCCTCCAGAGGGCGGAGCTGCCGGGGACCAAAGGGAAGGAAGCGGTCCTGGTTCTCAGGGAGCTGCCCCTTGGGGCGGAGACCGGCAAGCATTATCAATCTGGCAGCGAGGTGGCTTATGTCCTGGAAGGCTCCATCATCGTGGAGGTGAAGGGGAAACCACCGGTCACTTTGAAGCCGGGGGATACATTCCAGACGGGACCCAAACAAGAACACAACGTGAAGAACGCCAGTAAGACCGCTCCGGCCAAGGTTTTGGTGTACTATGTCACCGAGAAGGGCAAACCCCTTGCGGACATCTCCCGCCCGGTGAAGTAAGGGCAGACCTATCAAGGCCTGATGGTCAAGGAAGGAGAGCGATAAGCGACAAGGAGGCGTGGGAAATGAGCGTGAATGGGCAGGTGTCTAAGCGGCTAGCATATCGAGAGAAACGGGTTTGGATGGATCGAAGGTCGCCGACACCACCCTGGACCGAGACGAACATCTTGGATCTTGCCCCCCCGTCCCGGCCACCTAGGCCCTCCGGCGCAGTTTCTGTCGCTGAGCCCGCTGATTGCCGGCGATCCAGCTCTCGATCGCCTCTTTCTTGAAGCGCCAGACGTTCCCCAACTTCCAGGCAGGGAGCGTCCCGTCGCGCGCCATCCGGTAGACGGTTGACTTGTTGATCCGGAGGTAGCGGGCCACCTCCTCGAGGGTCATCACCGTGGGCCGCTGCTCCGTCCGCTGGCCGCTCCGCTTTTGCTCCATCGGTCCACTCCGCCGGCCGCCCTGCCTCCGCCGCTCCGGCCGTCTCCCCAGAAAGACGCACCCTACTGAACCGCGCTCCCTGCTCTGCTACACTGACTAACTCTAGGCAGGGCTGGTTAGCGTTGTCAAGCGATTTTATTTTCCTCAAGGAGTTGCGTCGGAGGCGGATGAGAGGATCAACTCTGGGTCCGAATGATTTTTCAGCGCGCCCGCTAACCGAACAGCTTCGCGTAGGTCACGGCGTCGAAACCGACGGCGAGCGTGCGACCCTTCCGCAGCGTCGGGGCCCGGAGGTTACCTGTCGGCCCGAGCAGGAGCCCCAGAAGCTCAGCATTGTCCGGTCTCTCTTTCCGCAGGTCCAGATGGATCACTTGCCGCCTTTTGGTGACGTAAATCTCGTCCACTTCCCGGACTAGCGCAAGCGCCTCTTTCGCTCTGAGGGTCGTCTTCTTCGCATCGACCTGGAGGGCGGTCTCAACGCTGTGTGTCACAAGAAACTCTTGCGTCTTGGCGCAGGTCTTTCACCCAGGCCGGTGATACCTCCAGTCAACACGTGTCATGAACGTTGCCTCCCATCATGCGAGGTCAAGAGGGATTGCCGTCACGCCGCGCCAACGGCCGGAAGATGGCCTCGTCATCGTCGCCGGTGAGGACCGGGCTTGCCGTGCAGGAGTCCTCTTACCAGTGCCGGCTTTCTCCGCGCTTGAGGGCCCAGACATTGCCGAGATCGATCTTGCGCCTGCGCGCGGCCTTTCGCATCTGCCCTGGGGGCTCATCCAGCGGCTCTTCCGCCAGCTCGAAGGTGCCCCAGTGAATGCCCAGCAGCGTTTTGCCGCGCAGGTCCATAAACGCCTGCACAGCCTCTTCCGGCGTGGTGTGTACGCCTTTCATAAGATACGCGGGCTTGTACGCGCCAATGGGCACGGCGGCCAGATCGAACGGGCCGAGCGCCTCCCCGATCTGCTTGAAGCCATCGAAGTAGCCGCTATCCCCACCCGCATACAGGCGTTTCGAGCGGCCTGCGACCACCCACGATGCCCACAGCCGCCTGTTCGTGTCTGAAAGGTTCCGGCCGCTGAAGTGCTGGGCCGGGACGCAGACCAGGCGCAGGCCGCGATGCTCATACGTCTGCCACCAGTCCAGCTCCTGGACGCGGGTCATCCCGTTCTCCGCAAACCATGCCTTGAGCCCCAAGGGGACCACGAAGAGCGGATCGTATGTCTGCGCCAACCGCTTGACCGTGCCCAGGTCCAGGTGATCGTAGTGGTCGTGAGAGATCAGGACCAGGTGAATGGAAGGCAGGTCTTCGAATCGCATCCCAGGAGCGTTGAGCCGCCGCGCCCCCAGCCAGGAGACGGGGCCGGCCCGATCCCCCCAGTGCGGGTCGGTCAACAGGTTGATGCCGTCAAGCTGAACCAGCAGCGTGGAGTGGCCGACCCACGTCACCGTGGCGTCGTTGGTGTTCTCGCGGAGCTCCCGGCCACCATTAGCCTCTCGAGGCAGATCGAAGCTTCGTGGCGCAAGAAGGTTGACCCACAGTCGGCCCGCGACATACTTGGCGCGCACCAACCCGGCGGGGCGCGTGAAGGCCGGGTCAGGGTTGCGGAAGCCACCCTCCACATGATGGGCGGGCCGCCCGAGCAGCGGCTCCTTCCCGATCGGGGCGCAGGCGAGGAAAAGGAAGGGCAGAGCAAACGCAAGAGATCGTTGCCGAAATTTCCGAGATGAGTTCAGCGTTCCCTGTCCTCCTTGATGCTCGGCCGGGGCGCAGTACATGGTCATTCTGATCGATCGCCTTGACTGTGGGATCTCAGGTTGTCGCCGGCGCTGCTGCTGATGATGCGCCCACAAGTTACCGGCCCAGCAGGTGTCTGAGCGCGCCTTCCAGCTCGGGATGCCGGAAACGGTAGCCCGATCCCTGAAGCCGGCTCGGGACCACCCTGGCGCTTGCGAGGAGCAGCGCGTCGGCCATTTCGCCGAATGCGAGCCTGGCCGCGAACGCGGGCATCGGCACCAATGCCGGCCGCCGGAGCACCCGCGCCAAGGTGCGCGTGAATTCGGAATTGGTCACCGGGGCAGGGGCCACGACGTTGACCGCGCCCACAAGGGAATCGGTGGTAAGGGCGTGGTACGTTGCCCCGACGGCATCGTCGAGGCTGATCCAGCTCATGAATTGCCTGCCGGTCCCGATCTTGCCGCCCAAGCCAAGACTGAAGGGGAGAAGCATCTTCTTGAGAGCCCCGCCCGCCGGGCTGAGGATGATGCCGATTCGTGATTGCACCACCCGCACCCCGGCTCGTGAGGCCGGCTCGGTCGCCGCTTCCCAGTCGCGGCAGACCTGGGCGAGGAAGTCACTTCCTGGCTGGCTCTCCTCACGCAGGACCTCGTCGCCGCGGTCCCCGTAGTATCCGATGGCCGAGGCGCTCGCCAGCACCTTGGGAGGACGGCCGAGTCGCGTGAACGACTCGCACAGCCGCCTCGTCCCCTCGACCCTGCTGCGGCGGATCTCGGCCTTCCGCTGGGGCGTCCACCTGCCGGAAGCGATATTCTCCCCGGCTAGATGGACCACGGCATCCACCCCCTCTAGCCCGGAGAGCTCCCGGACCCCTGCCTCCGGCTCCCACTGGATCTCTCTCTCGCCGCCGGGGGGCCTGCGCACGAGCCGGGTCACTTGATGTCCCTCCGTGGCGAGGAACGCGAACAACGCCGAACCAATCAAGCCGCTCGAGCCAGTCACGGCGACATGCATGCGTGTCTCCTGCCGAGTACCCACGTAACGATTCCCACTTGTGCAGCGATCCCTTTAGCCACGCCGTCATTCGGGGGGAAGCCGGGTCGCTCGGGGTTCCCCCAGCGGTTGAGCCTCACCACGCTGCGGACAACCTGGCTGGTCCCCGCAGGAACTATTTCGGGGCCGCCTTGATAGTTCGGGTGAAGGGAGGGCCGTGTTGGTCTTATCGCCCCCCCCTCCGCGTCCTCTAAGGATAACGGAGGAGGCGGAGGGTGTCCAACGCTTTCCAAGGGCCGGATCAGCGAGCGGCCTCCACAATCGTGACCTTCTTCATGATATCGCCTCGTTTGATCTTTATGACGACGTCCATCCCATCCGCCACCTGCCCGAACACCGTGTACTGGCCGTCCAGTCCGGGCTGCGGGGCCAGACAGATGTAGAACTGGCTTCCCGCGCTGTTGGGCGCGGGCGTCCGCGCCATGGCAACCGTCCCGACCAGATGTTTCCGCGAATTGAACTCATCCTTGATGGTGTAGCCAGGCCCGCCGGTCCCATCACCTTTGGGATCGCCGCCCTGGACGACGAAGCCGGGAACAACCCGGTGGAACTTCAACCCGTCGTAGAAGCCCTTCTTGGCCAGCTTCACGAAGTTGGCCACCGTCTCGGGCGCGTCTTTTGGATAGAAATCGATCACGATCTTCCCTTGCTCCATCTCGATGACGGCCCTTGGACTCTTCGTCTCCGCCGCCTCGGTCCTCCTCCCCAGCAGGGTCAATACTGTGAGCCCGACACACAGCATCCCGATCGCTCTTCGCATCGCATGCCTCCTCGATAATTGAACCGCCAGCGGCCATCAATACCACCGGCGCCTTCCTATGTCAATCATTTCGCAGTCAAGAACCCTTTCGGTTGCGGAAGAGTCCGACCTCAAGTAGAATCAGGGGCCGCTTGCCCCAGCGGCTAATCAGGAGAGCGCATGAGCGGTCAGATCACGGACATCGAGGGGATCAGAGTCGGGCATTGTAGCGACCTTGAGGCCATCACCGGGTGCACCGTCATCCTGTGCGAGGAGGGTGCCATAGGGGGAGTGGACATCCGGGGATCGGCGTCAGGGACCAGGGAGCTGGACGCCCTGAATCCGCTGCACCTCGTTGACCGCGTTCACGGCCTGGTTCTGGCCGGCGGGTCGGCCTTTGGCCTCGGCGCCGCGGATGGCGTCATGGCGTACCTGGAAGAACGGAGTGTCGGCTTCGATGTCGGCATCGCTCGGGTGCCGATCGTCCCGGCCGCAATCCTGTTCGACCTCAGGATTGGTGACTCTCGGGTCCGGCCCGATCGAGACATGGGGTATCGAGCCTGCCAGGCGGCTGCCCCTGGGCTGATCGCGGAGGGAAGCGTCGGAGCGGGAACCGGCGCGACGGTGGGCAAGCTCATGGGGATCGAGCGTGCGATGAAAGGGGGCCTCGGGACAAGCAGCCTGCCGCTCCCGGGGGGGCTCACGGTCGGCGCGCTCGTGGTGGTGAACGCCTTCGGCGATGTGCTCGACGCGGAAACGGGCCAGATCCTGGCAGGCCTCAGGGATAGCCCGAACGGGACACGGTTGCTGGACAGCGCGGCCCAGATGCGCGCCGGGATCCGTCCCAGGGGCTATGGTCGGGAATCGACCACCCTGGTGGCAGTCGCCACCAACGCGCGGCTGACCAAGGTGGAGGCCAGCAAGCTCGCCCAGCAAGCCCAGATTGGACTGGCCCGGACCATCCGCCCGGTCCACACGACGCTGGACGGCGACGCGATCTTCACATTGGCAACCGGTCATGTGGCAGGCGATCTGAACGCCCTGGGGCTCGCCGCTGCAGATGCCGTGGCGGCGGCCACGGTCCGTGCGATAAAAAAGGCCAGGGGGCTCGGTGGCCTCCCGGCCTACGAGGACCTACAGACCAAACAAAGGGGCTGACTCGCGTCAGTTTTTTGACCCGTCGGGCTTCTTTTCCTTCTCCTCCGGCTTTTTGGGCGTCACGTCGATCGCATCCTTCCCCGTCACCGACTCCTTGAAGCCTCGGATCGCCTTGCCCAACCCGCTTCCGATCTCCGGCAGCCGGTTTGCTCCGAAGATGACCAGCACGATGATCAGAATCACCACTAGTTCGCTAATCCCCAGCCCGAACATGCGCCTTCCTCCCTGGGAGGCCCCTCACGCGTACGGAACCCGCTCGTCTCCCTGCCGACGGGTCAGCTTCACACTATCGAAATGCTCCAAGAACGGGATGGCAAACTTCCGACTCACGCCCAGGAGGTCTTTGAATCCCGGGACCGTGATCGTGGCGTGGCGCTTGAAGTGGTCGAGGAGCATCCCCTGCGCACGCTCATAATGCTCGCGGTGAAGATACAGGTTATCTTTGACCTTGATCACCGTTCCCTCATCGACAAGGCGATGAAAGAGCGTAACTCCAACCTTGCCACTGGCACCCGCCTGTGCAAGCGCCACCTCCAAATCCGGCGGCTGAAAGCCCGCCGTCCGGTAGATCGTTTCCAGCCGCACCTTTGCGATCTGCTCGTCGGCGGAGAGGGTGGCTTGATGCAGGAAATGCCGAACCTTCTCCCGGTCGATGGCGACGCGCTTCGTTTCCACCAGGCCTTGCAACAGGTGGGCGAAAAGGGCCGCCCCGACCTGAGGAAGCTTGCTCCGAAGCTCCTCCTTCGGCAGCCCATCCTTGAGGGGCTCTTTCCGGTGGAACTCCTCAAGGCGTGAAACGATCTCCGCCGCAAGGCGATCGTAGCTGGTCCGGTGGACGTACCCGAGCTCGCCCTTCGCTCCCAACGGAACGGCCGTGCCGGCCTCGATGAGGCGCGTGAGCTCGCCCTTGAGCGTGGTCTCATCGAGGCTGGCCGATGCCCTGAGCGCGTCCAGAGAGACCGGCGCGGGACCGGCTTGCAGCAGCAGCCGCTCTAGCTGCTGTCCCGATGTGCCGGTCTGCAGGACCTTGAGATGTTCCAGCAATAGCGCCTTTGACCGCCGCCGGACAGGCGGGGTCGGGTCGAGGATGCTCCCGCCCCCGATCGTCAGGGCAGGCGAATAGCTTCGGATGACGTACCGGTCTCCGGCCAGGGCAGTCGCCGGAGCCTCGAGCCGCAGGTGCGCCAAGGATTCCTCGCCGGGGTTGAGCTCTTCCCGATCGAGCAGCACGACCCGGGCCAGCACCTCGCTTGTCCCCAGGTGGAACCGGACCCTTGCCCGGTTCCGCAAGGCACGAGGGGCGTCTTTCAGGAGCTCCAGCGAGACATCGAAGGCCGTGGCGGACTTGAGCGTGTCAGGGAGCGCCAGGAGATCGCCTCGATCGAGCCGATCCACCTCCAGCCCAGGCAGGTTGACTGCGGTCCGCTGTCCTGCCCAGGCCTGCTCCACCGTCCGGCCGTGGACCTGAAGGCGGCGGACGCGTGAATGCAGCTCCCGAGGCAGGACGATCACATCGTCCCCGACCTTCACCGTCCCGGACCAGAGGGTGCCGGTGACCACCGTGCCGAAGCCCTTCATGGTAAACACCCGATCGATCGGGAGCCGGAAGATCCCATCGTGGCGCTTCGGTTCGACCGCCTCGGCCACCACCCGGAGGGCCGCCCGCAATTCCTGCAGCCCCTGCCCGGTGACGGGGGAGACCGGGATCACCGGCGCCCCCTCGAGAAACGTCCCGGCCAGGAACCCTTCCAAATCGGCGCGCACCATCTCCAGCCAATCGGGCTCGACGAGATCGACCTTCGTCAGCGCGACCACGCCCCGCTTGACCTGAAGCAACTCGCAGATATGGAGGTGCTCCCGCGTCTGCGGCATCACCCCCTCGTCGGCGCCGATGACGAGCACGACCAGGTCGATCCCTCCGACGCCCGCCAGCATGGTCTTGACGAACCGTTCATGCCCGGGGACATCGACGATCCCGAGGTGGAGGTCGTCGGAAAGGGCCAGATTGGCGAAGCCCAACTCGATGGAGATCCCCCGCTCCTTCTCCTCCTTCAGCCGGTCGGTGTCGATGCCGGTGAGCGCCTTGACGAGCGAGGTCTTTCCATGATCGATGTGGCCGGCGGTCCCAACGATGATATACTTCATCGCCATAGAGGGATCGTAGCATAGGGGCCGAATGGCGGCAAGGTTGAAGTCCCTTGGGGATTTGTCAACAAACGTGCGAGAGTTAGAACGCGTTAATACGCTGGCGTCGCCACGGAGGGGACTGAAAAGGGGACTGGAAAAGCTTGACAGGGTGGGAGGGAGGTGACATGCTGCCCCCGCATAGGTGATCGTGATGGGTCCGGGGTGAACACAGCACTTCTGCCACCCGCTGCAGTCTGCTTGGCGCATTATTTCATTCATAGCAACGCCCTCTTAGGTTGAACTCGTCCTAGAGGGCGTTGATTTTTTTAGGGGCAGGCGGTAGAGTACCCGCTAGAGGAGACGAATGACTGATCGTCCACGCGGTACCGTCACTTTTCTTTTTACCGATATTGAGGGTAGCACCAAGCTTTGGGAAAGACATCCCGAGGCGATGAAGGTCGCTCTCGCGCGCCATGACGCGCTCCTACGCCACGCAATCGAATCTCATCGCGGCTTTGTGTTCAGAACTGTCGGCGATGCATTCTACGCCGCGTTTCCGACTGCGCCCGAAGCGCTGGCCGCCGCGCTGACGGCGCAACGCGCATTGCGCGCGGAAGAGTGGGGCGAGACGCATATCAAAGCGCGTATGGCCCTCCACACCGGCAGCGTCGAAGAACCTGACGGCGATTACTTCGGTCGTCCACTCAACCGCGTGGCGCGATTACTGGCAGCGGGATATGGTGAACAGACTC
>JBGQJI010000074.1:0-12005 GCA_041498975.1 Methylomirabilis sp. (SeqCode)
ACGCCGGCGTCCTTCAGGGCCCTCGCAATCGTGAGGGCGCCGGTCTGCGGCCTGATCCACACGATGCGCGGGGCCCCGCCGGTGGATCCAACCGGGCGGATGAGGATGTACCAGAGTGAGCCTCCCCCCACCAGCAGAGAAAGGTACAGGGCCAGGGCCCGCACCGGTAGCGGAGGCGTCTTCGGTGACGCGCTCACGAGGGCCGATCCTTCTGGTGGTGGCAGCGGTCGAGAAAGCCTTGGAGGATAAGGACGGCGGCCATCTGATCGACGGCGCGCTTGCGCTTGGCTCGCCGCACATCCGCCTCGATCAGCAGGCGCTCGGCGGCCTGGCTGGTGAGCCGCTCATCCCACATCGTCACCTTGACACGGCCCCCCTCTTCCAGCCGCCTTGCAAACGCGAGGGTCTTTTCCGCCGCGGGACCGATGGTTCCGTCCATGTTCTTCGGAAGCCCCACGACCACCTCTGTAACGCCGTAGCGATCGATCAGCGCTCGGATCGCGAGGAGGGCGTCGTCCTCCGTTGGGGGCTCGAGCGTCGGGAGGCCCTGGGCCGTGAGCCCCAGCTCGTCGCTCACCGCGACTCCAATCCGGCGCGTCCCGAGATCGACCCCAAGGTATCGTAGCACTACTCCGTCAGTCTCCCCTTGACCGCGTGAGAAATCCGGTCACAATGGTGGGCATGGGAAAACCATCGACCCGCCGGAGGCTTCTGTCGCTCTACCAGCACCTCCTTCGCCGGTTTGGCCCGCAGCGCTGGTGGCCCGCCCGCTCCCGGTTCGAGGTCATCGTCGGCGCCATCCTGACCCAGAATACCGCCTGGGCCAACGTCGCGCGAGCCATCGCGGCCATGCGATCCGAACGCTTCCTCAATCCCAGAGCAATCGATGCCGCGCCGCACGGGAGGCTCGCCCGGCTCATCCGGTCATCGGGATATTATAACATGAAGGCGGGACGCCTCAAAGAGTTCACCCGCTTCTTGATGAGGCGCTACGGCGGGAGTTTGCAGCGGATGTTCCGGACGGATCTGGCCAGCCTGCGGGATGAGCTACTCGCGGTTTCAGGGATTGGGGAGGAGACGGCCGACTCCATCCTGCTTTACGGAGGCAACCGACCGATCTTCGTGGTGGACGCCTACACCCGCCGGGTGCTCGAGCGGCACGGCTTGACGATGAAGGGAACCAAATACGGCGAGATCCAGCGGCTCTTCATGGACCACCTGCCGGCCGACCCCGCCCTCTTTAACGAGTATCATGCCCTGCTGGTGGCCGTCGGAAAGGAATACTGTCGGAGAACGCCACGCTGTGAAGCATGCCCCCTCCGGTACGACCTCCCGAAAGGAACTACCCTTTCTGGCGGGCCCAGAGCAGGTTATAGCCCTCCACGAACGCGTTCACCGAGGCGACGATGATGTCAGGGGAGGTGCCGGTTGCCACCACCCGGTTCCCCTCGGCATCCTTCATCACGATGGTGGTTTCCACCGAGGCATCCGTCCCCGGCGAGTTGATTTCGACATTATAGTCGATCAACTCGAAGAACAGCCTGCCACGGGTCAGCGCCGCTTGCTTCAGGGCATTGATGACCGCGGCCACCGGGCCCACGCCCAGAGCGGTCGCCTCAACCTTCTCGCCATCGAAGAGGACCCGGACGGCCGCCTCCGCCTGGCCATGGAGCGAGGTCGAGACCCTGAAGTCCTCCACCGCCAGGACGGGCTCGTGGTCCGAAAGACCTTTGAGCACATTCTCGACGATGTACTGCAGATCAGCCTTGGTGATCGGCTTGCCCTTCTTCACGAACTCTTCGATCATGGATCTGACCTTGGCGCCGTACTCTGAGGTCAGCTTGACCCCCAGCTCCTGCCGCACCCGGGTGGTGACCTCGGCCAAGGACGGGGCCTGCTCGAAGAGATTCTTGTCCCCGTTCTTGGCGCCCGCGGCCCTGATCTCGTAGAGCCGCAACTTCAGGAACTTCTCGACCTCCTGCATCGAAGGATCGATGGTGGCCGGCGACGGCAGGACCCGTAGGGCCGCCTTGGGGTCTTTGAGCCCGTTGCCAGTGGCGAGGCAGACCACCGACTCGTCCGGCCTGACGCGCCCGCTGCTGAGCAACGGGATCAAGGCCCCGACGGGAAGCGCGCCCGACGGCTCGACAAAGATCGACTCCTGCCGCGCGATCTTCTGCTGCGCCTCCAGGATCTCGCCGTCGGTCAGCGCAAGACCACATCCGCCCGATTCGCGGAGCGCAGCCAGCGCCTTCAACCCATCCAACGGATCGCCCGCCATCAACGCCGAGGCGACCGACTCCGGCTTCTTGACCGGCACGATGTCATCCCGTCCCTGGTTGAAGGCGGCCACGATCGGCTGACAGCCGTCCGGCTGGACGCCGATCATCCTGGGCAGGGACGAGATCAATCCCATCTCGTGAAACTCTTTGAACCCCTTCCAAAGGGCGGCGATGTTGGTTCCGCACCCCATGGGGACGATGACGACGGACGGCGCCTGCCACTCCAACTGTTCCACGATCTCAAACGCCTGCGACTTCTGCCCCTCCACGCGGAAGGCGTAATCACCTGCCAGGTAGTAGCCGTACCGCTTGCTCATCTGCTCGGCGAGGGTCGCGGCATCATTGTACGTCCCCCGGACCTGGAGGACCCTGGCTCCATAGGAAAGGGCCTGGGACATCTTCCCGATCGGGGTCCCCTCCGGCACCGTCACATAGCAGGGCAGCCCGGCGATCGAAGCATAGGCGGCGACAGATCCGGCCATATTCCCGGTGGAAGCCACGCAGATCGCCTTGGCTCCCTGCTCCTTGGCCTTGGTGATTTCGACCAGCGTCCCCCGATCCTTGAAGACCCCGGTCGGATTCAGGCCCTCGTTCTTGATATAGAGCTGCTTGAAGCCCAGGTCGTCCGCGAGCCGATGGCAGCGGTACAGCGGGGTCCCGCCTTCGTCAAGAGAGACCACCAGATCCAGGTTGAGGATCGGGTAGAAGTCGAGGTATTTCAGCGCCTTGATCGGAGAGGTCTTGAGCGAGTACCGGTTGAGGCGGGCCCTGATGTGGGCGTAGTCATAGCGGACAGCCAGCGGCTTGCCGCAGCTTGGGCAGCGAGTGCTGCTCTCCTGCTCGGCGCAGGTCTTGCCGCACACGATGCAGTACAGCTCATAAAACCTGGTTTCTAAGCGCCTTCCTCTCGCAGCCATCGACCCTCCTGCACCTTCGACTCCAAGGCGAAACCGGATGATTCTAGCGGGGCTCCTCGGCAAACGTCAAGACTTTTCCAGGGTTGAGGTGGTGCTCTTACTCGTACCCGGCCTCTTCCAGCTCATCCTCAGAGAGCCCGAAATGGTGGCCGATCTCGTGCATCAGAGTGGTCCGTATCTGCTCCCGGACCTGACGCTTGGTCCGGCAGGCCTCCTCGATCGATCGCTGGTACAGGGTGATCTTGTCGGGCAGGACCAGTCCGTACCAGCTCCCCCGCTCCGTGAGCGGCGTGCCGGTGTAGAGACCAAAGAGCGTCTCCGGCGGTTCGACCCCGGCCATGGCCAGTTCCTCGCGTGTGGGTCGATCCTCGACCACCACCTCGACGTTCTGCAGGCGCTCAGCCACCTGGGGCGGAAGCGAGGCGATCGCCTCAGAGACCAGCCGCCGGAATTCCTGACGGCTCAGGACCATTGCCCGTTCGATCCTTCGACAGGCTCAGGACAGGCGCCGCTCACGACAGACGCTCTCTCCGGTCGAACTGTTCACTGCGCCGCTTGAGCGGAATCACCATGAGGAGGCCCGCCACAAACCCGCCGATATGGGCGAACCAGGCGACACCGCCCGCCTCATCGGCCGGGGTGAACACACCGCTCAGGACCTGGACGACGATCCAGAACCCCAGGACGAAAAGGACCGGGATCTCGACCAGACGGATGAACCACCCGAAGAAAATGAGGGTCACGACCCGAGCATGGGGGAAGAGCAGAAGATACGCTCCCAGAACGCCGGAGATCGCCCCACTCGCGCCGATCATCGGCACCCGCGAAACGGGGTTGGACAGGATCTGAGCGGCGGCAGCGGCCAGTCCAGACAGGAGATAGAAGATCAAGAAACGGAGGCGCCCCATCCTGTCTTCCACATTGTCGCCGAAGATCCAGAGGTAGAGCATGTTCCCGGCGATGTGGAACAGGCCCCCATGGACGAACATCGAAGTGAGGACCGTCGCATAGACCGGGACGGGATGACTGACCAGCAAGTCGCCACTGCTGATCTCCAGGGGGATGAGGCCGTAGGCGTAGACAAACCGGCCTGCCGCCCTTGGAGCCAACGTCAACTGATTCAAGAAGACGAGGATGTTGACGATGATGATCCCGATCGTCACAATCGGGGCTCGTTGGGAGGGGATGTTGTCCCGGAGGGGGATCATAGAAGCTCAACTATTACTAACGGATCAAATAGGGTGTCATTGCGAAGGAACGAAGTGACTGAAGCAATCTGACCTGAAAGGCCTGTCCTGAGCCGAGTCGAAGGGTCATTCCGAGCGAAGCGAAGCGAGGAATCTCGGAGAGATTGCTTCGGCTGCGCCTCGCAACGACACTGCGTGTCGGATTGCCGCGCTCCCGTTGGTCGCTCGCAATGACAAAGGAATAACATTTGATCCGTTTGCTCTAGAAAGGCGACAGGGGTTCACAGTTCACGGTTCACAGTTGATAGTTCAGAACTCAGAGCTAAGATGGGTTCTTCAGGATATCGTATGGGCAACTGGGTTGTCGGTTACTTCGCCATCCGAGCCGTAGGGGCGCTGCTCGCTGCGCCCTCTTAGGGCAGGGCTAGCCCTGCCCCTACACTGGAAGTTGACCGCTGATAGCTGATAGCTCTCCTTACCGCCCCCCGTTCTGCACGGCGCCCTTCCCTGTGAGTGGCACGAACAGCACGGGGGCGATCGATCTTGTCTGCAATTTCCCGCCATGCTTCTCCCCGAGGATCAGGTCCTGCGTGGCCCTCGCTCCCCCCACCGGGATCGCCATCCGTCCCCCTTCGCGGAGTTGCTCGATCAGCGGGGGCGGGATAAACGGCGCGCCGGCGGTGACCAGGATCCCGTCGAAAGGAGCGAACTCGCGCCAGCCTTCGTAGCCGTCCCCCTGGCGGACGTGGACGTTCCGATACCCAAGGGCCTCCAGGTGGGCGCGGGCCCCTTCTGCCAGCGACGGGATGATCTCGACGGTGTAGACCTCAGCGGCCAGTTCCGCCAGGACAGCAGCCTGATAGCCGGAGCCCGTCCCGACCTCGAGGATTCGATGGGACGGCTGCACCTGAAGGAGCTGGGTCATGAGGGCGACGATATAGGGCTGAGAAATCGTCTGTCCCGCCCCGATGGAGAGGGGACGATCCTCGTACGCGTACCGTTCCAGGGAGGGCTCAATGAAGAGGTGACGAGGCACCTTCCCCATAGCCGCCAGGACCCTCTGGTCAACGATATCACGCGCTTTGAGTTGCTCGTCCACCATCCGCCGGCGCGCGACTTCGGCGGTTTCATCCTGGTTCGCCATGCATCCCACCGGAACAACCAGGCCTAAGAACGCTGCGAGGACGAGCCGGCGCCATCGGGAAACGACGACACATGTCTTCATGGCTCCTCAGCACGCCATTCCACGGTCAAGAGGCGCAAGCCGTCTCGACCTACAGGGTTGTGCGGCACACTCACTGAACGCACGACCGATCATCGACATCACTCTCAGACTCCTGCCCGGCAAAATAGAAAAGCCCCGATCCCGCGTGGAGGGTCAGGGCTCATCGGTTCACCCGTGATCCGATTCAAAGGAAATGTAACACCCGCAAAGGTTGGTTGATTGGACTCAGTGGGTCAATACTCAGTTCAAGTAATCCTTGAGGTGTCTGGACTTCGCCATCATCCGTAACTTCTGCTTGGCCCGCTCCTCGATCTGTCGGACACGCTCCCTGGAGAGCTTGAGCCGCTTCCCAACCGCGTCCAGGGTCATGGCGTCCTCCTCCCCCAGCCCGAATCGCAGCTCGACGATGAGCCGCTCTCTCGGGGCGAGCCTCGCCAGCATCCGCTCCACCTCTTCCCGGAACGATCTCCGGATCAGCTCGTGGTCAGCAGGAGGGAGCTGCCTCGATTCATACAGCTCCATGCCGATCCGCTGCTCAAGCCCGATCTCATCGCTGAAAAATGGCCCCTGTCTCCCCGGACGCAACATCCCTTCCAGATCGCCCGCATTGACGTCCAATTCCTCGGCTACCTCCGAGTCGGTCGCCTCCGCCTGGAGCTGCTGCGAGAGATCGGCGCGAACGTCGCTCAGGTGGGAGGCGAGACGGGCCTTCCGGAGCGGGATCTTCACCGCTCCGCCGCCGGCGGCCAGGGCCTGCATAATCGCCTGCCGGATCCACCAGACGGCATAGGTGATGAACTTGACGTTGTAAGCCGGGGAGTAACGGCGCGCCGCTTCGAGCACGCCGACATTCCCTTCATTGATCAGGTCCTGCAGCGAGAGACCGCACCCTCTGTACCGGAGGGCCACCTTGACGACGAAGCGAAGGTTTGCCTCCACCAGCCGCTTCAGGGCCCGCTCGTCCCCGCGTTGGATCGCGGTGGCCAGCTCGACCTCTTCCGTCTTGGGGAGAAGACGGAACTGGCCGATTCGCTTCAGATACGCGCCCAAGGCATCGTCGGACACCTTCTCGTAGAAATTGGGAGACGGTCCCTTCGGCACGGCGATCCACCTCTGTGATGAGCGCATATGCACGTGCGCTATGGCTGGGCTACGCATCTTCGAACCTTCAGATTACCACACCGGTCATAGATTGTCAAAACCGCCATAGATGCCGAGTACGCGACAAATTTGTGGGTTTCCTTTCGTCAGTCTCAGCCCCTTTACCCTCCATTCGCGCTGAGGAGGCCGCGTCTTTTTGGCGGCCGTCTCGAAGCGCGTCGGCAGCGCCCAGATCGCGGCCCTGGTGCGGGTTGCCAGGATGCGGCCCGCCCTTCGAGACGCGGCCTGAAAAGAGGGCCGCTCCTCAGGGTGAACGAGTTTGAAGCGGCCGCGTGGGATGTCATCTGATAGTACTGGTCCTGTCAGATCGGTACGGATTCACAAGGTCTGCGGCACTTTCCCTACAAATTTCACGCACACCCATAGATGCCTAAATCCTCCACCCAGGACCCCTCTCCCCATTTTGGGGGAGAGGATGAAGGTGAGGGGGACCTTCGAAGGAGTGACAAGCTCTATCGCTGATTTTGGGGAATGAGGGGACAGGCCCATGCAAGTCCAGGATGCCGAATGTCGGAAGGAGACACGATGAAGGCGGATCAGTCCTAACCTCTTGCTTCCTCTCTGCTGACTACGACCTCTGACCCTCGATTCAGGCCGAGCAGCCGCGACGCATCCCCCTCATTCACGAAGATCTCCAGATAGTCCGCGCTTCCGATGAGGGCGCCCGGCACGCCGGGGGGACCTTGGGCGTAGTAGGCGACGATCGGAACCTGCCGGTCTGCGAACTGAACCCAGAGCGCCGCGATAGGACTTCCCGCTGCCAAGAGTTCCAGGTCGGCCCTCGCGATGTTCGTGACGAGGTTGCCGAAGCGATCGATGTAGAGGATCTCCCCTCTGATCGATGACACCCCGCAAGGGGACGGGCGCGGAAGCGCCAGGCGGACATAATCCTTGATCGGTTCCCCGAAGTCGCCGGGCTCGGCCCCAAGCGACAGATGGGCTGCGACCGGCGCGAAGACATCGCGTCCGTGAAAGGTGGCACTGACAGGCCGGAGGAAGTACCGGTCGGCGGTAATAGCCCTGACTCCCTGGGGGCCAGCCTGGTCTGCCAGCGGGGCAAGCAGGCCGTTGTCCGGGCCGATAAACAGGTGGCCGTCGCAGGCGGCCAGTATCGGCCTGCGGGGGCCCCCTACCCCAGGATCAATCACAGCGACATGAATCGTCCCCTTCGGGAAGTAGCGGTAGGAAGAAAGAAGAATGAAGGCCGCCTCGGAAGGATCGTACGCCCTCGCGCCATGACAGAGATCCACGATGACGGCGTGGGGGTTGATCCCGAGAATGACCCCTTTCATCACGCCAACGAATGGATCGCTTACCCCGAAGTCGGTAAGCAACGTGATGACCCGGCGCGCGTCATCACCCATATGACCCTCACACCTTCATCAGGAGGCCGGTGGCCTCGGCGACGACCGTCCCGTTCTCCCGCTCGGCCCAGGCCTTCACGTCGAGGGTCTTGGCGCCCTGCTTCAAGATCTGGCCATAGAAGATCAACCGCTCTCCGATGGCGACGGGCTGCCTGAGCTTGACTTCAAGCTTCGCGCTGACGGCCATGATCTTCCGAAGGTAGGCGGCGTTCACCATCACCTCATCGAGGATCGTCGCAATGATCCCTCCATGGAGGATGTCTTTCCAGCCTTGAAAACGCTTCGGCGGGGTGAACTCGGTCCGGACGCGATCCTCCCCGAGAAGCTCGAAGTCGAGCCGCAAGCCATGCTCGTTCCGCTTGCCGCAGACAAAACACATCTGATCGTTCTCCAAGTCCATGGAACTCTTTCCGCTCTTTTTCATTGACTTTTCCGAGTCAACCCTTTACAAGTAATCTTCGCCACCCGCCTCTTGCGCCAGTGCCGAAGTGGCGGAACTGGTAGACGCGCTGCGTTCAGGGCGCAGTGAGCGTATGCTCATCGGGGTTCGAGTCCCCGCTTCGGCACCAAACACGACCAAAAACTTACGGGCCTCGCTTTCCTGAGGCCCTTTTTGTTTTATGACTCTTCGTTTCGGTGCATCGCTGGGGAATCTCGCCATCAGATATCGACGCCGGCCTCGGCAATAAATGCTTCGAGTACTGGAGGCTCGACGGCGAGAGCCTCCTCACCAAAACTCTCGACATGAAACCTGATTGCGGACTTCACATCAGCGAGTACCTTCTCGTAGGTGTCGCCTTGGCCGACAACGATTCCCTTCACACCAAGCGGATATGCCACATAACCATCCGTGTGCTTTTCGACGATGATCTTGATTTGCCGCATGTTTGGCTGCTCCCTTCTCAAAGAGGAATCGTTTAGACCAGGAATCTCACCTGGTGGACATTCTGCTTGGACCCGCTCGGTTATTGGTCTTTGCGGTTTGCGAGGTAGCTGCGTGAACTGAGCTGGAGATCTCCAGCGAGGTACACATTGGTGTCGGCAACCGCCCGCACTAACGGCCTTTCCGATACTCCTCGACAAGGCGCTCGACGTCAGTCTCTTCGAGTCCGAGCCTGCTCGCACGCTGCGCGCCGTACTGGCGAAGCGCGGCCCACCGCCGTTCCTGATGATACCGTCGGAGCGCTTCACGGAAGAGCTCACTCTTAGTTCGCCCTTCCTTCTTCGCCACCCGCTCGGCCTCCCAAAGCAGGGTTGGCGGGAGCGAGAGGGACAGAATCTTGCTCGTCCTCATGGCAACCCCCTTCACAATATTACTTTTTATTACTGATTCTACCCTCGGGTGTGTCTGACGTCAAGCGAGCGAGTAGACAGGTGGTGGGCTAGTTTGAGACCTACGAGCCATTGCTCGACAGGAGTTCAGGTAAACAAAGGCCCCACCGTATTGGGTGAGAGGTCGAGGGTGCAGAGATGGCGCCCAGGTGCGGCTATTTTGGGTGGTGGCGAACGGCGAGGATCCGGTAGGTATCTCCCTCGATCTTGAAGTAGAAGCGGTAGTCCTCATCTACGCGCGCCTGCCAGACATCGCGGGTCTCGTCGTACTTCTTAGCCCGGAGCGAGGGGTGCCGCAAGTTGGACAATAGAAGGCCAAGCTGCTTGTCGAGCTTGGCCTTGCGTTCAGGGGAGAGGGCTCTGTACTGACGGGTGAACCGTTGGGAGAATGCCGCCTTCATCTTGCCGCGCGGCGGAGGGCGCGGATGGCAGCCTTGGCCGTGCGGAATGGGCCGATGAAGCGACCCCGCTTGAAGTCCTCGAGTGCGAGGTCGATATCACGATCAATAGCCATCTTCGGGGTCAGGGTGATGGTTTTGCCGCGAACCTTGGCCTCCAGGAGATCTCCTACCACGACGCCAGTCTTTTTGCGAACGGAGGCAGGCAGCGTGACTTGATACTTCTCCTTCACTTTGACCAATGGCACCGTGACTCCTCCCATACGGGTGTTTGTTAGAGAGTTAGAAAATCACACTATTCGACATTATAAGCTTTCCCGGCGGACAGTCAAGCACCCGGTGATGTGCAGTTCGCAACGCACCTCGTCTAGGATCGTGTCTCGAAGCGCTAGGTGAGATCATGAATAATTGTCCTCATGCTCTCACGCTGGCGCTTGTGCGCTCCCCTCACGGTCGGCTTCGGCGCGCGGCACCTGAAGACACTGAAGCCGATATCGCGATGGGCTACAGGTTTAGCAGCGCTTTCCCGACAAACCAGGCAAACTTGACAAAGCTTTATTAACCGGCGACTATTGTTAGCGATTTTGGTCTCAGCCTATTGAAGCAGGATACTCTGATAGGCTGCAGCAGTTAAATCAGCAGGCTCAATAGAAAGGTGTCTACAAGGCGAGCGATGGACGTTGCTGAATGGCAGGATCGCCTAGAGGACAACTTCACCGTCGGTGGTGTGATAGGGGGCAATCTACTTGTTGAGATACTTGCTATGGAGCGGGACTGTGGCGAGTATTTCGAGGCCACTTTTCGCGGACAATGGGTTCTCATAGACTCCTTCCAGAGCTTCTATATCGAAACACTACATAATGCTCGTCAGTGGGTCGCCGACCACGGCTGGCCTGAAGCGTGCGAGAACTACGCGCCAACCTTTCTACATTACGTCATCATCTTTAGACGGTTCAGGGCATGTGAGAACCTTTTGCGAAAAGGCTATCCCCTTGATGGTTACGCTCTGCTACGAGACCTGAAGGACAGAGCCATCCTTCTGGCTGGGATCGCAACGAACATAACAACCCATCCTTCCTTGCTTGGTTACGGTGACGCCACGGCCCCATCTACATATGAAGACTGGAGGAAAGCAAGGAGGGCCGCCCAGGTAGAGGAGCAACGGGTCCTCAGGAGAATTATTCGCAAAGAGAGTGGACTACCGCCAGACGTAATCAAGGAGCTTGAGATATGGGAACAGCTTTTTCATCAAGAGGTGCATGGCTCGAAGTTGTCATTCGCTACTGAGTTGAAGGACTGGGTTGGCGGCCCGGCACCGCTGTCGATTGGCCCGACGCCCAAGGAAGCTGCCATGGCAATGTACATGAATCGGGTGACGGAGGTAGCGTGGCTTCTACTTCGCTTGTTTCCGTACCTTCAGGCGAAGGAAGCTGCATTTGATGCTGAATGGCATAGGAGGTACCAGATACTGGATGAATCGTTTCGGTACGCACAGCAGGGGTTAAGCCGTCTGGGGAAGCCGATCGGCGCCGCTTTCATCAAGCTCGTCGATGAGAAATTCTCGTTCAAGCAGCCATTCTATTACACTGAGGCTAATCATTCGGGGTAAGCATCTAACGTTTCTCTCAGGCGGATGCGGCATCGCTTTGCGCGCTGCTGAGCGGTGGCGTTAAATCCGACGAATCTCCCCACTGTGCCAGAATTTGTGCCCGCCTCTCTCCCAATCAGCCCAATCTTGCCCTACTTGAGACAACATTCACGATTGCTAACCTCTTGTAAATCATCCACACTGTTACACCGATTGAAGCCCCATTCACGACTCAAAATCCCGCGGGCTTCAACTCATCCGCCGTCGCTCCCGTCACCCCGAACGGATTTTCTACAGCCTTTCACAGACTGCTCGCGCTTGTGCGCTCCCCTCCCGGTCCGCTCCGCGCGCGGCGCCACGTCATACCTTATCGAACTCTATAAAAGGGAATACTTGGAGTGAAGGGTGGGCGAGATCGTCAATGCTTGGGGCAATTCTAAGGGCTACCCTCAGCGCTGACCAACAACTTCAATTAGTCATCCCGTAACGCTATTCCCGCACCATCTACCCTTTCTCTCGAAGGGTCGAACCCTTTTCTCACTGAACGTCCA
>JBGQJI010000075.1:0-11957 GCA_041498975.1 Methylomirabilis sp. (SeqCode)
GCCCGGATCTTGCCGATCTGTTCAAGCAGCTTCTCCTCGGAGAGGCCCCCCGCGACGGTGGCGGATCGAGAATGATCTGACACGATGATGTACTCGTAGCCTTTGCGGTGCGCCGCCTCGACCAGCGCCTCGAGATCGTGATGGCCGTCGCTCCAGTTGGTATGCGCATGCAGGTCGCCGCGAATGTCGTGGAGCTCCAGCAACTCCGGCAGACGCCCCTCGAGCGCCGCCTCGATCTCGCCGGCGTCCTCCCGCAGCTCGGGCGGGATAAACGGCAGGCCGACTGCCTTGTAGACCTCCTCTTCGGTGGCGCCGGCAATCCGCTTCCCGGTGGCCTCCTTGAAGACACCGTACTCGCTCACCTTGAGCCCCTTACGCGAGGCCAAGTCCCGCACCCGGATATTGTGCGCCTTGGAGCCGGTGAAGTACTGGAGGGCGGCGCCGAAGCACTCGGGCTCCACGACGCGCAGGTCCACCTGGATCCCCTCACGGTGACGGACCGTCGCCTTGGTGTCTCCCTGGAGCAGCACTTCCGCCACCTGGGGCAGCGAGGTGAAGGCCTCCATCACCTTCGCCGGTTTCGTGGACGTCGCCAGGAGGTCGAAATCCTTGACGGTCTCGCGCATTCGGCGCAGGCTGCCCGCCATGCTGATCTTCTTGACCTGGGGAAGCTTTTCGAGAATCTGGACGATCTCGCGGGCCAGTGGCAACGCCTGGCCCAGCAGCATCCGCTCCCGGCCCTTCTTGACAACCTGGATCCCCTTCAGAATATTGTCGACGGTCTTCTCTTTGATGCCCGGGAGGCCGAGGAGCTTCCCTTCCAGAGCCAGCGCTTCCAACTTCTCGACCGAATCGACATGGAGTCTGTCAAAGAGAAGCTTGGCCGTCTTGGGCCCGATGCCCGGGACCGCCAGCAACTCGACCACGCCTCTCGGGATTTGTTTTCTTAGCTCTTCCAGATACTTGATCCGCCCGGTCTCAAGGGCCTCCTGGATCTTCGCCGCGAGGTCTTTGCCAATGCCCGCGATCTCGGTGAGGCCGCCGCGCGCCGCCACAGCCTCGATCTGCTCGGTCAGGCTCTCCAGGTTCATGGCCGCCCGACGGTACGCCCGGATCTTGAAGACATTCTCGTCCTTAATCTCCAACAGGTCGGCGATCTCGTGAAAGAGCTTGGATATTTCCAGGTTTCTCATGGTATTACCGGTTGGGCGATGGCATCGGCCACTTCCTGGCCTGAAGGATCGAGGCGCAGGCTTCCACAGTGGACATTCCGGATCGCTGCGCGATCACCGAATGGGGTCAGACAGACCAATCTCCCCGTTGCCGGATCGAGATGCTGCAGCAGACCGAGCGCAAGCAGTTCGTTCTCCTGGTCAGTGAGCCCAAGGAGCAGACCCCGGATCGCATCAAGCGCCGTAATCTGGAGGACCGAGACGCCAAGACGACTCTTGGCCAGTGGCAGCCCGTCGGCCGCCGGTTCACTCTGCACAAGCAGGAAGGCCTCGTCATCGCCCCGCTCGCCACCCAGGACGGATGTCCGGAGCTCCATCGACAGGGCTCGCAGCTCGGCGTGATCGAGCGCCTCCCCCGCTTGCACCCAGCTTCCCAGGACCGCGACCTCGTTCAAGGAAAGCTCAAGGGGGAAGGCCGCCTGGAAGTGGTCGAAGAACCGCTGCGCCCGATAGAGTCGCCGACCCTGCGGAGTTCGAGGCGTGATCTGCGGGCTTAGCGGGAGCCGGGAGACGGCCATCCCTTTTCTGCCTTCGAACAGGCGGAGGATCGGCTCCAACTCTCCCTCTCTCTGCAATGCGATGAGGTGGTGTGGCGCGAGGAGTTCGATCTTGTGAAACTTGAGGCGACGCCCGAGAGGGCCAAGGACCAGACCGGTGGTGTCAACCAGCAGGACCTCTGCGCCCATGGCAGAGGCTTTCTCGGCCAGTCGCTTGAGAGCGACGGCGAGCGGGAGCATATGGCCCTGGGGGGAGACTGCTCCAACAAAGCGCAGCGAGACCGGGTGAAGAGGTTGGTCGGCGGGAGAGGCGGTAGCGAAGGCCAGCCCTGCCGTCGCGGGCGGCCCGAGGGTCGATTGCCCGATGTCGCCATCGAGAAGCGCAACTCGCCGGCCGGCGGCCGTGAGCGTGCTCAGGAGCCATCGGGCCAGGGTCGTCTTGCCGGAGTCGGACCTTCCCAGGAGCAGCGCGACGCCGCCCTCTGCGACGATCCTCTCGGAGAGCGTCCTCCAGGCATCGGGAACCTCGATGATCCCGGACATCCCATCTCCCCCGCCAGGCCGGGCGGTCTGTCGAGGGCCCGCCGACCTCACACGGTGACGTCCAACCGGTCAGGCAGGTTAGGGTGTCACCTTGTACACGAGGTCGTGCAGGCGTGCCTTGGCCAGGACCTGAACGGCCACGCGCTGACCAGTCTCGGCCTGCTCCACGGGGCTATGCTCGATCTGCATCGACTCGACCGGCTGCTCGAAATCGGTCGTCATGCCGCGGAAATGGATCATATCGCCAAGCCGTAGGGGCCCCGCTGTCAGCGTGATGATTGCCACGCCGAGCTTACTGTAATACTTTTCGACCCGTCCGATCCTGGATTCGGACATTGACTCAATCCCGTCAGGACCGCCACCGTCCGACAATCATGTGCTCGAGACTAGTGCCGTTCCAACTACAACAAGCGAATCAAATGCTATTGGATTGTCATCGCGAGCGACCAACGGGCCTGCCCTGAGCCTCGTCGAAGGGAGCGCGGCAATCCGACACGCAGTGTCGTTGCGAGGCGCCGCTCCCTCGGCAGTGCTCGGGACAGGCTGCGCAATCTCTCTGAGATTCCTCGCTCCGCTTGGAATGACCCTTCGACTCGCTCAGGGTCCTCGCAGTGACACGCGTGAGGGGGACCTTCGAAGCAATAACTCCATTCTTGGCGCGTTCGTATTAGCGCGCCGACCCCTCGATGCCATAGGCCCTCATCTTCCGGTGAAGATTGCTCCTCTCGATCCCGAGGCGCTCAGCGGTCCGGGTGACGTTCCACTGGTTTTCCTCCAGCCGACGCAGGATGAACTCCCGTTCGAATCGCGACCGCGCCTCCCTGAGCGTCCCATCGAGGGCCGCCCACGCCTCTCTTTTCACCCCACCGCGTCGAAGAGAGGGCGCGAGGTCAAAAAGCTGGATGGTCTTCGCCGCAACCATGATGACCATGCGCTCGATGACATTCCTGAGCTCTCTGACGTTGCCGGGCCACTGGTAGTCGATCAGCAGCTCCATCGCCTCTGGCGAGAGCTCCTTCTTCGGTTTCCCGTGCTCCTGACAGAAGGACTGGAGGAAATATCTGGCCAGGATCGGGATGTCTTCCTGGCGTTCCCGGAGCGGGGGGACCTCGAAGGGGATGACGCTCAGGCGATAGAACAGATCCTCCCGGAAGGCGCCACGGCGGATCTCTTCCAGCAGATCTTTGTTCGAGGCCGCGATGACCCGGACATCCACGGTCAGGCTCTCGCTGCCTCCAACCCGCTCGAAGGTCTGTTCCTGGAGGACGCGGAGGACCTTCGCCTGGGTCTTGAGGCTCATATCACCCACTTCATCCAGAAAGATGGTGGCGCCGTCCGCCAGCTCGAACTTCCCGCGCCGCTGAGCCGTGGCGCCGGTAAAGGCGCCCCGCTCATGACCGAACAGTTCGCTCTCGATCAGCTCTTCCGGAATCGCCGCGCAGTTGACCACGACGAATGGCTTGTCGCTTCTGGCGCTGTGGCGATGGATCGCCCTGGCGATCAACTCCTTTCCGGTGCCACTTTCGCCCCGTATCAGGACCCGCCCGTTGGAAGGGGCAGCGGACAGAATCTGCTCGCGAAGGCTCTTGATCGCCTTGCTCTCGCCCACGATCTCATACCGCCGATCGATGGTCTCGCGAAGCGCGCGATTCTCCCACTCGAGCCGCCGTTGATCGAGGGCGTGTCTGACGGCCAGTTGGACTTTATCCAAGTCGAGGGGCTTCTCCAGGTAGTCGTACGCCCCCAGCTTGGTGGCCTTCACGGCCGTCTCGATCGTGCCGTGGCCCGAGATCATGATGACTGGCAGCTCCGAGTGCAGCCGTTTGATCGCCTCCAGCGTCTCAAGTCCATCCATCCCCGCCATCCAAATGTCGAGGACCACCAGGTCGGGAGGGTTCTTCTGGATGGCGCGCAGCGCCTCCTGTCCGTCCCCGACCCCCGTGACGCGGTACCCCTCGTCCCTGAGGATGGCCACGATCGACTTCAGGACCTTCTGGTCGTCGTCAACGACTAGGATCTCATCGTAGGCCACTGCCCGACTCCATCCCCATTGTCCCCGGAAGGCTCCAGGGCAGGCAACTCGATGATGACCCGCGTCCCCTTCGGGACGTTATCTTCAATCCTGATCTGGCCTGCATGCTCGCCGACGATTCGATGCACGATGGCCAGGCCAAGGCCCGTCCCGCCCCGCTTGGTCGAGAAGTAAGGAAGGAACAGGCGCTCCCTGTCGATCCGGGGGATCCCGGGACCCGTATCGATCACTTCCAGTGCCACAACCCCTTTGCCCCGGAGGTATCGAGTCTTGATCACGACCTCTCCCTCTCCGCCGAGGGCATCCAGCGCATTGTCCACCAGGTTGATCAGTGCCCGCTTCATCTGCTCGGGATCCATGTTGACGGGAGGAAGCTCGGGATCGAGGTCTCGGCCGATCTTGACCCCCTTCGGGACGGCCGAGTAGAGCGTCAGCACCATCTCCACCACCAGATGAAGATCATTCGGTTTCGGGTCGGAGGATGGCATCTTGGCGGCGTACCTTGAGAATTCGTCCACCAATCCCTTCAGCCCATTGACCTCCTGAATGATCGTCCGAGTGCATTCCTCGAACACCTGTTCGTAATCGGGCGCCCGATCGGCAAACTTCTTCCTGAGCCGCTGTGCAGAGAGCTGGATCGGGGTCAACGGGTTCTTGATTTCGTGGGCGATCCGCCTCGCCACCTCTCGCCACGCCATCGTCTGCTCTGCGCGGATCCGCTGGGTGATCTCCTCCAGGACCACCACCCTCCCGAGATGATTCTCCAAGCGATCGGTCAGCCCGCTGATGCTGACCACGATATTGGCGACCCGCCCGTTGCGCTGGAGCGTCAGTTGTTGATCGACGACCCCACCCGCGTCATCCTCGGTCTTCTCCAACAGTCCCCGCAGCGGGCCGAGCGAGTCTCCGCTCAGGAGCTCAGCATAGTGACAAGGGGGCTTGCGGCGGCCCTCAAGCCCCAAGATCTGGATGGCTGCCGGATTGATGGTCGTGACGGTCCCCTGTCGATCAAGTGACAGGACGCCCGTCGCGATATTTTCCAGCACCGTTTCCATGTACGCCCGCCGCTGGTCCAATTCGACATTCGAGTGCTGCAGGTCAAGGTTAGCGCTTTCGAGCTCCGACTTGCTTTGCCGAAGGTCTTCCGTCATGTTGTTGAAAGAGTTCACCAGGATCCCGATCTCGTCGTCCGCCTTGGCGTCAACCCTGAAGTTCAGGTTCCCAGAGGCAACGGCCCTGGTCCCCTCGGCCAGTTGCTGGATCGGCACGGTGATGCCCCTCGCGAGGTAGACCCCGACCCACACGGCGGCGAAGATGATGACCAGGGTCACCATGAGGAAGAGCATGATATAGATCCCCTTGATCGGGTTCTTCAGCATTTTAAGCTGCTGGTACTCTTTGACCCCCCGGGTGACCTCGCCCACCTTGGCGGAGAGCCCTTCGGGAATGAACTGGGTGGCTACCAGGAATATGGCCCGGCCCTTCGAGTCTGAGAGGGCGACGGGAGCCACTCCCCGGATCAAATCACCGCCGAAGATCATCTGGACGAATGCGAAGGTTTCTCCCCTTCTTCCCCGCCGGAGCGCCTGACCGAGGGGAGGCGGGTCGGCTGGCAGCCGTGTCTTCGCCCGGAGGCCCAACAGCTCCACACCGTTGCTATCGATGACCTGAATGGCATCGAGGTTGTAGTCGTGGAGCTTTTCAGCGATCAAGGTGCGGGCCAGCTCCTGTCCCTCTTCGCTGTCAAGGCCGCCTGGGTCGATGCCGGATGCTATCCGACGCGCCTGAAACACGATGTTCTCGCCGGAAATCTTTTCGAAGACCTGCGCCACCTCCAGAGAGTGTTGGAGCGAATCTTCCACCCTGATGTTGAACCAGCTATCGACGCTGTTGGTGATCAGGTTGCTGGCCACGACAAAGAGGAGCAAGGCGGGCAGGAGCGAGAGACTGACAAAAGCGACCACCAGCTTGACCCTGAACTTGGAACCGAGCAGGTTATCCCGGCGCTCGAGATAGACTTTGAAGAGGCTCCGAAAGACCAGGAGGACCAGGATCAGGAGGAGCACCATATTCACGTTGACGAGGGCGAAGACGAGGATATTGCTGGCGATCGGGGTGGGAAATCGGAGCTGATAGATCAAGACCTGGACGGTCGTCAACACCACGACGAGGCCGAAGACGGCCGCCAGGATTAGGCGGGTCCGGCGCTTGCGACGATCAGGGTCTTTCGGGGCCACCATACGCCTACCTTCTGCGGGCCTACCTCAGACGCGGCCGAGACCGCCTGTGGCGTGTCACAATGAGCGGGCGACGCCCGAACAGGAGGGAGTGAGGGGGAAAGACAGCCTTGATGCAGCAAACCGGGGACTCGACCTGCACGGGATCACCTCGCACACTACCCTTAAGCCTGCGGCCACTATAGCCGAAACCTTAGAATGGTTGCAAGGGCAAAGATGACGAGCCCGAGTGGGCCGGGGCAGCGGAGGGGGGGCGGCGAAAATCCGTCAGGAGAAGGCGGGTTAGGAAGGGGCGACCTTCAGGGACCGTTCTGGCTGAAGCAACGGCCTTGCCCATCGTTCGATCACGCCATGACGGGTGGGGGCCAGTTGCTGTTGGTCGAGGTGACGCTGGATTTCTTGCACCAGCTTGGTATGAAGCAGGTGTCCCGCGCTGTGGGCGATGACGGTTCCTAGCACAGGCCTGCCAAGGAGATACAGATCTCCCAGGAGATCGAGGATTTTATGGCGAACTAACTCGTCCCTGAAGCGTAGATCGCCGTTCAGGACCCCACTCTCGCCGATCACGATCGCATTGTCGAACGAGCCGCCCAGAGCCAGGTTGCGGCGGCGAAGCTCCTCCAAATCTTGGAGGAAGCCGTAGGTCCGACAACCAGCGATCTCGCTGACGAACGTCTCCCTGGAGATGTCGAACGCGGCCGACTGCTCTCCAAGAAGAGGATGGTCGAAACGCATCGTATAGATGACCTGAAGCCGCTCAGAAGGGACGATCTGAATGCTGCGCAGGCCTGCCTCGACCACGAGGCGCTCTTTCACCTTGAGATAGGTTCTGGGAGCCATCTGCCGTCGCAGACCTGCTTTCCTGATGAGCTCGACAAATGGCGCGGCGCTTCCATCCATGGCGGGGACCTCCTCGCCGTGGAGTTCCACAAGGATGTTGTCCACTCCCAAGCCAGCAAAGGCCGCCATCAGATGCTCGATGGTCCTGACCTTTACGCCACCCTTGCCGATCGTGGTTGCATGGTGAACATCGACGATGTTCGCCGGTTTGGCTTCGATCGCGGGAGCACCTGGGTGGTCCACCCGCTTGAAGATAACCCCGGAGTTGGCCGGAGCGGGACGGAGACACATTGTGACCGACTTTCCGGTGTGAAGCCCTATCCCTTCACAACTCACTACCGTTTGAAGCGTTCGCTGATGGCCCACCATCTTCTCCTAATCGATCACCGATTCCAATTCATAGCTCAACGCTCAACCGGACGCACCGCCTCCTCGCCAGAAAGGCCAAAGATGTTAAGTGCAAGTCGTGTACCAGTTCCTCACAAGACATGACAGAGATTATTGCGAGATAACCGGTGTAGATTCAATAGGTTAAGAACAATGGCAAGGACCACGGCCAGAGCTGCAATGTCCCAGTGTTGATACGCTGCAACAGGTGTGTCACATCGGCCTCGCTCTCCAACGGTAAAAGAGGCGCTCTAGAACGTCCCGACAGGGGCGATCCTGGACGGGGGCCAGAATTTGCTGGACCTTCGCCTCCGCCTCGGTTGGAACGACGGGCGGCCTCTCCTCTCGCCGATTGGGGATTGCCGAGGTAGCGCTTCGAGGACTTCGGCCGATCCGTAAGACGATCTCGTTCACCACTGGTTCTCCGATCTCCTCGTTCAGGATCATCTTTAGTTTGTGACGCAGCATGTGCAGCTCGTGCAGCCAGATCGGATCCTCGACGCAGAGGTACAGTCGCCCATCACTGAAGTCCTGCACGGTCGCCCGTTCCCTCACGCGCGGCGCCACGGCTCGATCCCATGCCTTCAGCAGGGCGAGGTGACGAATCACACGACCGAGACCCAGTCCTTGAAGGGTCCCCCGGAGCACATCCTCGCACCTAGAGGGGCTGGCTCGCCCCCCTCGCTCCGTCGATCCTTTCTCCCTCACCTGACAAACTCGACTTTAGGGGCCGTCCTGGCGGATTCGGCCACCTGGAAGTAGGTCGCCTTCTCGAAACGGAAAAGCCCGGCAACGGTTCGCTCCGGAAAGCGACGAATCTTGGTATTATATTGTTGCACCAGGTCATTGTATCGCTTCCGCTCGACTGCTAAACGATTCTCCGTCCCTGCAAGCTCGTCCATCAGCCGAATGAAGCTCCTGTCTGCTTTGAGGTTCGGGTACCGTTCAACGACGACGAGGAGGCGCCCCAGCGCAGAGTCCATGGCGTTGCTGGCATTCACCTTTTCTTCGACAGTCCTGGCTCCTGCCATCCTCGCCCTCGCATCGGCGATGGCCTCCAGGACGTCTCTTTCGTGGGCGGCATACCCTTTCACCGTGGCCACCAGATTCGGGATGAGGTCGGCGCGACGCTGGAACTGATTCTCGATCTGGGCCCAGGCCGACTTGATCCCCTCATCCATTGAGACCAACTGATTATAACCGTTCCAGAGGTACAACGCGCCGCCCAGGACGAGAAGGGCGATGACTGCCGCGATCCCGAGAGCCGGCGCAATCGCCCGATTGTATCCGTTCACGTCCGCTCCACCTCTGCCGACGCTGCGACCAATGCCTCATCGATGGCGCGATTGGCGAGCGTATCGGCCTGGCGGTTCTCGTCGCGACCGACATGCTCAATGTGAAAAGTGGGGATGGTTCTGATGAGATCTCGCGCGTGAGAATGCAGCACGGCGAGGCGAGGATTCTTGACTCGGTACCTGCCTTCAATTTGCCGGACCAACAACTCGGAGTCAGACCGGACCCTGACCGCGGCCGGCTTCAGCCTTCCTGCCTCCCTTAGGGCAAGCAGGAGCGCTTCGTACTCGGCAACGTTGTTGGTGGCCTCGCCGATGTACTTCCAGAACTCCCGTTTTAACGGCCCCTTCTCGGCCTGTATCAAGACACCGATCCCGGCCGGTCCTGGATTCCCACGAGCCGCCCCGTCGATACTCATCACGAGATGCAAACCCTGTCTGGCGGCTGAGTCGGGGGGACACCATGCTCGTTCGATCAGGTCTGCCGCCTCCACGAGGGCGCGCCTGTCCCTCGGCGAGAGGGTCGGAGGGCACGAATCTCCACCGGTTGAGGCAACCTTGTCCGCCAGGCAACGGAGTGCGGCACAGATCTTGTCCGGGTCCACCTTATCCCTTCCAGTAGAGGATCCGGCCGCATCGTTCGCAGGTCAGGATCTCTTCGTTCCGCCGAACCTCATTATACAACTGAGGGGTGAGGGCCACGTGGCAACCCTCGCAGGAGCCGCCGCTTGCCGGCGCAACCGCCAGGCCGGCTCGACTCTTGAGAAGCCGAAGATACTGCTGCATCAACGATGACTCCACGCCCCTGGACTGGCCTTTCCTGGTCGCCTGTAGCGCGGCCAAGCGACCCTGCAGCTCCCGAAGCTCGGCCTCCCTCTTCTGCTTCTCCCTCAAGAACTCCGCCTGCTTAACTCCGACCGTCCCCTCTTGATGGGCCACGGCCTTTACAGCCCCCTCGATCTGGTCGAGAAGCAGCAGGACGTCCTCCTCCACCGTCGAAACCTTCTGTTTTAGCCCCTCGATCTCTTTGAGGACGGCAGAGTATTCCTGGTTGGTCTTGATCTCATAGAGGCGGCTCTGCCGCTTTTTGAGATCCCCAACCACCTCTTCCAGCTCCCGCTCCTTCTGGCGGCGAAGCTTCTGCATCTTCTCCATCTCCGCCTTTGCTGTGTCCAGAGCCGTCCTGGCCCGAAGTAACTGCTCCTCCATCTCCCGGATCTGACCGGGGATGGCCGCCGCCGCTGCCTCGATCTCAGCGATTTCGGAGTCAAGCCGCTGCAGTTCGACAAGCCGTCCTAACTCCTCCAGCACAGCACGCTCCACGATGGTCGGAAATAGCTGCCAGCGGTCAGCTCTCAGCTTTCAATATCATCTGCGTCCAGGGCTGATGGCTGAATGCTGAGGGCTGTTAGCTCTTGCGTGGTGGGCCCACCTGGACTCGAACCAGGGACGACCCGGTTATGAGCCGGGGGCTCTAACCAACTGAGCTATGGGCCCAATGAGTTCAGGGTTCAGGGTTCATCGTTCAGAGTATCTGAAAACTGAAGCCGGCTCGGCGGCATCCATGAACTCTGAACTGGCTCCCCTTAGCCTTCAACGAAGCTCTTGAGTTTCCTGCTTCGCGTGGGATGTCGGAGCTTCCGCAACGCCTTGGCCTCGATCTGTCGGATTCGTTCCCTGGTGACGTCGAACTGCTGGCCCACTTCCTCCAGCGTATGGTCGCGCCCATCCCCGATCCCGAAACGGAGCTTCAAGACCTTCTTCTCCCGCTCCGTGAGGGTCTGGAGAACCTCTTCGGTCTGACCGCTCAGATTCATGCCGATGACAGCCTCGATCGGAGAGACCGCTCCTTTGTCCTCGATGAAGTCTCCCAGGTGGGAATCCTCCTCCTCCCCGATGGGCGTCTCGAGAGAGATCGGCTCCTGAGCGATCTTCAGGACCTTCCTGACCTTGTCAACCGGCAAGTCGATCTTCTGGGCGATCTCCTCGGGTGTCGGCTCCCGCCCCATCTCCTGGACAAGGTAACGGGAGGCACGCGTCAGCTTGTTAATGGTCTCGATCATATGAACGGGGATCCGGATGGTGCGGGCCTGGTCGGCAATCGCGCGTGTAATAGCCTGGCGGATCCACCATGTCGCATAGGTGCTGAACTTATATCCTCGCTGATACTCGAACTTGTCCACAGCCCGCATGAGGCCGATGTTGCCCTCCTGGATCAAGTCGAGAAACTGAAGGCCCCGGTTCGTGTATTTCTTTGCGATGCTGATCACCAGTCGGAGGTTGGCCTCCACCATCTCCTTCTTCGCCAGGAGCGCCTTCCGCTCCCCGTTGGTGATGGCCTGAAGCAAGGAACGAAGCTCCTTGGCGGAAGCGTCGGCTTCCTCCTCGACCTTACGGATTTTCCGCTGGACGTCCGCGATCGAACGTTCACACTCCGCCAGGTCCTTCCGGCTCAGCTTGGTCCGGCGTAGGATCTCTCGCACAGTGGCAGCCCTGTCCCGGCCGTTGCTCGAAATGACCTTGACATCCTGTACCGACAGGTGGTACGCCCTTCCCGCCTCGCGAAGTTCCCGCTCATCCTGTTCTATTCGTTCCAGGAGATTGCGCATCCTGGCCACGACCCTCTCGACGATTCTCTGATTGATATTGAGCTTCCGAAGAAGGGTGGCCTGCGCCGCCTTGCGCCTCGCGATCTCATCCTGGATCTTCTGTTGCCACCTCTCGCTGAGGCGGCCGGCGCCCCGCAGGTAACGACGCCGCAATTCATCGATCTTCACCTGTTCCTTTCGGAGCCCCTCCAATAACGGGGCGTTCTCGGCCAGCAACTCCTTCTCCTTCTGTTCGGAGATCTCGTCGAACTCATTGAGCGCAAACAGCTCTCCAACCCGAGCCCGGCC
>JBGQJI010000076.1:0-11845 GCA_041498975.1 Methylomirabilis sp. (SeqCode)
CCAGCCGTCGGTCCGGCCGGCATGCCGCCGCATCCGGTCAGCAGCGCGCCGAGGAACGCTGCGCCGGCGAGTACAATGAATGTGCGTCGAATAGAGGTCACCGCTTTCCTCGCCATTTCCTTATCTCCCTTATTGAAGCCGACCGGAATATGGAACCAGTCGCCGTATGCTGGTGCCTAACAACGAGTCGAGGGGAAACACGAGCGCGCTCGAACAGCTCGACCTCCGCCTCGACCTTCTCGGCGATCCCTTCGATCCTGCCATTTGATTGGATCATAGGTGTGTTTCCCGCTCAAGAGACCCCCCTCATCGTTGTCCTCTCCCCCAACACCAGGAGAGAGGGATGGGTGGGGGCCGTGCTCGACGCGCAGGTGCGGCGCAGACTCATAGCGCCTCAGTTCAGTGCGAGAGGGTGATACAAGGCATCGCGCTCAACCGGTTGCCGACCCGCCTCGCGAATCATCGCAATCAGTTGCTCATGGCGCAGCTCCTGGTGGTGGGAGGTATCGCCCAGCGCATGCGTGATCTCGTAATGCGTGACCGTCCCGTCGATATCGTCCGCGCCATACCAGAGGGCGAGCTGCGCCACCGCCGGCGTGATCATGATCCAGAACGCCTTGACGTGGGGGAAGTTGTCCAGCAACAGCCTGGCGATGGCGATCTCGCGGAGGTTGGCGTATCCCGTGGTGATCGGGATGTGACTCAGCTCGGTGTTGGCCGGATCGAACGCCAGCGGGATGAAGCACATGAAGCCGCCCGTCTCGTCCTGCAGGTCACGAATATGGAGCAGGTGTTTCACCTTCTCCTCGATGGTTTCGATGTGGCCGTACAGCATCGTGGCGTTGGAACGGAGGCCCGCCCGGTGCACTGCCCTGGCCACGTCGAACCACCCCTGGTTATCCAGCTTTGCCCGGAACAGCTCTTCATGCACGCGGTCGCTGAAGACCTCCGCCCCCCCGCCAGGACAGCAGTCGAGTCCGGCCGCTTTCAGGTCTCCCAAGACTTCGTCCATCGGCTTTTTCGCGGCTCGCTGGATCTGGGCCAGCTCGATCATCGTAAAGGCCTTCACGTGGACGTCCGGACGCACGTCCTTCACCGCCTTGACCAAGTCGAGATAGTACTGATACGGCAGCTTCGGGTTGATCCCGGCCACCATGTGGACCTCGCGAATCGGAACATCGCTTCTCTTGCGAATCCGGTCCTGAACCTCCTCGATGCTCAGTGCATACGCCCGCGCATCGCCGGGCAGCGCGTAGAAGGAACAGAACTTGCAACCTTTGTTGCAGATGTTCGTGTAATTGATGTGGAGGTTGCGGACGAAATAGGTCAGGTTTCCGCTCTTGTGCTCGCGGACCAGATTGGCGAGGTATCCCACCGAAGTGAGGTCTCGCGTCCGGTAGAGGGCCAGGCCGTCCTCGACCGCCAGACGCGTCCCTTCCAGCACCTTCCGATAGACCCGCTCCAGGCCGGAGGCGGCCAGCCTGGATTCCATGAGGCGACTCATCCCCCCTGCCCCTTTCGGGAGCGTGCACCCTTGCCGGCAGACCCCTCGCTCAGCCGGTCGATCTGTTCGAGCAGGGCAACCGCCCTCAGTTCGTAACTGTGGCGAGTCTGCTGATAGTCGTCAAGGGACAGCTTGCCGGCCTGATGATCGAATTCGACCTCCTTGATCGCCGCGTACAAGGTCTGCTTCTCGGCCAGGAGTTCCTGCAGCTCAGCGTTCTCCGACTCCGGCGGTGGGCCCTCCGAGGTCCTGAAGAAAGGCATCACCACCGGCGAGACGGCGAGAAAGACCAGGAGCGCGCCGACCAGGTACTCCATACCGCTAGCGCCCCCACTCCTTGAGTTCCGCTTCGAGCCGGCCAGCGTACCGCGGATCAAGGGGGGGCAGTTCCCCCTTCTGCCGGGCTCTGCCCCTGGCCGCCCCGCGGCGAACCACCCAGCCGATGGCGCCGGCCCCGGCCAGGATGGCGCAGAACGGCAGCAGCCAGGCAACCCAGTTGAATCCCTGGCGCTTTGGAGCGAGGAGGATCCACTCGCCGTAGCGGCTCACGAAGTAGGCCCGGACCTGATCGGGACTCTCCCCATTCTTCAACTTCTCCCGAATCATGTCGCGCATCTGGTTGGCCATCTCCGATGGCGAGTCGCCCACCGACAGGTTCTGGCAGACCGGGCAGCGCAGCTCTGCGGCCAGCAGATGAGTCTGCTCCTCGACGCTTCCCGCAAGCAGGCCAGTCGGCCACACCCCGAGGACTGCCATCATCACCAGGGAGAAGACTGTTCTACGCATGCGTACCCCCATTGCTCGGGAGTTCCGGGTGCCAGGTTCCGAAGCTTCCTAACTTGGAACTTGGCACATGGAACCTGGAACTTCAAATCAGAACATCTCCTCAATCTTCGACCGCAACACCTGCTTGGTCAGGGCCCCGACATGCTTGTAGTGGATCGTGCCGTCTTTTCCGATGAAGAAGGTCTCAGGCACACCGTAGACCCCATAGTCGATCGAGAGCTTGCCCTGGAGATCGGGTCCGTTCGGAAAGGTCAGCTTGAACCGCTCAAGAAATGCCTTGGCGTCGGCTTCGCGATCCTGGATGTCCACCCCGATCACCATGACCCCCCGATCCCGGTAGGCTTGCCAGGCCGCCTCAAGGGCCGGCGCCTCTTCGTAGCAGGCCGGGAAACACCACGAGGCCCAGAAGTTCAGGACCACCGGTCTGCCGCGAAGCTGCTCAAGGCTGGTGCTCTCCCCGTCAAAGGGGCGCAGAGAGAACGGCGGGGCCGGCCGGCTCACCAACGGCGATGGGACCTGGCGCGGGTCGGTCTTGAATCCGTAGGCCAAGAGCAAGAGCACCGGAAGGATGGCGGCGGGAACGATCAGCTTCTTCCAGGTTGCCATGCCACCCGCTCCTTCACGGGCTCGGCAGCCAGCACCCGTCGCCGATCGGGCCAGATCGCCACGAGCGCCCCCAGGGCCATCACTGCGCCGCCGATCCAGATCCACATCACCAGGGGGCGGATCAGCATCTTCAGCGTGGCTGAACTCCCGTCCTGAGCAAACGACGAGAGGATCAGGTAGAGATCTTCCCGGGGGGTCGAGCGGACATCGACGCTGCCGATCGGTTGCTGCTCCGATCGATAGAACCGTTTGGAGGGCCGCATCTCTGCCACCTTGCGAGCCGCGTTGAACACCGTGAAGGTCCCCTGCACGACGAAGCGATGCGGCTCCTGCCACGCGGCCAGTTCATCGAATCGTACCTGGTACCGACCCAGGTGCAGCGACTCGCCCCGCTGCAGCGTCACCTCCTTCTCCTGCCTGAAGACCGTCGAGGCGGTGATCCCGAGCACGACGAGGACCACACCAAGATGGACGATGAGGCCGCCGTGCCGCCTCCGGCTGCGACGGGTCAGGTTCGACAACGCCGTGAGGTACCCCTCCCCGGTGAGCCGTCGCCGCGTCCGCGCGCCGCGCACAAACTCCTGGATGACTGTCGCGGCGGCAAAGACGGCCAGGGCGAAGGCGAGGAGCGGGTAGAGTCCCCGCACCCCAACAAACGAGGACACGCCGGTGCCCAGGAACGCCAGGAACAGGGGAATGGTGAAGGTGCGGCGCAGGCTCTCCAGCGAAGCACGCCGCCAGGCGATGAGCGGCCCGACCCCCATCAGGAAGATCAAGACCAATCCGATCGGGACGTTGACGGTGTTGAAGAACGGCTCGCCCACGCTCACCTTGACCCCGCGCACCGCCTCGGACAGCAGGGGAAAGAGCGTCCCAAGGAAGACCGCGAAGGCGAACCCCAGGAGCAGCAGATTGTTCATGAGAAAGGCGCTCTCCCGGGAAACCAGGGAGTCGAGGTCCCCCTCCGCCTTCAGGCCGTCGCTCCGGTACACCAGGAGGCTGAAAGAGACGAGGAGGATCAGGGCGATGAAGGCCAGGAAGAGCGGGCCGATGGTCGAATCCGAGAAGGCGTGAACGGACGAGAGGATGCCGCTTCGCGTGAGGAACGTGCCGAAGATGGTGAGCGAGAAGGTTGTGATGATCAGGGCCAGGTTCCAGACCTTCAACATCTTCCGCCGCTCCTGGACCATCACCGTGTGCAGGAAGGCGGTGCCGGTCAGCCAGGGCAGGAACGAGGCGTTCTCCACCGGGTCCCACGCCCAGTAGCCGCCCCATCCCAGGACGGCGTAGGACCACCAGCCGCCGAGGATGATCCCCATCGTCAGAAAGCCCCAGGCCACGATCGACCAGCGACGGACCGTCCTGATCCATTCCTCCCCGAGGTGCCCTCTGATCAGGGCGGCCATCGCGAACGCGTAGGGGACCGACCACCCAACATAGCCGGTATAGAGGCACGGCGGGTGGACCCCCATCAGCGGGTGATTCTGCAGGAGAGGGTTGGGGCCCCGCCCGTCGGCCGGCGGCGGAAAGAGCGGCGTGAACGGATTGGCCGGAAACGCCGCCAGAAACAGGAAGAATGCCTGGATGCATAACAGCACGGCGGTCACGTAGGGGATCGCCTCGCGGCTGCGCCTCCCCTCGATCACCACGGCGAGAAGGCTCATGAGGGCGAGGATCCATATCCAGAGGAGGATCGACCCCTCGAGGGCGCTCCACAAGGCGATGATGGTGTAGAAGAGAGGCGTCCCAAGGCTGCCGTTCCTGGCCACAAACTGGACGCTGAAGTCACGGCCGACAAGCGCCGCCTCCATCAACAAGACGGCGAAGGTGGCCAACCCGAACACCGCGTAGACCGCACCCCGCCCGCTGTCCACGAGCGACGGCCTGCGCCGCCTCGCCCCCATGACCGAGACGATCACCCCATAGAGAGCGATCCCAAGCGCCAACGCCAGACTGAAACGGCCAAGCGTCGAGATCATCGTCCCTCCTCCCGCGGCTTCATGAGCGTCCGGTACAGATCCTTCGCCTGAGCCTGCCCGGGATGGGGGGGGCGGTACTCTTCGGAATGCTTGGCGAGGATCGTGCTTGCCCTGAACAGGCTGCCATTCGCGTACCTCCCCTCGACGATCGCGCCGGCGCCCTCCTTAAACAGGTCGGGGGGAGAGCCCGTGTGCTCGACCGCCACCTGCTCCTTCCCGTCGCTGAGCAGGAAGGTGAGTTGGAGGGTACGCGGCTCCCAGCGAAGCGAACCAGGGACAACCATCCCGCCGAGGCGGAATGACTTGTCGGCCGCCGACGCGCCCTTTGCCCTCAGTTCGGTCGGCGTGATGTAGTAGACGGCGGCCTCTCGGATGCCCCCGTAAATCAGATAGCCCAGCGCGGCCGCGACCACGATGCCCCCAAGCAGCAGCTTCGTCTTCTTCTTCATCATGCCGCCTCCTTCGAGTACCGCTTGAGGAGAGCCGCGACCTTCGCGGTCATCGCCTTCGTCCGCCTGTTCACCGACACGAGATAGCAGAGCATGGCCGCAGCAGCCAAGAGATACGCCGCGAGAACATAGGGCCAGGGGTTCACCCGAGATTCTCCATTCTCAGGCGATTCAACTCCCATCTGGCCTCCTCCAGCCGAAGCCGCTTGGCCAGGAAATACCCGTACAGGAACAGCCAGGCGGCGAGGTTGGTGTAGAGCGCCACCTGCATCTCCGGCGCCACCGTCGAGGGACCGGGCCTGAGGATCGACGGCGGCTGATGCAGGGTGCGCCACCAGACGACCGACATGTGGATGATCGGGATATCCAGGAAGCCGATGATCGCGAGGACCGCGCTGAAGACCGCCCCGCGGGAGTGGTCATCCACCAGCGCCCGGAGCATCAGATACCCGATGAAGATCAGGAGGAGGATGGTCGTGGTGGTCAGCCGGGCATCCCACGTCCACCAGGTCCCCCAGGTGGGCCGCCCCCAGATCGAGCCGGCCGCGATCGCCAAGGCGGTGAACAGCACGCCGATCTCGGCTGAAGAGTGCGCAATCGCGTCGGCCCGGTCCCGACGACGCCACAGATACAGGATGCTCGCCACGAACACGATGAAAAAGGCAAGGTAGCTGACCAGGATCAAGGGAACGTGCAGGTACATGATCCGCTGCACCTCCCCCTGCACCCCGTCGGGCGGGGCGTAGAGGAACCCCGCGTACAGGCCGATCAGCAGGCCGAGCGCCGCCAGAAGGCCGAGCGCCCGTTCGACACCACGCCCGGTCATCTCTTCACTCCTCGACCAGATACTCGAACGTCATCAACGACACCACGAGAACCACGATATCGAACGCCGCCATCAGCTTCAGCCATGGCACGGCAAGTTCGAACGGCTCGCCGTGCAGGACGACCTCCGTCCCCCTGACCGCAGCGAGGAGCAGGGGAATCGTCACCGGGAAGAGGAGAAACGGCAGCATCGCCTCACGCGCCCGAAGCCCGGCCGTCATGGTGGACAAGAGAGTCCCCGCTGCGGCCAATCCGAGCGTGCCCGGCACGGCGATCACCATCAGCTTGGGGAGTTGCGCCCAGAGATCCATATTGTACAGGACGGCAAAGATGGGCAGGATCACCAACTCGACCACCAGGATCGAGCTGAAATTGCCGACTAGCTTCCCCAGATAGATCGCTTCTCGCTGGGCCGGATACAGCAGCAAGCCATCCAAACAGTCGTTCTCCAGCTCACCCTGGACCGATCGCGACAGGCCGAGCACGCTGGTGAACGTGAAGGCCAACCAGAGCAAGCCGGAGGACGCTCCACGAATCAGGGCCTGATCGGCTCCAAGGGCGAAGCTGAAGAGGAAGAGGACCAGGAAGGCAAAATAGAACATCGCCGTGACGCTTTCCCGGTCCCGCCATTCGGCAAGCAAGTCTTTCCGTGCGATCGCCCAGACGCGCCGCGAAAAGCTCATCCTCCTTCCTCCCGCTCGCCATGCAGTGCGAACAGGGCGCGAAACGCGTCGAGGCTCGTCTCCTCCCGACGACCATCGAAGACCAGGCGGCCCTGTCGCAGGATGGCCACCCGGTCGGCCACGCCGTATCCCATCGTCAGATTATGGGTGGCCAGAATTGTGCAGGCGCCCGCGGCCTTCGACGCCATCAGGAATTCCTCGAGCACCTTCGTGGCCTGCAGGTCCAGACTGGCAAACGGCTCATCCAGCAGGATCACCTTCGGTTCGCGCAACATCAGCTTCGCCAGCGCAAGGCGCCGCTTCATCCCGCTCGAGAAGGTCCTGACCCCTGAATCGGCCGCCGACTCCAGGCCGACGCGGGACAAGGCCTGCGCCACCCGCTCGCTCGGGCGGTCCAGTCCCAGCATGGCCGCCGCATACGCAAGGTTCTCCCTCGCCGTCAGCGCCTCGTAGAGCTGGTGCCCGTGCGCCAGGACTCCCAGGGCGCGCCGGACCTCGTTGCCATCCCGGTCGAGCATGTGGCCGGCGACCTGGACCGTCCCGCCGGTCGGCCGCACGCGGCCGGCCAGAATCCGGAGCAAGGTGGTCTTGCCGGCCCCGTTTGAGCCGAAGAGCGCCAGGATCTCCTCAGGCGCGACGGCCAAGTCGATCCCTCGCAGGGCCGGCTGGCCGCCATACCATTTGACAAGCCGCCGGACCTCGATCGCGGGCAAAACTGGGGCGCCACCCCTTCCGGCGCTCACCACCCGTGCCTCAGGGCGACGCCCAGGGCGGCCGCCACGCCGCCGAGGGCTGCAGATGTCCATGCGTACCCTTGGAGCCGGCCCGTCGACCTGAGCAGCGCCGCCATCCGGTCAGGAGGTACTCTCGCAGGCGCCCCTGACTCCTCGGCCATGGATCTCGTGAGAGGCAGACCCAGCCGGAAAAACTGATAGCTACTCAACAAGGCTAGGATGAAGACTACCAAAAGCTTCGACCCCAGGGCGGCGAAAAGCTGGCTGAAATAACGGCTCCCGAGCGCCGCTTTCAGGTCGGTCAGCATGGCGGCGCCCGTAACGATCAGGATGCCAAGGGATGCCAACAGGACCGGGTGCACAATCTTGACCACCTGGCCGATCGTCTGAAGGGTCCTTCCGGCCTCGCCAAGCCGGCGTGCCGACGGAACCAGGAGACCTGCAATAAACACCATGCCCCCCAGAAAGATGAGTGCCGAGACGACATGCAGATACGCCAGACCGGGCATGCTTAACCGATGGGCTCCGCCCCCGACCACAGGTTCACGGCAAGCGCGAACACACGACGCAAGGATCACGGAGTGTAGATGCTCACGCCGGTATAATACAATTAGAATACCTTGAGGGAAATTGCAAGGAGGAACAGTTCTAGGTCAGGAGGGAGATGGCCTGTTTGCCAGCCAGCTTGGTCTGCCTTCCTCCAGTCCTACCAGTGGGTCGCCGGACTGCAGCAAGCTGATAAAGCGTTCTATCAATTCGGGATCGCGCCAACCCTTCTCAACTTCCTCCTTCATGATCGAGAACACCTGATCGGTCTTCAGTGACGGCTTATAAGGCCTTGCCGTGATGAGCGCGTCGTAGATATCCACGATCTGGATGATCCTGGCGGTCAGGGGGATCTCCTCTGCTTTCAAGCCATCGGGATACCCGCTGCCGTCCCATCGCTCATGATGATAGCGAATGACGGGTAGCACCAGCTTCAGCGATTTGAGCGGCTTGCAGATCCGTTCCCCGATCACCGGGTGTTCCCGCATGATCTCCCACTCTTCCTCGGTCAATCCCGTCTTCTTGTTGAGGATCGATTCCGGAATGGCGATCTTGCCGACGTCGTGCAGGTAGCCGCCACGGTGCAGCGCCTTCAGGTGCTCCTTGCCAAGGCCCAGGCTCCGGCCCAGCGCGACCGAGTACAGGCACAGTCGCTCACAGTGGCCATCGGTGTAGGCATCCTTTGCCTCGACACTCAGGGCCAGCGTGCACAGGACATCCTCCGCATGCTCCAGTTCATCCGTGAACTGCTTGAGCTTCAGGAGGGACCGTACCCTGGCGCTCAACTCCGCGTGGTGGAAGGGCTTGCTCAGAAAGTCATCCGCCCCGGCCTCGATGCCACGTATCCTGTCTTCCACATCGCTCAGAGAGGTCAGCATGATGACAGGAACGAGCCGGGTCCGCTCGTCCCCCTTGAGCTTGGAACAGACTTCGTAGCCGTCCATGCCCGGCATCATCACATCGAGGAGGATAAGGTCGGGGGGGCCGGCCGCCACCAGCTCGAGGGCGCGCTCGGCATCCAAGGCGGGTATGACCTGGTATCCCTGAGGGGCCAGGATGGCCTCCACCAACGTGATGTTGGCCTCCTGGTCATCGACAACTAAGATCTTCTGGCGAGGTGGAAGTTCTGGTTCCATTCAGCTCCTTGAAGGATGACCAATGAACCCTCACCTGACACACCCTCTGGAGAGGCCCGCAGACCGGGGCTTTCCGGCCCTTAAAAAATAGAGAACCTCCCCGGGTATGTCAATACAAATATTTACAGTCTAGGCGGGAACCGGGCTTGGCAGGTCCGGAGGTGCGCCGGCCATGAGCCGAGAGGGGGGTCAGGAGAAGGGTGCCACGGCGATGGTTTCCCGATCCGGAGGATCCAGGGGCAGACCCTCACGGCGCTCTTCGGTCGAGCTGAGCAGCAGATACCGTAAGGTGGAAACGAGATCGACCCCGAACTCCGCCTCGAACCGTTCGATCAGGCCGGGGATCACCTCGTTAACCGAAACCGGACGAGCCAGCTCCTTCGCCATACTTGTTGGCGTGGCATCCGGGATGCCGCATGGGACGATCAGTCCGAAGGGTGCCAAATCCATGTCCACGTTCAGCGCGAAACCATGGCGAGTCACCCAACGAGTGAGATGGATCCCGATCGACGCGATCTTTCGCCCGGCCACCCAGACCCCTGTCCGGCCGATCCAGCGGTCAGCAACGATCTCAAAGGTCGAAAGAGTTTCGATCAAGACCCCTTCGAGTCGCCGGAGGTATCGGTGCAGGTCGCGGCCATGCTCGACCAGATCCAGGATCGGGTACCCTACCAACTGGCCCGGACCGTGATACGTGATGTCGCCACCCCGATCCACCTCAAAAAAACCAATCCCCAACGCGCCCAGGAAGGATTCGGGCACCAGTAGGTGACGTTTCTTTCCGGCGCGTCCCAACGTCATCACAGGGGGATGCTGGAGCAGCAACAGGACATCCCCGATCCGCCCTTCGGCCCGAAGTGCCGCAAGGCGGCGCTGGAGTGTCAAGGCCTCCTCGTAGGGCGTGAGACCCAAGTCGATCAGGCTGCATCTAGGCCGGCTAGGCATCAGTCTTCGGCGATGGGTCGGCCGACCGACGTCGGCCAGCGCGGCCACGCCCTCCGCCTCATTCATCTCCGCGCCCTTTTCTTCAACTGTGTGAATCAGGAGCATCTACTCGAGAAGAGCGGTCAGCGCCTTCTGTTCCATTCCCAGCGGCATCCTCATTGTTTCCCCTTTTCCGGAGGACCTCGACGGCCTGCCCCCGAGCATGGTACGAACTGCGAACGAGAGGGCCTGCTTCCACATGCTTGAACCCCATCCCCTCCCCGATCAGCTTCAACTCTCCGAACTCTTCCGGGGCATAGTACTTCATGATCGGCAGGTGTTGCTGGCTTGGCCGAAGGTATTGCCCCAACGTCAGGATGTCGCAATCAACTCCCCTCAGGTCCACCATCGTCTGAAGCAGCTCTTGCCGCTCCTCGCCCAACCCCAGCATGATCCCCGATTTGGTCACCAAATCCGGGGCCATCCGACGCGCCCTGTCGAAGAGCTCAAGTGACCGCTCATATCGCGATCCGGGCCGGGCGTCCCGGTACAAGCGGGGAACGGTTTCCATATTGTGGTCCAGGATGTCCGGGGCGGCCTCAACCACCGTGCGAAGGGCCGCCTCGTCGCCCTGGAAGTCGGGGATCAGCACCTCGACGCTGCAGCCTGGCGAAAGCGCACGCACCCGGCGGATCACTGTGGCGAAGATGGATGCGCCACCATCGGCCTGGTCATCGCGGTTGACGGAGGTAATCACCGCATGCTCCAGCCGAAGCAGCCCGATCGCCTGGGCCACCCGCTCCGGCTCAGCCAGATCGAGTTCCGTCGGTTTGCCGTGGGTGACGGCACAAAAACCGCAATTTCGCGTACAGATGTCCCCCAAAATCAGGAAGGTTGCGGTGCGCTGCTCCCAGCACTCGCCGATGTTGGGACAGTGAGCCTCTTCGCAGATGGTGTGGAGCTTTTGATCATGGAGGAGTCGCTTCAACCTTAGGTAATTGGGGCCGCCCGGGGCTTTGACCTTCAGCCACTGCGGCTTGCGGGCGCTGAGAATCTCGGCAGGAGAGGTAAAGCCACTTGCACAAGCGTGTTCTACCATCGCTCCCTTATTCCACTTGGCGGAGTGTATGACTCTCGCGATGACAGCTGGAAACGGTTTCTACTACAGACGCCGCAAGAAAAGTGTCATTGCTTCGAAAGTCCCCCTCACGCGTGTCATTGCGAGGCTGACGCAGTCGGCCGAAGCAATCTCAACAGGGTTCCAGGTTCCAAGTGGCGAGTTGCAACTTCCGAGTGCCGGGTTCCGAGTCGAGGATCAACCAAGCGCGGCTCTTAACCTGGGACCTGGAACAGCGAAGCCTGGTCGCTCGCAACGACAGTCTAACAATGCTTAAACCTCTTGCTATCGATGCGGTGATAGCATGTCTCGATCCGTCTGTCAACCGAACACCGGGCACCGGGTGTGCGACAAATTTGTGGGGAAAGTGCCGCGGACCTTGTGAATCGGTATCGATCTGACAGGACCAGTACTATCAGATGACATTCCACGCGGCCGCTTCAAACCCGTTCGCCCTGAGGAGCGGCCATCTTCCCAGGCCGCGTCTCGAAGGGCGCTCCGCATCCCGGCAGCCCGCACCCGGGCCGCGATCTGGGCGCTGCCGACGCGCTTCGAG
>JBGQJI010000077.1:0-11687 GCA_041498975.1 Methylomirabilis sp. (SeqCode)
ACCCCGACATCCCGATTGTCATGCACCAGGATCACGGCGCTAGCCCCGCGGTCTGCATCGCTTCCGTCCGCTCGGGGTTCACCAGCCTGATGATGGATGGCTCACTCCTGGAGGACATGAAGACTCCATCAACCTATGACTATAACGTCGCCGTCACCGCCAAGGTGGTGGAGATCGCTCACGCCATCGGTGTGTCCGTGGAAGGGGAACTCGGTTGCCTGGGGTCCCTCGAAACCGGCATGGGCGAGAAGGAAGACGGGCACGGCGCCGAGGGCAAACTGTCCCTTGACCAACTCCTGACGGATCCTGAACAGGCCGCCCAGTTTGTCAAGGCAACCAAGGTGGATTCACTCGCCATTGCCATCGGCACCAGCCATGGCGCCTACAAATTCTCGCAGAAGCCCAAAGGCGATGTCCTTGTCATGCAGCGGGTCAAGGAAATCCACGCGCGCATTCCCGACACCCATCTGGTCATGCACGGCTCGTCCAGCGTCCCGCAGGAATGGCTCGACGTCATCAGGCAGTTCGGCGGGGAGATCAAGCAAACCTTTGGCGTTCCGGTCGAGGAGATCCAGCTTGGCATCAAGCATGGGGTGCGGAAGGTCAATATCGACACCGACCTGCGCTTGGCGATGACCGGCGCCGTTCGCCAGGATCTGGCGAAGAGCAGAGGCAACTTCGATCCGCGCAAATTCTGGACCGCATCCACGAAGGCCGCCAAGCAGATCTGCAAGGACCGCTACGAGCAGTTCGGTTCCGCGGGCAATGCGAGCAAGATCCGTCCGATCCCCTTGGAGGAGATGGCCCGGCGCTACGCCAAGCGAGAACTTGATCCACGCATCAACTAATGCCGTTCCAACTATTTGGCCGCACGACACGATGATGTGTGGGCAACTCAGTCCACCTCTGCATAGCGTTATTGTGTGTCCGAAAAAGTTGGAACGGCACGAGCATGGCCCTCGTGGAGGATACTGACAATCGATGACCAGGTATAAGATCGCCCCGTCGATCCTGTCCGCCGATTTCGCCAGACTGGGGGAGGAGGTCCGGGCGGTGGATGCGGCCGGCGCGGACTACATCCACGTCGATGTGATGGACAACCACTTCGTGCCCAATCTCACCATCGGGCCGACGGTGGTGGCCGCCATCAGGCCCCACACGCAGAAGCCGCTCGATGTCCATTTGATGATCGAGCCCGTAGACGCGATCGTCCCGGAGTTCGCGAAGAGCGGGGCCACCATCATCACCGTCCATCCAGAGGCAACCCGCCATCTGGATCGCACCATCCAGCTTATCAAGAGCCTCGGGTGTCGAGCAGGCGTGTCACTCAATCCGGCGACCCCCATCAACTGGCTGGATCACGTGCTGGAGAAGCTGGATCTCGTGCTGGTGATGAGCGTGAACCCCGGCTTCGGTGGCCAGAGTTTCATCGAGTACGTGCTCCCCAAAATCACGGCTATTCGCCGTCGCATCGACGCCAGCGGCAAGGCGATCGATCTGGAAGTGGATGGCGGCGTCAAAGTGGACAACGTGCGCCGCGTTGCGGATGCGGGGGCGGATACCTTTGTCGCCGGCTCCGCCGTGTTCAACACCCCCGACTATGCCGAAACCATCGCCAGGTTCCGTGCCGCCCTTCACGGCCCGGGCAGTGGTCGTTGATTTCCAGGACGCTGCGATTGAGCGGGCGCTGGACGGGTTGCCGCCACGAGGGCGCTGACGTGACCCACGCTGCCTCTCCCCATGTCGGGGGACCAGACCCCGCTGGCCTATCAGCCTGACAAAGGCTGAGAAGAAGCCACTCATGGTGCAGCGACCCTTCGCGCCAAGGCAGGCGCTTGCCTCCGCACACTTTCTCCTCAGAACAGCTTTTTGCCTTCCGTTTTCAAGAGGACCGTCGCAGCAGCAGTCATGGTGGGATCGTGGCGGGCGCGATCGGTGCGCTCGACTCTGCGCCACTCGTCACGCTACAGGCGACCCAGAAGCGCGGCCGAGCGAAGAAGCGGCACCTTCCAGATCGCCTCGAGGACGATGGCGCGGCTCATCTTCGAGCTGCCCACCCGGCGGTCGATGAAGGCGATCGGCACCTCCACGACCCGAAACCCTGCGCGAAGCGCGCGGTAGGTCGTCTCGATCTGGAAAGCGTAGCCGAGCGACGTGATCGCTTCGAGGTCGATCCGCTCGAGAACGACCCGACGATAGCACTTGAACCCGCCGGTGAGGTCGCGGACGCTTACGCCGAGGAGCGCGTGGGCATAGAGCGAGCCGCCGAGGGAGACAAGGCGACGGGCGAGGCCCCAGTTGCTGATGGAGCCGCCCGGCACGTAGCGGGAGCCGAGGACGAAGTCGGCCTCTTCGGCCGCCTTCACGAGTCGCGGCACGTCGGCCGGGTCATGGGAAAAGTCGCAGTCCATCTGGAGCACGAACTCGGAGCCCGCTGCGAGCGCCCACCGGAAGCCGGCGATGTATGCTGGCCCGAGTCCTACTCTGCGCGGACGATGCAGGACCTTGAGATAGGGGAGCTCGGCCGCAAGGCGATCGGCGAGCTCCCCTGTCCCATCGGGCGAGGAGTCGTCGATGACGAGCACCCGGCCGTCCTCGTCGAGCACCCGGCCGAGCGCTCGGGCCATCGGCTCGAGGTTGTGCAACTCATTGTAGGTCGGCACGCAGACGACCGTGCTCACCCGCGAATCACCCTCCGCAACACTGCGGTCACTGTGGTGACCGGCGGTTCGGAGCCATCACTTGACCTGGACCCACGTACCCAGGTAGACGGGGTGGGCGGGAAACGTGGCGTCATGTCGCAGATACCCTGCATCCCACCAGGTTTCCACCAGCTCCGGCATTCCCGTGTCGGGGTTGACCTCGAAGATCTCGACGCCGACCCAGTGCCCACGATGCGCGATCGCCTGGCCCCGGTACTCGTGTTGGGTGGAGACGTCCGTCCAGACTCCGGTCAGTATCCAGAGCGCCTGGCGGTGGCCGGTCGCATCCTGGACCGACGTGCGAGGTTGCACCCGCGTCAGCCTGATTGGCTTTCCCAGCTGTGGAAGCTGGGCAGGGGTCGGGCGGTCTGGCGGGTACAGGTCTGTCACCCCCAACCTGGTCTCCAGGTACTTGGTCTCGAAATCCAAGGCCTGGCGTTCCTGATCCGTCAGACTCATGACCTTGTCGATTCCGAGTTCGTGCTGCCCCCAGTGCACCAGCTCATGGAAGAGGACGGCGCGGCAGAATGCCTCAGGCTGGTCGGGCGCCTGGCATCGACAGGTGAGGTTGACGAACACCTGGTTCTTCTCAGGCTCGTAGTTTCCCACGAAGCGGTGGTGATCCAGTTCTGTCCGGCCCTGGAAGGCCTCTGGTGCCAGCTCCTGGACCTGGGGTTCTGGCCAGTCCGTGACATCCCAGCGAGTCAACTCTGCCAGCGCCCCGCGCATGGCGGGAAGGTCGTACGTCACCGATGTTTCTTGCGCGATCTTCGAGCATCGTGGAGATAACTCCGGTGCTTCCCCATCGGCGGCGGGGGCCGTTCCGACGAGGCTGAGCAGGAACACTAGCTCCAGCGCTGCGATGCGTAATGTCCGTTTCAATTCTTCTCCCTGCTGTAGGTGAAAGCAGTGCTCCTCTTATTGCAGGCTGGGCTGCCGTCTCAGTCTAGCAGAGCTTGCCCCGGATTGCCATAGCTGGAAGCGACATACCTGGAAGCGAAGCTTGACGACCGCGAGGAGCTATGGGAGAATGAAGAATCAAAGGAGGAGACGACCATGTGCTGGGAGCGAGAAGAGCCCAAGAAGGCAAGCGAAGAGATCGATGAGATCCTGAAGAAGATCGTGAAGGAGACAGAAAAGAAGCAGGAAACGGAAGTGCCGGCCCAGGTGGGCTAAGCACGGTTGCCCCGGCAAGGCAATCACCTCCAGCATGAAGCAAGGGGTTAGGCGATCTGGAAAGTTTGCCTGACCCCTTTGCTCTTGTGGGGCAGTCTCGTCTTGGCCCCACCCTGAGTTCTCAACAGCGGGCATACCTGGGCGTTCCGGTGCTGCAAAATCGGGGGCGACTCGCGCCGTTCCATTTTGTTGCAGCTCATCGGCGACAGGTGTCCTGCCCAGAACTATCGGTTGCCCCAGCCTCACCATTTTGGCGTAAATAGTTGGAACGGCACTAGAGACAAGGAGAGCTGATGATGACACACGCGAAGATGACAAGACGGGTAAGCAGGGCGATCCTGGCGGGCCTCATGTATGGCCTTGCGGTGCTGATCGTGAGTCCCGGTTGGGCGGACGGGCAACCGGAAGGGCTCCCCGACTCGCCGGAAATTCCGGACCTCTATGATCCGGCGACCGTGAGCACCTATACCATTGTCGCCAAACGGCCCTACCAGGATAGCGGACAGCCGCTCGCGCCTTGGCTGATTTCATCCGTCCTGACTCCCAAAGCGGCTCACGTCGGCCCGCCTTCCGTCTTTCATGCCCCGAATGCTGCTGGCGGGCATCCCAAGGATGTCATCCTGGTGATCGGGTACGTGACGGACACGCGCGACGGGCGGATCATCGCGATGTCCGAAACCTTCGCGCATCCAGGGGACGGCGCCAGAAGCATCAAAGCGTGGGTCGATGAGGGCTGGGTGGCCAAGGGGAAGGGGAGCGGTGCATGGGGACCCCCGATCCGCTCAGAATCTCCGCTCACCCCACAACAGACAGCAGTATTCATGGGGCAGGTGTACCGCCTGATTCAGACCGGCTTTCAGCAAACCCTCAAATAGTAGTCCGCATGAGGAAGGGTTCAGCCGCAAGACGTATGGGATGCGGGGCTCCGTAGCAGGTGGCGGTGGCCGGGCTGCCTCACGGGCTGAACGTGGCGCAGGCGGCAGCCAGCTCCGGGACGTCCGTGGCTGCCGCTCTTCAATCGCTGGCCACAGCAATCATGCGGCGCTAAGGGTTCTGAGGATGAAAGAGGACCATCACGAGGTGATCAGAAGGGAGTTCAGCAAGCAAGCGCCACGCTTCGAAGGGAAGGGCCTTGCTCTTGCGAATCCCGAGCACCTGCACTGGGTGGTGGACAATCTGGATCTTCGATCTCACTTCGAGGTCCTGGACGTCGCGGCCGGCACCGGTCACTTGAGCCGTGCGATTGCTCCATATGTGAGACGGGTTGTGGCATTGGATTTGACACCCGAGATGCTCGTGCACGCAAGGCGGGAGGCCGAAGATGCCGGATTGACGAACATCGTCTTCGAGCGGGGATTTGCTGAGAGTTTGCCTTACCCGGACGAGTCCTTTGATCTCGTGGTCAGTCGCTTGTCGATTCATCATTTCGAGGATCCGCACATCCAGATCGGCGAAATGGCGCGCGTGTGCCGCCCCGGTGGAAAAGTGGCTGTGAGCGACCTTGTATCCCCTGACGACACGGGGCTGGCTGCCACGCACAACCGATTAGAGCGGGTGCGCGATCCATCACATACTCGCGCCCTCTCGGCCGGAGAGCTGACAATGGTCGCGCGGAATGCCGGGCTGGAGATTCTCCGTACAGTCTCGCGTGAGGTCGAAGTAAGCGTCGATCGCTGGTTGGAGTTGACGGGCGTGGCGAACGACGGACGACGAAGGATCATCGCAGAATTCACTCAGGAGCTGAATGGGTTGAGCATGACTGGCATGCGCCCGTTCATCCGTGACAACGAGCTGATGCTCGTCCAGACATGGGTCATCGCGGTCGGAGTGAAGCCGTCACGGGCCCGAGACAAACCGGACACGCCTGGCCGGAAAGCCTAGAGGCTCCGCCCCCTTGCCATTGGGCTTCCCTCGCGAGGCCTTCGGGCACGTCGGCTGGCCTGCTCCCCGCGTCTCGGCCCATCACCGCACGGCGTACCTTCCCGCTGTGGAATCCCCTCATCCGTCTTTCTCATTGATCCGTTAGATGAGCGCGGCAGACGTCTACTCGATCGCGCGAGATGAAACGCCGCTTTCCGCCCGGCCTGTGTACCAAAAGGCGATAGACCTGTTCATTCCGTTTCCCGACGCATCGGGTTGGGGCCGGGACTATTGCTTGACGTGTCTTGGGGCCTGTGATAGAAGGGACGGAACTTAGCCACAGCCTGACGCCAGGGCAAGGGTCGGCGAGGAGTGGCACGGTGTCGTGGACACCGAGCAGGATGGCACTGTGACACCAAGAGTGACGGGCGCGGTGCCATTATATTTCGGGCCTTCGGAAATCGGAAAGGAGCTTGCTGGGGAAGCCGCAGCCTGTTGCAAGGCGGCGTCCAGCAAGTGAGATTCGCGACGGTCGGGTACGGGATGAACGAGTTGGCGGGTCTGGTGGTAGTCGGCTCGACCTCGCGGCGCTGGGGCACCGGTCGGGCCTTCTTCGACGAAAAGCAATGCTCCGGTGATGGTGTAGCGGAAGACGCTGGCAAGGGCTGATCGCACGCAGCATGGGTCGGCAGGCGACGTGGGCATTGAATCGCCGTGGATTGTGATCCGCCGCGAGGAGAGGTCGTTGGGGAACGGGAAGCCACAGCACGGCTGGGTTCGTGCCCATTGCGGGCGAATGGGGATGCTCGCGCTGAACCTCCTGTTTCTGCACGACCCGCTGTTTTGGCTGGTCGGCCGCCTTAACCGTCGCTTCCGCGCGATCAGGACTGTCTTCGTCGCCTACCCGGTCACGCAAGAATACGCCGACGACTACGCCTACCGCTGGGTGCAACGGCGCTGTCGCTGGTCTCCCTGGTTGGCCGGCATCTACATGCAGAACGGCATGCTGGGCCTCATGACGGTGATCTCAAGCTCCGACGAAGACTTCTTCAACCCCGCCGATGTGAACCATAACAGGCAGCAGCTCGAGGCCCTCGTCCAGCGCACCGAGCGCATCCGTCGCCTCCTGTGCGCCGAGCGGATCAGCTTCGCCGGGATCCTTCCGGGGGTGCTCCAAACCCGGGCCATCCGCACGGTTGGGGTGGAGCTCGAAGTCACTGTCGAGGCTGTGATCCAGGCCGAGACGAAACTCCGGGCGCAGATCGGGTACGCCGAGAGCGTTCCCCTTATCCTCCTGGGGGGTAAGGGGTATATCGGCCGTCGGCTGGCTGAGCGCCTGGCTCATCGCGAGACCTATGTCGTGGACATTCTTCCCGGCCGGAGGATCAACCACGAGACCTGGCCTCTGCCCCTCCAGAACAAGAATGCAATCCTCATCAACCTCACCAAAAAGGCCGTCATCTCGGACTACATGCAGCTTTTCTGGAAGGAGCTTGTTCTCCTGAACGAGGTCTATCCGGAGCCGAGCCCGGATGAGATCGCCTTCGTGTCCAATATCGGCGTCCAGGTCTACCACATCGTTGGCATTAAAGCTCGAGCGCTGCCGCGCTTCCCCCGCGCCTATGCGGGCGGCATCCCCTGTTGCGCGGCGTGGAACGCTCCGGACATGGAGGTGCTGCTTTCACGACTCAACTAACCCCGATCCGAAAATATCCAGTGGGGAGGGTAGCGCGGCCAGCGGGTCCTGTCGCAGTGATCAGCCCCCGTCGTCCTCGCTCCACCCATCCCCCAGTGGGGCCCTTCCCTGCGGGCCGGGTACCCGCGCCGAAGGCGTGGGTGGGCGCCCGCTCACCGCGCCACCCGCTGGCTAGCCAGACATCGCAGGCCCATTAATTTCAAATTGGGGCTAACAGGAGCGCGAAAGACATAGCGTCATGGATTGGGAACTCGCGCCGCGCATTTTCATGCCCATTGGCGGATTAGAGATCGATGGCGGCTCGACGACGGGCTACTGAGCGAGTGCGTCATAAACGAGGGCTTACCACGAAACCACTCCTCTGACATGAAGACTGGGGAGACATGATGAGTAGGTCAAAAGGATGACAGCGATAGCATTGGCCCTGATACTCACTCTCTCCTGGAGCTGGGGCTACGCGGCGGAGCCGGAGGTGCTCAAGATTGGGGTACAGCTTCCGCAAACAGGCGAGAGGGCGCAGGTCGGGAAGGCCATGCAGAACGGGGTGCGGATGGCCCTCGATGCGGTGATCAGCCAAAGGCCGCGGAAAGGCGCCACAATGGAGGTGGTATTCGAGGACGATCAGAATACCAAGGAAGGGGCGCTGACCGCCCTGAACAACCTGATCCGCGATCCTCAAGTGGTCGCGATCATAGGCGAGATCTTCAGCCCCTTTGTTCTCGCTAGCAAGCCGATTGTGGAGAAGGAGGGTGTGCCGTTTCTCACGGGCGGGACGCACCCCAAGACCACCGAGGATAGCCGTTGGATCTTTCGCGTCGGGGCGAGCGATACGCTGCTGACTTCCCTGATGGCCCAGTACGCCGTGGAGCGCCTCAACTTGAAGAGGATCGCGGTCCTCCATGATCGCACCGGGATCCATGCGGCCAGAGCCGGCCTTGTCATCAAAGCCTTGCAGGACAAGTACGGCATCATCCCGACGGTGACAGCGCAGTGGAGCCCAGGCGACAGGGAGTTTACCGAGGCGCTTAACCGGGTCAAGGCCAGCGGAGCCGAGGCCCTGGTGGCGTTGGGGGAGACCTCCGAGGCGGCCCTTTTCCTACAACAGGTGAGGGCGCTCGGCCTCCCGCTGAAGCTCATCGCTCAGCGTGATTTCGGTGCGCCGCCGGTGCTCGAGCTGGCGAAGGAGGCCGCCGAGGGGATCTATCTCCTCACCGAATACCTGCCGGGGACCTCGGGGCCGAACTGGCAGGCCTGGGCCACAGGTTATCGCGAGCGCTACCACACGGAGCCCAACAACATCGCGGCGGCGTATTACGACGCGCTATCCCTGTTGGCCGAGGCGATGAAGCGGGGTGGATCCAGTCGAGAAGCGATCCGCGAGGCGTTAGAGAGGATCCGGGCCTTCCCCGGGGTGCTGGGTGAGTACACATTCGATCGGTCGCATGATGGGCTTCACCAGTTGTATGTCGTCCAGATCCGAGCGGGCCGGCCTGTGCTGATGGAGACCCTCACGGCTGACCGCTGAGCTGTCTCCCCACTCGTTTTCTCCCTGCCATCGCGGCAAGTTGCCTTGACGATCATCATGAGCAGCCCGCGCGACCCTCCTCATCCCCACCCTTATATTAGGGGACAAGAGCATTTCCCTCTCCCCAAACCCAAACGGGGTACTGGCGACTCCGGCTCGCCCTATTTCGTCGATACGGGGTCACCTCCCGCTTGGTTGCGGCGTAGTAAGTAGTGGGTTCCATGGCTATTTCGCATTCGATCGTGCTGGCATGGAGGTTGCTCATCTATCCGGTTGGAAGATCGCACTGAATGGCAAGAGGGGGTGGTACCGATGAGGACGATAGTCAAGACAGCAGTGGCGGTTACATCGACGTTCTTGGCCCTCGGCTTGGCGAGCCTGGCCCGGGCAGAGGAGTGGCCAGGGACTCCCGCGCGCCTCGGATTGATCGAGGGGGAGGTGGAGGTGCAGATGGCCGGATCATCGGAGTGGGCGCCTGCCACCTCGAATTTCCCCCTGGGCCCTGGCGATCAGGTGTGGGTGGCCGGCCACGGGAGAGCCGAAGTCCAACTTCCGGCGGGGAATGCGGTGCGTCTCGGGGACGAGACGAGCCTCGATATCCGCGCTTTGCCGTCCGCTGACGCCGGGACGGCCTCCCTCGGGCTCGAGCGCGGAATGGCGACATTCTACATCAGGCGGCTCCAGCCTGAGTTCCCTGTCTTTCAGGTAGACCTTCCGCAAGCCTCCGTCCAGGCCTCCGTCCCCTCGACCTTCCGCGCCGATCTGTTTCCCGATGGCTCGGTCCAGGTGTCGGTCCACTCCGGCGAGGTCCTCGTGGAGACCCCCGGTGGAGTCACCGAGGTTCGCAGCCGCCAGGCATTGCGGCTGAGCCCGGACGCCATCCCTCAACTGTATGCGCTCGCCCCCTGGGATGAGTTCGACCGCTGGAACGATCTCCGCGATATCCAGCTTGCTCGCCCCGTCCGTGATCCCTACCTACCGGCTGGGCTCAGCGCCTATGCGCCGGACCTCGCTGCGTATGGGCATTGGGTCCCGGTCCCCGAGTACGGCTATGGCTGGGCGCCGATCGTCGAGGCCGGCTGGTCCCCGTTCCATCAGGGCCGGTGGATCTGGTGGCGGGGTGAGCTGGTCTGGCTCCCGTATGAGGCATGGGGCTGGGCGCCCTGTCATTATGGTCGATGGCGTTTCTACGCGGCCACCGGCTGGGTCTGGATCCCACCTGTTGCCACCGCAGTCATCTGGAACCCTGGGGCGGTGGGTTGGATCACCGGCCCCGAGTTCGTCGCCTGGATTCCCCTGGCGCCGGGGGAGATCTACTACGGTCACCGGCATTACGGGCCATGGAGTGTGAACATCACGAACATCCAGGTGACGAACATCCACGTCACGAATGTGTTCGTCAACGCAACGGCCACGCATGGGGTCGTCGTCGTCCACAAGGAGGCCTTCCTGGGGGGCGGGAGGGGACCCGCCTCGTTCACTGCGCCGAAGGATGTCTTTGCTGCTGGAGGTCGCGTGACGCCAGGTCCGCCACCACTCCGTCCGGTGGTCGCCAGGTCATTGCCTGTGCCTTCTAAACCGGCGCCGATCCCCCTCCGAAAGAGTTCGGAGTCCATCGGAGGCCCGTTGCGGGCGCCTCAAGGCCGAGAAGTGGGAGGGGTCGATGTCAGACCTCCCCTTGCCGGCATCAAGAATCCCAGCGTGCACCCGGAGGCTAAACCGCGAAGAATCGCTCCTGAGATTTTGCTGGGATCGTCCCCACCTCGCCCCTCCTCTACGGTGACGCAGCATCCCGCAGCCAGGTTCGGTGGAATGCGATCGACGCGAGAGCTTCGGGCGCCAGCCCTGCCCGCTCCTCCCGGACTTCAGAGGGAGGCCCACCCTGGCCAGGGCCGGATCAAAGGAGGAGTTCCGCCATCGCCACCGGCCCGGCAGGCCCTTCCTCCGGCCGGGCAGGCGGGCGGCCGTTGACGGGCCCCATGTCGGCGAGAGATCAGGTGTCGAAGGCAGTGTCGGTTGACGGAATCTGCGGGGGCCCCATTCGTGTTCGACAACAAAACGGGTTCGGATCGGCAGGCCGGAAGGGTGGAATGGGATGAGAGGCATGTGGCGCCGCGCTGCCGCGGTCGTCTCCGTCGTCTTGGTCACCGGCCTGTTGACGACCGTGGCACTAGCACAGGTCTCCCGTTGCCCGGACCGGGTCATCCACGAAGGGCAGGTTGTCGAGATCGGCGAGACGACGATCACGATTCACGAGTGGGCGGGCGTCTACACCTACCGGATCGGCGTGACCGAGCGGTGGGCGCTTGAGGCGGACCAGATCCGCCCCGGCGACAAGGTGTGGTTCCTGGCTTGCGATGGAGGAGAGATCGCCAAGTATTTCAGGAAAATGTGAGCGGAAGTAGCAGTCACGCTCATCCCGCCTCATCTTGAACAAGGAATCTCGCCTGTAGTGATCCGCGACCGCGATTCCCGCGAAGATCTCCTCAAGGAAGACCCCTGCGCCGATACGCGCCAACCACCGGCCCATCCGGTCGAACGCACCCTCCGAATACTTCGTCGGGAAAGAAGGACGGGGCCTCCAGGGAGGGTCCAGGCGCGAAAAACCCAGCATGGCTGATGTTCTCGAGGGGTTCCCCTGGCCACCCGTGGGAGGGTGCGGCGGTGAGGTTTCCGGCGAGGTATCGCTTTCAATGGCCGGACGTCTGGAGTAGGATACTGCCGATCG
>JBGQJI010000078.1:0-11656 GCA_041498975.1 Methylomirabilis sp. (SeqCode)
GCATCAAGTTCCGCAGGGCGTGGAATTCCGACGTGGATCGCACAGGGAGCACCTATTCGTATACGCGGACCGAAATGTGGGTGTGGGGCAGCAACTGATAGGCGCCGTTGTCCTGGGCTTGAGATTCCTGGCGTGTGCGGCCCGCAAGACTGACACGCGCGTGGCGCGCGCGTTGCCCGTGACAAAGCACGCAGTAGGCACGTAGCGTCAGCGGTTCTCCCCACTCCGCTCGAGAGCGTACTCGCCGAGCCACGGCCGCGGTGCCCCGTGGATGCCTTGAGGCTCATCGGATCGCAGCCCATGGCGACCTGGATCAGCGCGGTCATCGTCCGCGCTCCGAACCACTGAAGCGTCGGCGCGGCCGTCGAACGGCCTCACCTCCTACGGCCACGCCCGGGGCGGGCTACGGCGCCGCCGCCCGCGGCCGGTAGCACACTCTCGATCAAAATTGTCACCACTGATACGGGCTCTGGCACGCCTGCGGCCGCGGCAGGGTTATTCGGTTGGGAGTGCCGACCGTAATTGGCGAGCGTGCGAAGAACTCTTGAACCTTCCTGAAGCTGACGGCTGACATCCCGGCGAGCGGGAAGTTACCACCCGCCCACGTGGCCATCGCTCATGCCTTGGCCGCAGCCTACCAAACTGGTTCGGCGCGGTTGATTTTTGGAATCGTTCGATCGTCGAGCGGTCACTCACCGATCAACCGATCCCGAGATATCCTCTTCCTCCTTGTAGGCAACGCTTATCATCAGGTATCTCCTGCGGACGCAGCCGCGAAGGGTGAATTGCTGTGAATTAGGCACTCCATCCTGCCGGGCGGGCACGATACTCGGCGAAACTTGGAAGCCTCTGGTCCCTTTCCGACACGATCGGGCGAGGCATCGGCCAGGGGATCGACAGATCGGGGTCAGCCCAGAAGATCCCTCCCTCTGCCGCTGGGTTATAAAATGCGTCTACCTTGTAGAGCACGTCAGCCGGCTCGTCTCCCAGCACGCAAAAGCCATGGGCAAAGCCTGGTGGAACCCAGAGTACGCGCCCGTTCACGTCGCTCAACTCCACCCCAAGACTCCGCCCGTACGTGGCAGACTCCGGTCGGATATCGACAGCCACATCCCAGATCTGACCGCGTATCACCCCGACCAGCTTGCCTTGAGTGGGGTGGTATTGGTAATGGAGCCCGCGCAGCGTCGCGGGTAAGGAGCGTGAGTGATTGTCTTGAACGAAATTCGTTGGCAGCCCGTTTTCGCGAAAGCGAGCGAGCTGAAACCGCTCTGTCACGAAACCACGGGCATCTCGATGGATCACGAGCTCAATCAACACCAAGCCTTCAAGGTCAAGTCGCGTGATATTCATGAGGAGTCTTCCTGGGTAGAGTCATTCGAAGCAATCGCCGTCCGTTTTCTTGGGTGTGGATTCTCCCTTCCCCTGGATCTTCCGTCACCCTGATCCTGCCATACGAATTGAAGTCCTCTTCGACCAAGCCCAGGTAGTCGTATTCTTGTCAGGTCGATACCGGTGTCACGCATGGTCATGGCGAGGTTCGCTTGTGGAAGGAAAGGCTCGCGCAGGGCTAGGTAGGCGGCTACTCTAATCGGGGCCGTGCTGGATTGTCAAGGCTTATGTGACCTTATGTGACCTTCGAACCTGCCTCACTTGTCCGCACAACCGGACCGCTCCACGCCCTGTTCCACCCAGCGATTGGACCCTCGTGCATCGAAGTGTCTTCATGATGGACAGGCTGCAGATTTTGTGGTAGGAAATGCCCGTGTCTTCCTGTGGCGAGACGGTTCAAGGTCGGATTGATCAAGACATCAAGGGTTTCGACTACCGACACATCTGGAGCGAGGGAGAGGTAATGCAGACGACACTCCACTGGAATGGACGGTGCCTTGTGGGGCTGCTGTCCTGGCTCGTTACATTTCTTGCGGGTTTTTGTCCGATCGCTTCGGCTGGCCCGATGGCCTATGTGACCAATGAGAAATCCGATGATGTGTCGGTCATTGACACGGCGACGAATAAGGTCGTCCGCACGATCAAGGTGGGTAAGCGACCGAGGGGCGTCGCAATTTCGCCGGACGGGCGGCGCGTGTATATCAGCAACGGCAATTCGGACAGCGTCAGCGTCATCGATGTCGAAATCGGGAAGCAGATCGAGGCGTGGCCCGCTGGAGTGGACCCCGAGGGGGTCGCCCTCAGTCCTGATGGAGCTCGGTTGTTCGCAGTGAACGAGAACGGCGGAACGGTGACCGTCATCGACACGGGCAGAGGGACGACAGTCGCGACCATCGAGGTCCAGGCAGAGCCCGAATGGATCGCGATCAGCCCGAACGGACAGGTTGCCTATGTCTCGAACGAGACATCGAGCACCATCTCTGTGATCGACACCTCGGCCCTCAAGGTGGTGGCGACGATTTCCATGCCCAAGAACCCGCGAGGGATCGCCTTCAGCCCTGACGGGAAGCGTGCCTACGTGGCGAGCGAGCAATCTCAACCCGGGATGCTGTCCGTGATCGACACGGCGAGCCACCAGGTGATCAAGAGCATCCCGGTGGGCGAGCGACCGGTGGGGGTCGTCATCACGCGAGATGGCAGTAGGATCTACGTAGCACACGGAAAGAGCAACGCCGTGTACATTATCGATGCTCGGACCATGACGATCACGAGGAAGATTGACGTTGGTCAGCGGGCCTGGTATTTGTCCTTCACCCCGGACGAGAGCCGCCTATATGTGGCCTGCGGCCGAAGTGACTCGGTTTCGGTGATCGATGTGACGGCCGCCAAGGTGATCGCCACCGTGGCCGTCGGGAAGATGCCGTTCGCCGTCGCTATCCCGAAATGACACGCTTACTTCACCCGTGGCAGAAACCGTGGACGCAATGAGGAGGGATCGGTCATGAAGCGAAGTGTTGGGCGACGATTGATTGGCGCGGCTGCGGTGGGGTTACTACTCGCTGCGGTGGTTGCTTGGGCCGCCACCGATACGATCGTGCTCGGCTCCGCAATCTCACAGACCGGGAAGTATGCGCGAGAGGGAAAGTTCTACGTGGACGCCTACACCATGACGGTGGACGCCGTCAACAAACAGGGCGGTGTCAAGGTAGGTGGGAAGACCTACAAGCTTGAGTTGAAGCTGTATGACGACCAGAGCGACCCCAACCTGAGCGTCCGGCTGTTTACCCAACTGGTGACCTCGGACAAGGTCAATTTCCTCCTGGGTCCCTATACCAGCGGGATCACGATCCCCGCCAGCTCGGTGGCCGAGAAGTACCAGATCCCCATGGTCCAGGGTGGCGGTGCCTCGGAAAAGATCTTTGACCGGGGATACAAGTACATCTTCGGGACGCTGCCCAGGGCAGAGTTCTACTTCCTGTCGGCCACCCAGGCGGCGGTCAACCTGAAGCCCCCCATCAAGACGGCGGCCCTTTTGTATTCCAATGAAGCCTTCGATCGGAGCGTGGCCGAGGGATCGCGCCAGTTGCTGAAGGAATACAGGATCGAGAAGGTCTATGACGAGCAGTATCAGCCTGCCACGCAGGATTTCACCTCAATCCTGGCCGTCATCAAGAGCAAGAATCCCGACTTGATCCTCGTTGCTGGACATGCCGAGAATTCGCTGAACTTTATCCGCCAGTCCCAGGCCGCCGACGTGAACCCCAAAATGTGGGTCTTCACGGTGGGTCCGCCCACGGCGGACTTCCGACAAGCGTTGGGAAAGGCGGCGGAGCACGCGTATGGGGTGACGCCTTGGCTGCCCGACATGGATATCGGGGGGGAGGTCTTTGCCTCGGCGCGAGAATTCAGCAAGCAATTCAAGGCGCGGTTCGGCTATGAAGCAGATTACCATGTGGCCTCAGGAGCGGCCGACGTCCTGGTATATAAGTTCGCCATTGAGAAAGCGAACTCGCTGGAGCCAACAAAAGTCCGGGACGCCATCGCCAGTCTGGACGTCGAGACGCTTTACGGCAGGGTGAAATTCGAGCCGAATGGCCAGATCGCGTTAGGGCAGGTGCTCATCCAGATCCAGCAGGGCAAGTTGGTGCCGGTGTACGTCGCGGGGAAGTTTGCGGCCAAGCCGATTTACCCCATGCCAAAGTGGAGTCAACGGAAATAGGTCGCAAGAGAGCAGGGGAGCAGGGGAGCCGAGGGCCAGGCGAGCAGGGGCCTCTGCCCCCCAGGTGGGCAATATGCTGATATTGCAGGTGTTGATCAACGGCATCTTGCTGGGCGGCCTGTACGGCATCATGGCGCTTGGCATGTCCCTGATCTGGGGCGTCATGAATATCGTCAACCTCGCCCACGGGGCCCTCATCATGCTTGGGGCCTACATCACGTTCTGGGCCTTCACGCTCTTGGGGTGGGATCCATTCCTGTCCCTACCGGTGACCGTTGCGCTGCTCTTCGTGTATGGCTACCTCCTTCAACGCTTTGTCCTCAACCTCATTGTGCGGGCCCAACTGTTTATCACGCTGCTGATCACGTTTGGCATCGAAGTGGTGATGATCAACCTTGCCCGGATCCTCTGGTCGTCGGACCTCAGGCAGGTCACGCCGGCCTATGCAGGCTCCAACTTTTCGGTGGGCGGCCTCACCGTTCCCTACGTCCGGCTCTGGGTCTTTGTGACCACCATCGTGCTGTCAGTGCTCTTCCTGTTATTGATGGAGCGGACGCGTCTCGGTCGAGCCATTCGGGCCACGTCCCAGGAGCTCCGTGCCGCGCGCCTGACGGGAATCCCGGTCGCCCGGATCTACGCGGTGACCTTTGGTTTGGGCGCGGCGTTGGCGGGCGCCGCGGGCACGCTGTGGGGGATGCTTTTTCCGATCACCCCGACCATGGGAGGGGCGCTCACGCTCAAGTCGTTCGTGGTGGCCGTGCTGGGTGGGCTGGGGACGATGATGGGCCCGATCGTCGGCGGCCTGGTGCTGGGGCTGGCTGAATCGTTCAGCTCGACCTATGTCGGACCGACATATCCCAACGCAATCAGCTTCGGCCTGCTGGTCTTGATCCTCATCTTCAGGCCCACCGGGGTCCTGGGTAGGCGGGAGGGGGGATGAGCATAAAGCGCTGGGTTCCGTTGCTAGCTGGCCTGCTGGTGTTGCTGGTCCTGGGGGCTGCGCCGACCGTGGTGTCCCCCTTCATGCTCCAGTTCCTCATTAACCTGTTCATGCTAGCGGCCCTGGCGGAGAGCTGGAACATCATCGGCGGGTTCACGGGGTACGCGTCGTTCGGGAACGTCGCGTTCTTCGGGATCGGAGCATACACGACCGGGGTGCTGCTCACGCGAGTGGGGGCCCCGTTTGCGCTGGCGTTGCCGGCGGGTGGGCTTCTCGCGATGGTGTTCGCCGCGGTTGTGGGGCTCCCCATTCTGCGGTTGAAGGGGCATTATTTCGCCATCGCGACTCTTGGGGTCGCCGAGACGATGCGGGAGGTGGTCTATAACGTTGAGTTCACGGGAGCGGGGACGGGCTTGGTAATGCCCATCGTCCGCAGCCCCCTGCCGTTCTTCTATCTGATGCTGGCGATCCTGGCAGCTGTGACGCTGCTCAACTGGTGGTTGTCGGAATCGCGGTTCGGATACGGCCTGATCGCCATCCGCGAGGACGAGGATGCAGCAGCCGTGATGGGGATCAACACCCCCCTCTACAAGACGATCGCCTTTGCCATGAGCGGACTGTTTGCCGGCCTGGCCGGGGGGGTCTATGCGTATTGGATCACATTCATCGACCCCGACGCAGTCTTCAAAGTGATCATCACCGTGCAGATGATCATCATGGCGGTTTTCGGCGGCGCGGGGACGGTCTTGGGGCCGCTCCTGGGGGCGCTGGTGATGGCCTCGGTGTCGGAGTGGCTGTCCACGCATTTGGTGACTCTGGCGGAGCTGTTCAACGGCCTGATCGTCATCCTGGTCGTGATCTTCATGCCGAAGGGACTGTCCGACCTGATCAGGCACCGCACCTTCTCGCTCCGGTACTTCGTCAAGAACCTCCGGGAACACCGGATCTGATGCAAACCCATTGCATGAAGCGTCATTGCGAGGAGCGAGACCCCTCGCCGCTGCTCGGGGCAGGTTGCGCAATCTCGACACGGACGGGATCGCCGCGCTCCTCTCAGTTGCCCGCAATGACATCAGTGTAAGGGAGAAGCATGGCCATGGAGATCCTGCAAGCGCGCGGCGTAACAAAGCTGTTTGGGGGGTTGGCCGCCGTGTCCGATGTGAGCTTCCATCTCCGCGAGGGGGAGATCCTCGGGCTCATCGGCCCCAACGGGTCCGGAAAGACCACATTGGTCAATGTTATCACCGGGACATTGGGGTATTCGGGCGGGGATGTCCTGTTCCGGGGCAGCTCAATCCGGGAGCTGCCGCCCCATGAAATAGCTCGTCTCGGGATCAGCCGCACCTTCCAGGTCGTCAAGCCGTTTCACAACCTTACCGTGCTTGAGAATGTGATGGTGGCCGCCCTGTTTGGGTCCCGAGGAGGGTCCAGGGACATCGGGGCGGCTCGGCAGCAGGCAACGGGAGTCCTGCATTTCGTCGACCTGGCACACCGGGCTCATTCGCCGGCTGAGGGCTTGAATGTGCCCGAGCGAAAGCGGATGGAACTCGCGAGGGCACTCGCCATGCGGCCCACCATCCTGTTCCTGGACGAAGTCATGGCCGGGTTGAACCCGACCGAGATCGACGCTGCCGTGGACCTGATCAAGCGGGTAAGGGACCGCGGGATCACTCTGCTCGTTATCGAGCATGTGATGCGGGCGATCCGGAACCTGTCCGATCGGATCATGGTCCTGTTCCATGGAGAGAAGTTGACCGAGGGCTCGCCCGAAGAGGTGCTCAACCACCCGGAGGTTGTTGCGGCTTACCTTGGACGGCGCTATGCAGAGCAGCCTCATGCTTGAAGTCCGTCAGCTAAGCGCGGGGAATAGAGGGGTCCAGGTTCTCTGGGACGTGAGCTTGTCGGTTCCTGACGGGGAGGTCGTGGCGCTCGTAGGCAGTAACGGCTCTGGGAAGTCCACGCTCATCAATGCCATCTGTGGGATCATCCGTCCCTTGGCAGGGAGCATCTACCTGAAGGGAGTTAATATCACCGGCTTGACCTCGGAGGCGATCGTGGCGCGCGGCATCACGCAGGTGCCGGAGGGCAGGCGACTTTTCCCCCAGATGACGGTGCGGGAGAATCTGCTCATGGGGGCCTACTGCCGCCGGGACTTGGCCGATATCAAGCGAGACCTTGAGGGGATCTACGGGCTGTTCCCGCGGCTCAAGGAGCGAGAGGCGCAGCGTGCAGGAAGCCTGAGTGGCGGCGAGCAGCAGATGTGTGCCATCGCGCGCGGGCTGATGGCCCGACCCAAGATTCTGATCCTGGATGAACTGTCGCTGGGCCTGGCCCCCATCATGTTGGACGCCCTGGTGGACATCGTGCGTAAAGTCCACCACGAAGGGACGACTATTCTCTTGGTGGAGCAGGACGTGTCCATCGCGTTCGACTTGGCGACCACTGGTTATGTTCTGGAGAATGGCCGCGTCGCGCTATCCGGACCCACCGCGGAGTTGAAAGCCAACCCCCACGTGAAGAAGGCCTACCTGGGATTGTAGACCTTCGTGAGACTGGAGGTGCACCTGCTCAATTCACAGTAATTGAAGCGCATTAAACGAAGTGTCATTGCGAGGGAACGAAGTGACCGAAGCAATCTCAAGAGAGGCGAGATTGCTTCGCTCCTTTCAGTCGCTCGCAGTACCTCATGAGCCTGCGCCACGCCCATGGGCATGAAAGTCCGGTATCCTCCACTCAGGACCCCTCTCCCCATGTGTGGGAGAGGGTGCGGGTGAGGGGGACTTTCGAGGCAATGAAGATATAACATTTTTTGACACGTATCGTTTGATTCTCAGACGTCTGATGTGAATGGTGGCCGTTGCCTTCTGGCTCAGCGGGAGCGTGAATGAAATCCTCCTGGGCGCTGGTGCTGTGGTTCCTGCTGGTGAGCGCGTCGGCGGCCGCAACAGAAACTGCGAGAGAGCTCTACGAAGCCGCCTGCGCCTCCTGCCATGCTCGCGATGGCCGAGGGGCGCCGGAGGGCACGAGAATAGAAGTCCCCTTGCCCGATTTCACCGACTGCTCGATCGTGACCGCAGAAACCACTGGCAACTGGGTGGCCCTGGCCACAGGAGGCGGCCCGGTGTTGGGGCTCTCAGACCAGATGCCCTCGTTTGCGGATTCCCTGTCGGAGGAGCAGATCCGTGAAGTGATCGCGTATCTGCGGGGGTTCTGCGCCGATCCGTCCTGGCCGAACGCGGACCTGAATTTCCGCCGGTCTCTCGTGACCGGCAAAGCGTTTCCGGAAAACGAGGCGGTCTGGACCGTCAGCTTCGAAAAGAGCCGTGAGTCTCGGTCTCTGGTAAATGAGTTCACTCTTGAGAAGCGGCTTGGTTCCCGCGGAATGGCTGAGGTCACGCTGCCGATCGTCTACAACGACCTTAGAGGGGGGTCAGCGACCGGCGGGGTTGGCGACCTCACGCTGGCGTATAAACATGTCTTGCTGGCCAGCCAGCAGTATGGCGCCATCGCTGCGTTCTCCCTCGACCTCGTCCTGCCCACCGGCGACCGCGACCGTGGCCTGGGCGATGGGACCGTGGGTCTGGGACCGTCCCTCCGCGCGGGAAAAACGCTGGGTCCGTTCGTCCTGCAAGGGGAGCTCAAAGCGGTGCTGCCGGCGGACGTGGATAAGGCCGCTCGGCGGCTCCTGTACCGAGCTGCGCTTCAATTGCCGCTTTCCCCGCTGAAGAGCGGCTGGGTGCCTGCCCTGGAGTTCGAGGCCGACACCAGGATCGAAGGCCAGACCAGGGACGTCTACTCCCTCGCGCCGATGCTCTACAAGGGACTGTCCAAGCGGGGACACGTCGCCGTCGCGCTCGGAGCCAAGATCCCGGTGGCCGGGACTCAGACCTTTGACTATCAGATCGGCGCCTTCCTGTTATGGGAATACCTTGACGGCGGGCTGTGGTGGTGAGGATTCCGTTGCCAGGAGCCGACGATGGCACAGCACAAGTTTCTGCTTGACGAAAAGGATCTCCCGACCCGCTGGTACAACATCCAGGCGGACCTGCCGTTCTCCCTGCCACCGGTGATTCACCCCGGCACGAAACGACCGATCGGTCCCCAGGACCTGGCGCCTATTTTCTCCATGGAGCTGATCAAGCAGGAGGTGAGTCAGGAGCGCTGGATGGACATCCCAGAGGAGGTGCAGGAGGTCTATAAGCTCTGGCGGCCATCCCCGCTGTACCGGGCCATCCGCCTCGAGCAGGCGCTCGACACCCCGGCCCGCATCTACTACAAGTGGGAGGGGGTCAGCCCGGCCGGCAGCCACAAGCCGAATAGCGCCGTCGCGCAGGCATTCTTCAACAAGCGGGAGGGGGTAAGGCGGATCACGACCGAGACGGGAGCCGGGCAGTGGGGTAGCGCCCTGGCGATGAGCTGTAATTTTTTCGGCGTCGACTGCAAGGTCTACATGGTCAAGGTCAGCTACGAGCAGAAACCCCACCGTCGCGTGCTGATGGAGAGTTGGGGGGCCACGGTGGTTCCTAGCCCCAGTCGGGAGACCGCTGCCGGGCGTGCCCTCCTGGCCAAAGACCCTGACTCACCGGGCAGCCTCGGGATCGCGATCAGCGAGGCGGTCGAGGAGGCGGCCGGCAGGGCGGACACCAAGTACGCCTTGGGGAGCGTGCTCAACCACGTCCTGCTCCATCAGACGGTGATCGGGTTGGAGACGCAGAAACAGTTCGACCTGACCGGGGACTCCCCGGACATTCTCGTCGGGTGCGTCGGCGGTGGGTCGAGCTTCGCGGGCTTCACCTTCCCTTTCCTCCGGGATAAGCTCTCCGGGAAGACTCCCAACCTTCGGGCGATCGCCGTGGAGCCGATGGCCTGCCCCAGCCTGACGAAGGGCGCCTACGTGTACGATTTCGGCGACTCCGCGGGGACCACTCCGCTTTTGAAGATGTACACACTCGGCCATTCGTTCATCCCCGCGCCGATCCACGCCGGTGGCCTCCGGTACCACGGGATGGCGCCCCTGGTCTGCGCCCTCTACGACAACCGAGTGATTGAAGCCGTGGCCGTTCATCAGCTCCCCACTTTCGAGGCAGCCCTTTTGTTCGCCAGGACCGAGGGCATCCTCTCGGCCCCCGAGCCCGCCCATGGCATCCGCGTCGTCATCGACGAAGCCCTCAAGTGCAAAGCGTCGGGCGAGCCCAAAGTCATCGGCTTCGTCCTCTGCGGTCACGGCCACTTCGATCTGGGGGCCTACGACGCCTACCTGCAGGGGAAGCTGCAGGATTTCGAGTACCCGGACGCGAAGATCCTGGAAGCGTTGGCGGGTCTCCCGAAGGTCGAGTAGCAGATCACCGCATGCGTGGCCACGCAAGCCTGACAGTCTCTTGTCCAAGGTCACCGACCATCTGACCCCAAGCTCTCTTTCCGCCAGCAATCTTCCGGGAACATTTTGAGATCCTCTGTTGTCTAAGATAGTGTGTGGATCGCTGGCGCTTCTCTTGGTATTCTCCGGTCTGAGGTGTGCTCAGTCGGCCCGGAATGTAAGGTTGAGCGCCAGGGCGGTGGGTGTCTGGCGGAATCCGATAAGGGAGAAGAATGATGAATCGTTTGGTTTGTCTGATCAGTGCAGCCTTGCTGGTGTCTGTCATTCCTGTCGCCCGGGCTGAAGGCCCAACTAGTGACGCTCTCCCGAGGGCAGCGCCGCAACCCGTGTTGCCACTCTCCGAGGTCGTGCTGTATTCCAGTGGTGTGGGCTACTTCCAGCGCGACGGCTCGATCGATGGCAAGGGCGATGTGGAGCTGAGGTTCAAGGCGGACAACATCAACGATCTGCTCAAGAGCATGATCGTTCAGGATTTCGACGGTGGGAAAGTGTCGGCCGTGACGTATGATTCCCGAGACCCGGTGACCAAGACGCTCAAGAGCTTCGCGGTGGACCTGACCACGAACCCCGGTCTGGGCCAACTGCTGGAGCAGATCCGCGGCGAGCGGATCGAAATCGCGGCCCCGAATCCCGTTCATGGCGTGATCGTGGGCGTTGAGAAGAAACGAGAAAAGGTGGGCGATAAGGAAGTCGTAGAGGTTGAGTACCTGAATATCCTGACCACGGATGGCCTCCGGTCACTCCCCTTGAACCAAGTCCAGCGCATCCAGCTCGCCAATGCACAACTCAATGCCGAGCTGCGGCAGGCCCTCGAGGTATTGGCGTCGAGCCACGACCTGCAGAAAAAGACCGTGAAACTGGAGTTCGATGGCAAAGGCCGCCGTCGCGTCAGGGTCGCGTACATCGTCGAGACGCCCGTCTGGAAGACCAGCTATCGCCTTGCCCTCTCGGAGACGAAGCAGCCATTCCTGCAGGGGTGGGCAATTGTCGAGAACACCACGGATGAGGACTGGGAAAACGTGAGCTTATCGCTGATATCAGGCCGGCCGATCTCATTCAGGATGGACCTGTACGAGCCGCTCTACGTGAAACGACCTGTCGTCGTCTCCGACCTGTATGAGTCGCTGCGGCCGCAGGTATATGAACAAGCGATGGAGGACGCGCGTGAGAAACCCAGGGAGGTCGAGGCGCTCGGAGCGTTCGGCGGTTCGCAGCGATTGCTTGCGAA
>JBGQJI010000079.1:0-11450 GCA_041498975.1 Methylomirabilis sp. (SeqCode)
CGAGGTACTGCCCTGCCATGCAGCCCATGTAATCCCCGGGCTTCACTTCGACAGCGTCCGCGACCAGTCTCTGACCACGATCTGGGCGGACTCGAAGGGCCTCAACGCCTTCCGCGGCGAGAGCTGGATGCAGGAACCCTGTCGGAGTTGCCCCATGAAAGCCATCGATTTTGGCGGCTGCCGGTGCCAGGCGTTCATGCTGGCCGGTGACGCCGCGGCCGCCGATCCTGTTTGCTCCCTCTCCCCCCACCATGATATCATCCAAGAAGCGATAGCCCAGGCGGAACGAGGCGATGGCTCGTTTATCTATCGGGATGTCAAGAACAGCGAACGCCTCTCGAGCCGCCTTCTCGAACCCGCCTCTCGCTAATACAAGCACACAAGACCACCTGTCATTGCGAGGGAGCGGAGCGACCGAAGCAATCTCGCAACTGTTCAAGGTTCCAAGTGCCAAGTTCCGAGTTCTAAGCAACCTGGAACCCGGTACTCGAAACCTGGAGCTGCGAAGCTTAGTCGCTCGCAATGACATTGCATGGCTGCCTTGCGCATCTGCCTTGGTATTCCATTAGGGCCTAAGTTTCATTGTCCACAATACGTCTTGGACAGAAGGATGACGGGTTTGTCCAATAAACCGAACCGACAGAAGCGGAGGAAGACAGTGGATACCGATGTCGCCGTGATGGGGGGTCTGACCATCCTCATGGTCATATGGGCCTTCACGAGGGGCCGTGACCTGCCGCTCCGTGGCTTCCAGGCAGCTTTCAGGCTGCTGGACGACGTCTGGCTTCCGCTCCTTCTCGGCTTCTGCCTGGCCGGCCTGTTCGAGGTCATGGTCTCCAGGGATACGCTCGTCAAGTGGATGGGGGAGGAGTCCGGCTTTCAGGGGATTCTTCTCGGCTGGCTGACGGGTCTTCTGATACCCGGCGGACCGTATGTTGTCTTTCCCGTCGCCGCCTCCCTCCTCAAAGAGGGGATGGGAGTCGGACCACTGCTCACCTTCATTACGGCGAAATCTCTCCTCTCCCCGATACGGATGTTCACCTGGGAGGTTCCGTTCCTCGGCTGGGCCTTCGTAACGGCCAGGACCGTCCCAAGCCTCCTGCTTCCCCCCATCGTCGGCATCGTCGGCCACCGCCTCTTTACCCTCTTCCCGAAGTAATACCCTATGCCCCTGCGGCGCGCCCTTCGACAGGGCTCAGGGCAGGCCCATGGACATGAAAGTCCATCATCGCCCGCCAAGATCCCCTCTCCCCGTGTGGGGGAGAGGGCGCGGGTGAGGGGGGCTTTCGCGGCAATCACGCGGCGTCCTTTGCGGATTTTCCCCGCCGCCCAGGAGCTCCTCGACTTCAGGGGAGACGCCCTCATCCTTCCACTGGCATTAGGGGGTGGACCTCTTCGAGGACCTTTAAAAAGGATCGACGCTGCTCTTCACGGAGCCATCACTCACGCCATTCGTCGGAAGGCCTTTCGCGGTCAACCCTCCGAACGCTACGTCCTACGCCCCGGCGGCCGACTTGGTGTCGAGCAGCTCTTGCTTCTCGGCTTCGGCAAAGCGACTGAACTCACCCAGGATCGTGTTCGACAGGCCGCGGCCGAGGCGCTTCGCTACCTCCGGACCCTCAAGTGCCGAAGGGTCGCGATCCCTCTTGATCATACCCACTGGGGAGGTCTCGCACGGGAGACAGTCGCCCAGGGAATCGCGGAAGGGGCGCTTCTCGGCCTCTACCGATTCGATGCCTACAAGGCAAAGGGGAGCGGTGACAACGACCGGGAAATCAGATCGCTCGAGGTTCTTTGCATGGACCGTGAAGCGGTGCGGCCAGTCAAGCGCGCCATAGAGCGAGCCGAGGTCATCGCGCAGGCGACCAATCTGGCACGCGATCTGATCAATGAACCGGCCAACATCCTGACGCCGGCGGAGCTGGCCGCCAATGCCAGGGGGGTGGCTCGCCGATACCGCCTTGGGATCGAGGTGCTCGATCGGAGCGCGATGCAGCGCCTGGGAATGGGCGCCCTGCTCGGCGTCGCCCAGGGGAGCGCGAACCCGCCTCAGCTCATCATCCTCAGGCATCGAGGAGGCGATGGCCGAGGAAAACCGGCACTCGGGCTGGTGGGAAAAGGAGTCACGTTCGACGCCGGCGGCATCTCCATCAAGGCGAGCGAGGGGATGGAGACGATGAAGGGCGACATGGCCGGGGCGGCGGCGGTCCTGGGCGCCATGATGGGCATTGCGGCCCTGCGGCTGCCGGTCCATGTCGTGGGGGTGATCGCGGCCGTCGAGAACATGCCGAGCGGCACAGCGCAGCGGCCGGGCGACATCGTCCGGGCGATGGACGGCACCACGATCGAAGTGATCAACACCGACGCCGAGGGGCGGCTGATCCTCTCGGACGCGCTCTGCTACACCCGTCGCCTCGGGGTCAGGCGTTTGGTGGATGTCGCCACTCTGACGGGCGGGGTCGTGGTGGCCCTCGGCTCAGTCCGAACGGGATTCTTCTCCAACGATCGAGCGCTGGCTCAGCAGGTGCAGGCGGCGGGAGAGGCGACGGGTGAGAAACTGTGGGAGTTGCCGCTCGACGATGAATACGAAGAGCTGATCAAAAGCGACTGCGCGGACCTCAAAAACACGGGAGGAGGGAAGAAAGCCCCGGCAATTGGAGCGGCTCGGTTCCTGAAACACTTTGTGGGTGAGGTGCCATGGGTCCACCTCGACATCAACGGCACGTCACTCCAGGAGAAGGCTCACGGCTATCGGCCAAAGGGAGCAACCGGCGTTATGACCCGCACGCTCATCCACCTGGCAATGAACCTCGCGGCTGAGCGCGAGCGCTGACATTGCCCCATGCGAGGCGTAGGGGCGCTGCTTGCTGCGCCCCCTAGGGGCAGGGCAAGCCCTGCCCCTACAAATTCCTCAAAGGGTCCGCCGGTCTGACGACTCCCCGCTACTTATCCTTGAACGTCGGCTTCCGCTTTTCGAGGAAGGCGCGCATTCCCTCCTGGGCGTCCTCGGTCAATGCCGTCGCAGCCATGACCTCCATCGCGTAGGCGTATGCCTTCGGCTGATCCAGGTCGATCTGCGCGTAGAACGCTTGCTTGCCTATCCCCTTGGAAAGGCCGCTGCCACGCGTGGCCCGCTCCAGTAACAGGCGGGTCTCCTCGTCCAGGCGATCGCCAGGGACGACTTTGTTGACCAGCCCCCAGGCCTCGGCCGTTTTTGCGTCGATGGGGTCCCCCGTCAGCAGCATCTCGAGCGCCCGTTTCTGGCCAATCGAGCGGCTGAGAGCGACCATCGGCGTCGTGCAAAACCACCCACCCTTCCCGCCCGGTGTGGCGAAGGAGGCGTTTTCAGACGCCACCACGAGGTCGCAGGAAGCCACGAGCTGGCAACCGGCCGCTGTGGCGAGCCCGTGGACCTTCGCGATCACCGGCTGCGGAATCGACTGGACGAGTGTCATCAGCTCGGTACAGGTCGCCAGGAGGGTCCGCATAGCACTCAGGCCTCGTCCGAGGATGTCGGCGAAGTCGTGGCCCGCGCAAAAGACGGGGCCGACCCCCGCGAGGATGACCCCCCTCGACTTGCCGGCACCCACTGCCCGGAAGGTTTCGATCAGCTCCTCCATGTGATCCTGCGAGAGCGCATTGCGCCGCTCCGGCCGGTTCATCACCACGGTGGTGAAATCACCGTCCTCATGACGCTCGACATTCCTGCCCGCCATGGCCAGCCCTCCTTGCTATTGATAGTCTGTTGTGCGAACCCTTTGTCCTTCGCCTCGTAACAATGCGATTTCCCGCTTTCATCGCAGCCTGAGTGACTTGAGAAAGTACCTGAGATAGATGGCGAACGCGCAGGCGGCGATTGCAGATATGATACCACGGACAAGCGCCCACACGCCACCCGGGTCAGGGTAGTTCCGGATCTCCCAGCCCGCATAGAAAAGGAAGAAGACGATCGCGGTCGTAATAAGGATCTTGTGGGCGGTCACGATCGACACAGGATACCTCTCACTCAGCCACGTCTGTCCCGGCGGAGGACCTCACGATTCTGCTTTCCCAGCCGGCTCTTGGTCAAGGCTTGCACCATTCAGGGGCGAGTCATTGCGGCTGCGCCCCATGTAGTGGAGCAGGATCAAGAGAGCTGCGGTCAGGCCATACATGAGGGCGAACTCAGGGGCTGCGGCGATCCCGAATTTGTTGTGCACGCCCGTGGGGGTAAGATCATAGGCATGGATCAAGCCAACCATCGACAGGACCGCTGCGGTCGTAGCCCACCACGCTGCTGTCAGGAATTGACGGTCGATTACAAACACGAGGATAGCCGCGAGGACCATGGAGGTCAGCAGGAATCCCTGATTCAGGGCGATGACGCCGTGAATGTAGAAGTTGCTGCCGAAGGCCGGCGCGACCTCGAAGAGGCTCTTCCCTGCGGCGCGAAGGCTGGTCTCAACGATCAGGAGCGCCCAGGCCGCAAGGGACGGAATCAGCCCGAAGGCGACGGCCAAGGCATGACTCTTGGGCACTTCCTGGAATGCCTGTGCCGTGATGATGATCCCGATCCAAAGCAAGATTCCAAGAGTCGCCTCGAGCGGGACGACCTTGAGCACGAGCGTGATTCCCCCGAGCAGGCACAGGAGGGTCACTACTCCTCCGTTGAGGATCGAATAGCCCGCCCGTGCGCCCATGGCCTTCCAGCCAGGATGTCCGATGTAGATCGTGGTCGGAAAGGCGCTGCCGAACAACGCCGCCGCGAGCGTCCCGATGCCATTCGCCAGCAGCGAAGGTTTTGTCTCGTAGCGGTCCCCGGCCGCTTCCGCGCTTTCGAGGTTCTGCAGGGAGCCAATCACGTTGAAGAGCCCCATGGGGAAGATCACTGTCATGTATTTCCAGCCCATCGGGCTCGTCAGCAGGGCGAACAGATGTCCCGGCACCGGAACCGGGGGATAGATGGCCGGGATATACGGTTCTCCGGAGGGCTCAAAGTACGGCAGGCCCATCGCGCGAAGTATCCACGCCACCGCCACGCCCGTCAGCACCGCCACGAGTCCTCCTGGGAGGGCCAACGGCAGCCGGACATGAGAGGCGTAGGTGATAAGAATCATCATCATGGGAAAGATCGCAATCGCTGGCGAGGCGAAGATCTGAAAGATGAACCCCATGGCGATGAACGTGATGGCGACTCCGGCAAGGGCAGAGAGCAGGGCGGCGCGAGGTGTGTGGCGCCGCAACCAATCTCCGACGAACGCGCCGGCCGTTTCCATGACGCCGCTCATCAGGCAAGCGAAGAGCCCGGCTTGCCACACGAGCGTTGGATTCCTGGTCTCCTGATAGATGGGTCCCATGATCAGGAAGACGTAGGCGAGGAGACTTGGAGTGTTGATCCCGTAAGGAAGCGCGGTCACATCGTCGCGACCTGTCTTCCTCATGAGCTGCCTGGCCTGCCACGCATAAAAGAGGTTGCCCACCAGAATCGAGACCGCTGCTCCGGGCAGGATGCGACCAGTGATCAGCTCGGGCGGGAAGCCGCAGACATGCTGGCACAGCACCGCGATAACCATGAGCTGCAGCAGGTTGTCGATGAACAGTCCGAAAAAGCCGTCGATGTCGCCGCGGACAAACCACCGGGGTTTCATAGGTCTGGTATCTTACCGTGAGGGGAGCCGGAAGTCGAGAACCTCTTCCTTGCGGGGACAGCCGCCCGAATGCACCGCACGGGCTTCGGCTATCGTCGAAACCGAATCTTGTCTCCGATCTTGAGGATAAACAGTTGGGCGGCTGACCGCACCCGTCGGGGTGGGAGATAGGGGATTTCCGCCTGCTGGGCAGGACTACTCGAACAGGCGGAGTTGGGCGGTGCTCGGAGGTCGGCGGAACGATGCCGTGGAAAGGCCAGGCCCCTTTCCCTCTATGCCTGCCTTCCGGCAGGCGAGGGTGAACATTGCGCCAATCTGTCTGGCGAAAATGCCCTCGCCCCGCATTCGCGAGACGAAGCGCGAGTCGTTTAATCTGCCGCCACGGATCGCGCGAATCCGATTCAGTACCTTCTGTTTCCTGTCGGGGAAGTGTTGTGTCAGCCATTGCTCGAACAACGGCGCCACCCCGTGCGGCAGGCGTAGTGGAATATGGCCCGCAAACCGCGCTCCCGCGCGAGCCGCCGCAGCGATGATCGAGGGCAGTTCATGATCGGTCAGCCCTGGAATGACCGGCGCGACCATCACCCCTGCGGGCACTCCGGCCTGCGTCAGGGCCTCGATCGCGGCGAGGCGACGGGCAGGATGGGAAGTCCGTGGTTCCATGATGCGGGCCAGACCGCCATCCAGGGTCGTGACGGAGAGGAACACGGCGGCCGCCCCGTAGCGGGCAAGCTCCCCGAGCAGGTCCAGGTCTCGTGTGACAAGGTAGTTCTTGCTGACAATGGCCAGGGGATTACGGAACTCTACGAACACCTCGAGACACCGTCGCGTGAGCCCCAGCCGCCGCTCGACCGGTTGATAGGGATCGGTGACGCCGCTCATGGCGACCACCTGAGGTTTCCAGCTCGGGGAAGACAGCTCTCGCCGCAGGAGGTCCGGCGCGTCCTCCTTCACCAGGATCTTCGTCTCGAAATCCAGGCCTGCGGAAAACCCGATGTATTCGTGGGTGGGGCGCGCGTAGCAGTAGATGCAGCCGTGCTCACAGCCCCGGTAAGGGTTGACGCTGGCATCGAACCCGACATCGGGGCTGTCGTTGTACGCGATGATCGACCGGGACGGGTCTTTCAGAAACTGCGTGGCCGGGGAGGGGTCTTCAGGATCGGCCCACTCCCCGTCGCGCTCATAGCAGATTTTCTCGAACCGATTGACTGGATTTCCGGTCGCGCCCCGGCCATGGACCGGATCTCGTTGCGTGGTGCCCTTTCTGGATAGCATAGGACATCCTAATCGGGGCCATACTGTTCACCGCCCTTCCCTCAACCTCCCCCGAGGGCAGAAGGAAGGGATGAGAGGGCCGCATTACTCCATCAGCTTGACGACTTGGCCGCGCAGGACCATGGTGCCGCGCTGATTTGTTGCCTCGGTTTCGATTGGGACGATCGGCTGGCCCTTCCCCTTCTGAGATCGTCTGATCTGGTCGTGCGGCGGGACGCTGGCGGTCATCGTCAACACGTCCCCCGCCTGGATCGGTCCGGCAAACTCATGCAACGTCGCGCTCAACAGCAGGTGGCCCGGAGAGCTCTCTGCCGACGTCATGGCCATCGTCCCCAGGGCGAGCAGGGGAACCAAGTGATCGGGGCCAGGTCCGCCGAAGAGCGCTCGCGTGGCCCGAATGAGTTCTTCGCTGATCGTCCTGGAAAAGGTCTGCCGGCGGGGGCTGCCGGGATCGGTGAAGTCATAGACCTTGACCGGAATCGAAGGAGTGACGTCCTTCGCCCATTGCTTGAGCCAGTTCAGATCGTCGCCTGCAGGCGTGGCGGCGCGAGTCGCGGCCAGCGGCTTGATGGTTGCGACCCCTTCACATACCAGCTTCCCGTCTTGATTGAGCGCCCGTACGCGAACCCGCCCCCTGCCATGGTCGAGGAGCTGCTCGACATCGACCACCGGCGTGATGGTGTCGGCGAAGTAGACCGGCGCCTTGAAGTCGGCTTCCAGCGACGCCAGCGCGTAGCCGGGAATGAGCCTCTCGAGGCTGGCCACCAGGCTGGAGACCGTCCACAGGCCGTGCGCCACCATCCCCTTGAAACGCGACCCTTCGGCGTATGGCCTGTCCAGGTGGTACCTGTTCCGGTCGCCTGAGGCCTTGGCAAACGCCTGCACCATCCAGTCGCGGACGGTAACGGCGTACCCCATCAACCTCTGGCCTGGAAACAGCGCCGTGCCGGTTTTTTCGGTCCCCCCTGGTCTGAGGGCCAGGAGCAGCCGCTCGCGGGCCGTGATGTAGCGTGTGGCCTCCTCGGCGGTCAGGCGCTTGGCCTTCAGCGCCCGCTCCAACTGGCGGTAATAGATTCGCGCCGTCGCGGCATCCACCAGCTCGGGTTGATTGGTTACCGGATCATTGTAGGCCACTGCTCCAAGGTTGCGTTCCTGATCCGCGGTGGCGTAGAGCTCGAGGATCTCGAGCGCCCGCTCCACGCAATTGATCCAGCGCGCCTTGTAGGCATTCCACCCGTGGTCCGTTGGCCCCGCCGGGCGGTCGCCGCCACGCGGCGGATTCATAATCTCGTCAACCCGCGCAGCCTGTTCTACCGTCACCAGCTTGCCGTGGAACCCCAGGTTAGCAGCGAAGAGGGTTTCGGCCTCAGTCTCGGCCGGCTCGCTGATCCCGTCGATGGCGTCGATATCGGCCTGAGCCGTGGCCGCGATGAGCGCGGAGTGGTAGTAGTAATACCCTCTGGTGCTCGGATCGGTCGGGCTCTCCTTGGGCATCCCAGCGGGGAGATCCAGAAAGAGCCACATCATTCGTCGGCTGGCCGTCGCGATGGCGAGAGCGTGGGACTCGATCGCCTCCGGGCTGCTGAGGCGCGCGCCAAGGGCAAAGGTACCAACCGGCAGAGCCAACTCAATCTCGATCTCTGTCAGCAGTCCGTCGGCGCGTCGAACGAGATCGGGCTGATCCACCGAGGGAAGGATGACCGCGCCCGCAAGGTCACGCAGGAGGCGCAGCAGTTCCAGAAGCTGTTGATGTGCCCGGGGCTGATGCAGATCGAGCTGCAGGGCGATCACCTTCCCTGATAGGTCCGTCCGGCCGAGAACCCGAGCCACCTCGCGTTGGGCGTCGAGCCCGCCGCTGCCCAGCAGATGCTCGGCGTCGATGATGATCATATCGGCGACGGAGGCCAGAGCCCGCCGAATCGCGTCTGCGTTGCCACCGTCCGCTGCGACGACCGAGCGGGCGAGGATGATAGGCCGCGGGACAAAGACCTTTGGCGGCAAGACCGGTTTCTGCTCGGCCGCCAGCCGCTTGAGCAACTCGAGATCGAAGGGCACCAGCTCCGGGTACGTCAGCCGCTTGCGGATCACCGGGGCGAATTCATGCTGATGCCGCGCAATTCCCTCGATATGCGCCGGGTGCACGCTCCACTTCCGATGAATCCCGATAGCGATCGCGCGGATCGTGTCCACCTCAGTATCATCCGCGTTCAACTTCGGGGTGATCCCCGTCCCAGCCACCTTGCCGGTCGCCCGTGCGGCCTGTACCAGCCTGAGCAGCGGATACCGCATGTAGGTGTACTGCTCTTGCTGGATGACGCTGCGGCCGCCGGTCGCGGCCGTGTAATCGACGATGCCGAGGTTCCCCTCCTCCACCTCCGGCGCGGCGGACAGGATCTGCTCCACCGAGAGGATGGCGCCTGGCAGCTCGGTCAGCACAAAGATCTTGTGCCGGCCCAGCACCCAGCCACGGTCCTGCTGGATGGCGCGGAGGATCTGGCCGGTAACGCGCACGTCGTCCGGCCCCTCGACCTTCGGCATGTAGATGCCGTCGATGAGGTCGCCTACCTCCCGGATGACGTGATAGTAGTCGCCTGCCGTCCACTTCGTCCGGAGGTTGTTCGGCCTGATCAGGATCATCTGATCGTCGGGAAACCGCTCCTTGAGCTGGAATCTGTCGCTGGCCGGGAGGAACTGCTGTTCGAGCTGCTCACCCTTGCCCTGGGGAAGCGCGTGCGCCTTCAGAAACTCCAGCTCGTCCTTCGTGAGCGGCTGGCCACGGAAGGCCCTGATCAGGAGCACAATCACCTTCCGAGCGATCTCCTTGCGGGTGGTTGCGACCGCGTCTTCCAGGTCGAGGAGCAGGATATGGGCGCCCGACTGCGCGGCCTTGAGCATGAAGGTCCAGTTATCGCCCGGGAAGACGTGCTCAATGGTTCGCGGCTTGTATTCCCATGCCAGCCGCAGCGTTGCCTTCTCGCGAGAGGCTGCGGGATCGACCCGCTGCATCGCATGCCACCGCTCCATCACCTCGGCTTCTGCCTGGGCCGCATCTCCTCCGAATGCCGCCACCACGGTGGCCCAGGCCTGGCCCAGTGTTTCCGTCTCACCTGCAGGTGCACTTTCCTGATACACAGCCATACGTCCGCCTCCACATGGCGTGACTCTCACAAATCGGTCCCAATAAATTGACGAGCCTGCCAGCTCTCCCCGCTCCTTACACCGCTCCAGCCACGCCCCCGAACAGAGTGAACAGGAGGGCAAGCGTAAGTAGCTGCACGATCCAACCGATCACGCAGACTCCTACCGCCCTCAGCGTTCCGGTGTAGTCCAAGGCCTGTCTGACTGCGATCACCATCGCCACCAGCATCCATACCGATGCCGCCACAAAGACCAGCCAGGTAAGGCCGGGGATGATGCCCAGCACCCGGATCACCCCAGGGGCGCTGGAGAAGCCGATCGAACGCAACAGCTCACCATAGTCCGCCTTGGTCTGAGGCTCCGGCAGGAGTCGCGTGCCGATCCAGTACGTGAGGAAGGCCCAGACGTACCATCCAACCAGCGCTGCGATCGTCCCTACGACAAGTCCTCCGATCCCTGTGTGGGCTGCTGCACCCACCCCAGCCGCCAGACTCGAGAGGAGTACCACAATCGTCGCCTGTCCAAGGGCGCCCCGATCGGCCTCCACCTCTTCGTAGAGGTTCGCGTCCAGCTTGGCGGCCCGGATCATCCGCTCCCACAGACGTTCCATCATCGCTCCGTCTCCGCTTTCATTTCCTTCGACCGCGCAGGAACCTGCCATCCGTGCGGCTCGGTCAAGATGGCCTTATTCCCTAGCGGCCACTTGAACCGTTAAGATCGGCGAGACGACCCGTCATCGTCCCATCGGAACACAGGGCAAGACGTGGCGAGCGCGCGACTCCTTTTCGGCGCCGGTCTTGGGATCTCTCCCAAAGGTGAGGAAAACACTCGTCACCATCGGGGACACGTTCGAGGAATCGGCCGTCCAGGAGACGATAGCCTGCAACCCGGAACTGGCTGGGGGCGTCTTCAAGACGTCAGCCAATCGGAGCGACGTGTACTGATGAGGACCGAGCGATGCACGGAAGCCGGACGGGAACTTTCCCGGCGCGAGAGAAGCCGCAAGCCCGCCGTCCGACTGATAGATCTCGACCTTCTCAACGGTCATGTTACCTTTGCTGGACAGGTTGCGGAAGCTGATGTTGGTATAGGTGATCTCCGCCCCCTCAAGCCGCGAAGCATAGTACAGCGAGCAACCGAATCTCCCTCCCGCGGCCTCCGCGAACCCGAAAGTGCCGAACGTGAATCCCGCAATGAGCAAGACTACCACGATGCTTCTCATGGTCTCAAACCTCCTCCACGATGAAAGCTGCGAACCTGGATTTGCTAAAGGCGGCCCACGGAGGTGGGACGACCCTGGGGTCTCCTTTGGACTGCGGAGATACCTGCTAAAGGTACAAGAACCAATCACAAAAAGCAATACCAGTCCCGCTGCCTGTCGTTCGCATAGGCGCTCGCCCTTGCAGCGGA
>JBGQJI010000080.1:0-11273 GCA_041498975.1 Methylomirabilis sp. (SeqCode)
ATTGAAAGAGGTCCTGGACGGGCACCCCTGGCCCATCGTCGACGCCTACCTTCAGGACTCACCATTTCACAAGCGGGCCAACCTGTCAAATATCAGCGCACGATTGCCCTACGATGACTCAAGTGCAAATTACAACTTGGGCTTTCCACGAATGGCTACGGGAGGTTACTCCGCACAGAGGAGACGCGGGGAGAGGGACAACGGCAACATTCTCCAACCTGGGAAACCTGGCGGAGACAGCCACTGCAGGTCATGGTAGAATCAGCCCGTGAGCCACATCGATCGCGTTCCGATTGCTCTGCAGACGACGTGCTTGGCTCGGAAAACCTTCCCCGGATCGCCCAACCATGCCGCCGGCCGCAGTAGTAGGGGGAGGAGGGGTTCGCGAATCGGTCATGGAGGCCTGCCGTCATACCCTTCGGATTTTATGGCCTCGTGCCCTAAAGGTTGAGGGCGGTCGTAGCTCTTCAGCCTTCGGAAGCCAGAGGTCATCACCGCACACAGGAGAGCTGCCATGACCCACAGGAGCGCCTGGATCTGGCGTCCCCTTGCCACGTTCCTCATCGGCCTCGGCCTTTTCGTGTCCTTCGCCGGGCTGGCGCGCGCGCTGATCACGACGTCCACCTTGTACTACTCCCCCCCTGAGTATTCCGGAGGCTCCGCCAACGGCAGCACATGGACGATCGACTCCGGCCCTGCGACGTTTAGCTCTGACTCCGGTTTGAAGCTCACCAACACGACCAACGGAACGCTGACCTCGATTGCGACCGTCACCGTCCCAGCCATGGCCGACCAGGCGATGTTCACGTTCGACCATGGCTATATGGGCGCCGGGGACAGTGTTCGCGACGTCAGAGTTCTGGTCAGCGTGGATGGATGGCGCACCTGGAAGACCTGGAACGGGAGCGCTTGGGTGGCCGGGAACGGGAGCGACGTGTGCGGGACCGGCTACTCGCTCTATAGGACGGAGCACACCTGGGACCAGATCGCTTCGCTGCTCCTGGGCACCTCGCGGCTCTCCTTCAGACTCTGCCTCTCTGCTGGCCCCTTCACCAGCGTGTACGTCAATATGCTCCGCCGCATGCAAGGAGGCCAGATCACCATCCGCCTCTCGCCGAACCCGGCCACCGTCGGCCAGACCGTGACCGCCGCCGTCACTGTGCCGTCCATCCTGGCCACCGGCTTTTCCACCCCAGGCAATCACATCTGTTGGGAGAAGGGCAACTGCTTGAAGAAGACCGTAATCAACGTCTGGCCACCAGGAACCTCCACCTATACACACACTTACACAACCAGTGGAACACGGACCGTCGTGGTCTCCTATTGGTTCAAGTCCGGCGCAATGAAGCAATACCTGAGGAATCACTTGATTACCCAGAGCCTGACGGTCGCCGATCACCGGCCCAGTATTGGCAGCGTGAGTCCCAGCTCTACGACTGCCGGCGCCCCTCAGTTCACGCTGGCGGTCAACGGCAGCAACTTTCAAAGCACAACCTCGGTGGTCAACTGGAACGGCACGCCCCTCGCCACGACCTTCGTGAGCCCCCGCCAGCTCACGGCCGCGATCCCGACCGCTAACGTCGCAACCGGTGGCCTTGCCAGTGTGACGGTCGTTGATAGTGCTACCGGCTCTTCGAACCCGGCGACCTTCACCATCAACAACCCCGTCCCTACAACGACCGGCCTCGTTCCCGCCTCGATCACCGAACCTGGCGCAGAGTTCGCTCTGACCGTGAGCGGGACCGACTTCATGAACAACTCAACGGTCCAATGGAACGGCACGAGCCTCACGACCTCCTTCGTGAGTCCTACCCAGCTTCGTGCGGCGATCCCTGCCGCCCATGTGGCCTCGGCCGGGATCGCCGCTGTGACCGTCTTCAACCCTCCCCCGGGAGGGGGGACGTCAAACACGCAGACCTTCACGATTGACAGCCTCCCCCGCTAAACGCTGCGCACCGTTCAACAACCATCCGACGTTCATGCTCCAGCAGAATTCGAGCAGACCGGGAGAAAGGATGCACCGAGCCACCAGAGGCCTGAAACCCTTCCGGGTAACCAAGACCCAGTCTTGCGAAATGCAACTGCGACAAACGGACTGTAGTGTGTTGACTTGTCTTTTCGCCTTCTGCTACTCTGTGGGCTGCGTTACCCGTCGCCAGGCTGTCCTTTGAAGGATTCGCATGGTAGGGCCCTGCCAGCCGTCGGATCCGCGAGCCGCTCGAGGAACCATGACGATGCGCTCTGAGGCACGGAGAGACCGGGATGGCGATTGAACTGGTAAAGCTCGACGACCTGATGTCCGAAGATGGCCATCGGGTTCCAGCGTATCTCCTCACTCCCCCCCGAGCGATGGCTGGTTCCGTACTGGTCCACGGCTACGGCGGCTGCAAGGAACAGATGCTTGGGCTGGCGGCACGGCTCGCCGATTCCGGAGTTACCGCCCTCTGCGTCGATCTCCGAGGGCATGGCGAGCACCCCGCGCCCCTGGGCCGGGGATTACTCCTGGACCTTGAAGCAGGCCTTGCTCGCATCCGTCCTGCCGGGCGGACCATCGCCATCGGTCACAGCCTCGGGGGGCGGCTGGCATTGATGAGTACCGCCCAGGTGGCAGTGGCGATCTCCCCCGCGCTCCCGTCACGACCCTCCGAGGAGGGGCGACAGATGCTCCTTCACTTCGGGAACACAGCGGTGCGAGTTGCCGCCCCAGACCAGATTCTCCAACTGTTGCAGGAGATGGGACCGCTCCCCCCCTCCAATCGGCCGAAGCTGCTGATCCACGCCAAGAGCGATATCCCATCCCTCATCGAGGGGATCGTGGCCCTTGCCGGCTCACAGCCCGCGGCGCTCCGCTGGGAAATCCAGGCAGACCAGCACCAGGAGGCGGCTTTGAGTCCGGGGATCCTCGGGTACCTCCCCCGATGGTTCAACCACCTTGATCTGAAATTTAACCGGGAACTGCTGGGAGAGCTCCCCGCACGGGTGGCGAGCCTCTTGGACCAAGCCGCGCTCTCGCCCCCACATCAACATCGCTGAGCCGGAAGGAGGGCGACGCGAGCCGGCAACGACCCGATCGGCAGATCGCTGACATCAGGGCGGCCCTGACCAGCGGGAAGAGAGATGAGCGACGACGTGGTCGAGATCCGAGGACAGCAGGTGACCCTCTTTCGCGAAGGGCCCGATGGCCGTCGCCTGGATCGGAGGGTCCATCTCGCCGACTTTCTCCAGGCGGTCGCCTCCAGCCATCCGGGTCCGATGAAGGACCGGTACCTGTTCCTGCCTCTCGGGACTCGCCTGGCGCGGGTCAAAGGGGCCAGCACTGTCCTGGTCATCGAGCAGCCGCCCCAGATTCGACAGATTCGGTGGAGCAACGCACGCATGGGCGCGGGAGGATCATACGCCTCTTATCGCCTAGCCTTCCCGTATCTCATCTATATCTTTACCTTTTACCGCGGAGAGTTCGAGGACCTCCGCCTCTATCACAGGACGGCGCCATTGCGGGCGGCAAACGACCCGGTCTTCTTGAGCAACCTGATGAACGTGCAGGCCGATCCCGGACTTCTCTCGTGCGCCAGGGCCTGTCTCCGGGGACGCCCATTGGGCCTCGCCGAGAAGCCGCTGGCCGACCAGGTGGAAGGCCTGCTCACCTATTTTTGGACCTCCGGGTTCTACATGGACATCGAGGGCAACTGTTTTGAGAGGGCCCGACTCCTGGACCCTCGCATCTGCAGTATGGAAGCCTGGCAGCAGGCGAGCGAGGCGGAGCCCCTCTTCCCCCTGGAGATACCCTGGGAGCTCGGGGCGCCCGATCTCCAGGCAGAAGTTGACCGCCAATGCGCCCTCCGCCAGAATTACCTGAATCCGATCGAGAGCGCGTCCGGGGTCGCCGATTTACTCTACCGGCTGGAAGAAGCCTGGTAATCACAGAGGGATGGAGCCATGAGCGAAAGAGCCCGCATTGAGATGGAGGAACGATACGGCCCCCTGGGAAGCGCGGCGAGTGAACTCACGATCCAGGGGCGCCGGTATGACCTGTACGAACTGCTCAAGGCGCTCGGAGAGGATTTCGACGATATCCGCCCGATCGACGCCGCGGGACTTGAGCCCGAGGGCCGCTTCGCCCTTCGAGTCTTTGATCTCGAGGAGCGGATGGTGGTCGCCTACGAGTTCGACGCAAGTTTCCGCATTCTGGCTGAACACCGGGCGCATATCGCAGAGTGGATGGGCGAGGACTACTACAACTTCAAGTGGGGAGTATGGTGTCCGAATTCCGTCTGAGGTCGGAATGCCATGGGTGAGCATCCCCGTATTGAATCCCAACGCCGATATATCGAGTCCAGAGCAGAGGACTTGCTGGGACGGATCGAGTCGATGAACGACGAGGAGCTTCGGTGGACGGTGCGTCTCTTCGCCGACTGCCTGGATCCGAAAGAGCCCGAGGGGTTGCTTCGAGGCTACAATGAATATTCACGGCTGGAAGATTTGCGGGAGTTCGTGAAGGGATTTGTCCCCAGGTACACCAGGCGGGCGTTGGCGGACCTCGAGGCCAAACGGATGAGCGATGGCTCCAGACCCGATGAACTGACCGACGAGGAACTGCAGAGCATGTCGCTGGCTGAGAAATGGGGCCTGCTCGAACGCTTCCCTGGCAGCTTGGTCGGCTACAAGCTGCGCCGGGAGCTGGCCAGGTTCTTCATGTGCGGGAACTACGATCTGTACCACGACGCCGGCCTCTCGGAGTCGTCGGTTGAATTCCCGATCTATCACCAGGTGCAGGAGCGGCTGATGGCCTTGCCGGACGCCCTCGTGGTCAAGCTGGCCGCCAGGGTGCAGGAGGTGAGCGCCGGCCTGGACCGCCTCATGCCCCAGGAGGCAGATGCAGTCCTGGCAAGGATCCGCTCGATGATTGGCGAGGCCGTTAGTGTTCACCAACCGCTTGAGTCTTTAGTGGCCGGACGGATGGCAAAGCTGCCCCTGGTGGCTGAGCCGACGACGGCCGAGCTGTCGGCCGATGTGAAAGAGGCGATCGGAACGATGACGCCCGAGGAGCTCAAGCGCTCCCTGTTTGTGCTCCTCGACCTCATGACGCTGGAGGAGGTCCGAAGGGACCTGACCCCGCTTCAGGGGCAGTATCCATCGATTCACGACATTCCGCCGGAGGTCCTGGCGGCCCTGGTCCCGACCATCGCGGCAAAGCTGGGCGACCGCACTCTGTGTGATTTCGTGGAACGCTATCGGGCCGGCCGAATGCTGGCCATGCCGCCCCTACGGGATCAGGTCTGGTCGCTTCTGCCCATGGACGAGCGGCTGGCGCTGCTTGAACAGGATAATGACCGCATGGATTTGGCCCAGATCTCACGGCACCTGGCCAAGATCTTCGTGAACCAGGAGTATCGGCTGCTTTTCGATCCTGAGGCGCAACTCGCGAACATCGAATCACCGGGATATCAGCAACTGGTGCGCAAGCTCCTGCTGGAGTTCGGGCGCCCCGAGGAGGGGCGCCGCCTTCGCGAGTTGAATCGAGTCATCAGCCGAATGATGCTTGAGGCCGAGGCAGCCCCCTTGTCAGAGCGGGAGGAACGGCTACTCGAGATCCGGAAGGTCATCGGGACCGCCCTCGAGCTCCCGGACGATCAAATCTTCGCTGGCAGGAAAGGACGCGAGCCATGACCCGCTGGGAATACAAGGAACGGATGGTCATGTTCAAGGAGACGAAGGAAGGCCTCGTGAGCGACTTGGGCTGGCTCAATGAGGTGGGCGCCGATGGGTGGGAGCTGGGCGCCTCAGTCCCCCTGATCGCCCCTAACCGCGATGGCGTGGCCTACGGGACGTTGGGCGCGCTGTTGATCTTCAAGCGCCCGATCGAGTGATGTCGGCGTGATGAACGTATCCCTGGAAGAGCTGTTGACCTCCCTGCTGGCCGAAACGGAGCGGGCTCGGGCTGCGAGTGATCGCGACCTCCTGGCCGCCGCCCTCTTCCGATTGGCAACGCTGTACCTACAGCGCGGCGACTCGATGAAAGCGATCCCCACGCTCCAGGAGCTCCTGGCCTTGCAGGAAGAGGCGCAAGACCGCCAAGGAACGATCGTCACGATGGCCATGCTCGGCGACCTCTATCGACGGCAGGGGGGGTGGCACCAGGCGCTCGCACTGTACGACCGGGTGAGGACGTCCCAGGAGTCCGCCGGCGATAAGGTCGGCATGGCAGTCACCGTGGGAAGCATGGGGGTGACATACGAGGGGATGGAGATGTGGGAGGAAGCCCTGAGCACCTACCGGCAAAGCCTGGCGATCAGGGAGTCGCTCGGGGACTCTGTGGGAGCCGCCCTTATCTGGAACAACATCGGAAACGTCGAAGCGAAGCGACACCGGTTCGACGACGCGCTTGCATCATACGGGAAGGCCTTGACCCTCCAGGAAGCGTCGGAAGACCGCCTGGGGCAGTCAGTCACACTGGCCAATCTTGCCAGCCTCCATCAGCGCCGCGGGGAGTGGGGTGAGGCCGCAAAACGGTACCGCGAGAGTCTTTCCCTCATGGGGGAGGAGGATCGGCCCCGACGGGCCGCCACACTCAACGGCCTGGGATTCGTCCGAAAGAAGGCAGGCGATTTCGAAGAGGCGATCGCGGCCTACAGAGAAGCGCTGCGGCTGTTGGAGGCAACAGGGGATCTCCTTCGGTCCAGCGTCATCCTCCACAATCTGGCGTGCATCCATGAAGAACGAAAGGAATGGCGCGAAGCGCTCCGGCTGATGGAACAGGTCATCGCCATCGACAAGCGGATCGGACATCCCGATCTGAAACAGGACATGGAGGCCTTCCGCAGGATCCGAGCACAGCTTGACGCGGAGCGGGACGCGCAGGAGTAGCGCCGCCACGACCGGGGAATCGGGGAGATGAAGCAGGCCACGCGTGATGACGCCCTACGATTGATCGCCGAGGCGGAGAAGGACGTGAAGGACGCCGAGATGCTTCTCCGGTATGAAAGCTATTACCCTCTCTGCCGTCTCGCCTACCTGGCGGCGGAAAAAGCGATGCGGGGATGGTTGGTCGGGAGGGGACTGCACGTCGCCGGTCAACCCACTCTGTCCTCTCTGGGCCAGCAGCTCGAGGCGACAGAGCCTGCCCTCGGACCGTTGATGAGGTCGCTCCGCCCGTTGGAGCGGTTTGCTCCGCCGGCCTCAGCAGGCGAGCCTCGTGGAGCTTCGTCCCCTTTTCCGCTCTACAGCAGGGAAGTCGCAAAAGAAGCCCTCGGCCTTGTCAGACAGATTCTCATCGAGGTCAAGGGGTCCTTGGCGGGGCCGTCATAACATCGTTCTCTCCGGAGGAGCCTGACAGCGATGAAGCGATACTTGCAGTTGCTGGGTGAAATGAGGAACTACCAATTGCCCCAGGCCAAGCGCGCGGTTCAGGAGATGGCGGCGGACGACGAGCTGGTGATCGTCGTGCCCGAGCAATCGCTGGCAGAGGCGATCCAGCAGTGGGCAAGCAGTCAGGGCTACACGGTCTCCAATCCGAGAAAGATCGGAGAGGGGATACTCCGGTGGCAGCTCGGTGTCCAGAAGACCGGGGCGGCGGCGGAGAAAGCGCCGGTGGGAGCGCCGACGGTTCCCGCCTGAGCCTCGTCAGACCCGATTGACATGGAATCGCTCGACGCGGCAGAGGTGTTTACCACATGGGTTGGGAAGCTCCTTCGGCCGTTTCTGCTGGAGCTGCTCGAAAGAAGAGGCAACAGAGGGCCGGCTGAGGCCGATCTGCAGGGGGCGTTCGTGGAACTCTGGCCGGTTTGCTCGATGAAGCTGATGGTCCAGGAGCCCTGGATGGGGACGGTCCGGTTCAAATGCCTCGCACGGTACCGGTCGGAGGAATTTACACCGATGATCTTAGACCCGATGGGCCATCTGCGTGAGCGGTTCGGTGGCGGGAAATTCAAGGTGAACTTCTACCAGGGGATGAACTTTCTCGCCACCCGGAACTTCAAGCCCGAAGGCGAACCGAAGTGGATGCAGATCCCGGAGCTGCCGGACGACTGAACCGCCGATCCCGCCTTCCTCTTGACCCACTTATAAGGAACAGTTTGGAGTTTCGGGTTCGCTCGAAACTCGAAACCCGTAACTCCCACCTGTTACCCCTTCCCAAGCAGGTGCGCGTCCATCTCTTTCTGGGCCTCGCCAAGGGTCATGTGAGGTGTCCGCTTGCTCACCCATTCCTGGCGGTGGTCGCACTCAGGGCATTGCATGACGTACACGGTCTCCAGATTGAAGTGGCCGCAGTTGGGGTCGGCGGGATCGTCGGCGAGCGCGATCCGATCGAAGGAATCGACGCGACGGGGGGGGCGATCCTTCCGGCTGCAGCGTTTGCAACGAAAGTCAACCGTTGACTCGGCCACTCTATGTCTCCCGTGCCAAAGAGGCGCCGCGGGCAGGGCCGCGGCGCCTCTTTGCTGGCGGCAATGAGGAAGATCGTCTACTGACTGTGAAGCGCAGCGACAGGGATCCTGCCTTCTTCCAGTAAGGCCTGGGTCCCCGTGCTCCGTTGCGTATCGCGGTCGGCCTGGATCGCGGCCAACCGCACCTTCCAGGGAACGATGTCAAACCGCTGATCCTTCGGGTGCGTTTCATAGGCATCGATCAGGTCGCGATAGAACTTGACGATCGCGCCCACGAGGGGAACGGTGTATTCGCGCCCCTGAACCTTCAGACAATGGACGCCCATGTCTATCAGGTGCGGGATATCCTCCAGAAGGAAGAACGCGTCGTTCTTGAGGGCGACGCGATCCTCCCACTTGATGTCGCCGCTGTAGAGTTGCCAGGCCTCGAGACAGACCCGGTAGTCGAGGCCGCCCCGATTCGGGCTGCCCTTGAACAGGTCCTTGCCCGCGGGGTCGGTCGTTCGCTCGAGCCGATGATAGGGTGACATCCAGCATTTGCCGAGATACGTGTAGCAGTAGTTGGCGTGGATGAGGATCTCGATCCCGACGTCGAGCTGCTCCTTCCGGGAGGCCAGCTCTCGAAGGGTCAGCTTGGTGTCCGCCACCACCTGCGAGACGCCGATCTCCCGATAGAAGGCGACGTCGGCATCGTTCAGGATGTTGGCCCCGATGCTGGCGTGGATGGTCAGCTCCGGGAAATACCGGTGCACGCGAGCGATGGCACCGATATCGGTCATGATGACGCCGTCGGCGCCGTAGCCCACGAAGGTCTCCAGCCGGCGCAGGAGCTCCGGCACCTCTTTGGACTGCATATTGGTGTTGAACGCCACCCGAAGCTTGGCCCCCCCATCATGGGCGATCCGGACCGACTCGCGGACGGCCGCGTCGTCCATTTCGAAGGCGTCGCGGCGACGGCTCCAGCCTCGTGGGCCGACGTAGACGGCGTTCGCGCCGTTCCTGACTGCTTCCGCCACCATTTCGAGACTCCCCGCAGGTGCTAGCAGCTCAATCATCATGTTGCTCCTTTTACCTGATGGTCTTATGCATCTGCGCCCGGGCGCCGCAACGCAGAAGCGACCGCCTGTGGCCGCACGCCCAGGTACTCCATCCCAGATGTGCCGAAGTAAAACCCGTTGCAGAGGCCGATTCGAGCATGGCCTCTGAGCGTGTTCCACCACCGCTCCTCGGTGCCGTCCGTTCCAGCAAATACTCGCTCCAGCGCTTCGCGGTAGACCCGGCCGACTTCCGCGCGATAGGCGGGACTCTCCGACACCGCCTCGATCCGAAAGCGCGTATGCCCTTCCCCAACGAGGCCTGGAAGGTGCTCCAGCATGCAGACGTCCTTTCCGCTCAGGACTCCCTTTCCCACCGACTTCATCGCCCAGTCGCCCTGTCTGAGAAAGAGATCCTGTTGGCAGAGGTCAGGACACTTCATCCCCCACGCCTCCTCATACTCCAGGAGAAAGCAGTGATCCGAAATGCCGAGCGGCATCTTGCCGTGGACCAGCAGCTCCATCGGAAGCCCGACCTGGCGTTGGATCTCGCCGATCTCCTCCAGGCTCAGCTCGTAGTTGGGTGTGATCCGCACGGCCCCGAACTGCTTCAGAACCTCGGCGCCGGCGTCAGTATAGACATTGGCGAACGCGCCGACGTGGACCGGCAGGCCGGGGTGTTCCTCGTGGACGATCTTCAACACCCCGAGGTTATGGACCTCGACTGCGTCGGCGCCTGCCTCGGCGGCCACCGCCATGGCCTTACTAAGCTTGGGGAGAAAATCGTTCCGAGGGGCGGCATACGAGGTGACGTACGCCCTCAACCCCTGGGTCTTGACGGCTGCGATCGCCTCCCGCAGGTCACCAAGGTGCTCGAGCAGGTTCGCCTCGTACAGCCGACAGGTGATGTTTCCCAGGTAGATGGCATCGTACGGGCTCAGGTCCGACGCGTTGAGATCGCGAAGGTTCGAGATCGTGGTGTTCAGCTCGAATGGTCGGGTCATTCGATCTCCTTGAAACCCGCTTACCGGCGCGCCACCGTCCAGGATGCGTCCAACGGGAATTCCTGGAAAGCGGGACGGGCCACTCCGTCCATCCATGCGTCGATCGTCGCACGGTAGCGCTGAACCAGCGGGCCGAGCAGGTCCGGTGAAAGGCTTCTGCCCTGCAGCTTGACGACATCGACGCCGGCATCCAGGACCTCAGATAATCCATCGATGGGGCTGATCTGGCGGCTGGGCAGCAGTCGCCGGGCCACGCTCTGCCCGTTGAGCCAGAGGTCCCAGGGCTGCTCGCACACCTTGAAGCAGACACCGGCGCCCCCCCGTTTCATGCTACCGACGAGGCGACTCCCCTCCGCTTCAAGCTCCGGCAACGGGATCGGATTCAGACGGTAGTAGCTGGGCATCCAGCACTTCCCCAGGACGACAAACTCCTCCACCATGTGGATCATGACCTCGATCAGCACACCGGAAATTTGCGCTGCGGCGTACAGCTCATCGGGCGAGAGCGTACCGGGCAGCACCACAGCATCGGCCCCCAGGTCACGGTAGAAGGCCACATCGGCCTCATTCATAGCGGCACAGCCGATGCTGGCGGTGATGCGAAGCTGAGGATAGTGAGTGCCTAGCTCAACGATGAGGCCGGCGTCGTTCACGATCACCCCATCGATTCCCCAGCCGATCAGTTCCTGGACCCGCCCGACCAGGGAGCGCCGTTCGCTCCGGCGCGGGATGGTGTTGATGGCAACCTGCAGCTCCCGGCCCTGCGCATGGGCCCCCGCGATGGCGTCCCGCAGCTCTTCGGGGGTCAGTTCGCCCTTCGCCCCACCGCGACTCCATCCCTTGAGGCCGAC
>JBGQJI010000081.1:0-11141 GCA_041498975.1 Methylomirabilis sp. (SeqCode)
CAGCGACTTCCTGTAGTTCGTCGTTCATAGTTCAGAGTGCGAGAAATCGGGCTGACAGCTTCGATCGCTTCTGTCTATGAACTTCGCTGTCAACTAAGAACTATGACCATGGACCCTTAACATCCTTCACATAAGGAGGCGCAGATGCCGTTCGAGCTGGAGATCGATGCCGAGCATGTGGCCAAGATCAAGGTGATCGGGGTCGGGGGCGGAGGGTCCAATGCGGTGAGCCGGATGCTGGCGTCGAACTTCACCGGCGTCGAATTCATCGTCATCAACACCGATACTCAGGCCCTGAAGCTGTCGCCGGTTGAGGCCAAGATCCAGATCGGCGCGAACCTCACCAGGGGCCTGGGGGCGGGGGCCAATCCAGAGATCGGGCGGAATGCGGCGATAGAGGATACCGACAAGATCCTAAATTATCTGGACGGAGCGGATATGGCCTTTATTACGGCCGGCCTGGGAGGAGGGACCGGGACCGGCGCGGCGCCCATCATCGCCAACCTCGCCAAGGAGCTGGGTATTCTGACAGTCGGGGTGGTCACGAGGCCGTTCCAGTTCGAGGGCAAGGTCAGAGAGCTTCACGCAGAGAGGGGGCTTCAGGCGCTGCGCGAGAGCGTCGATACCTTGATCACCATCCCGAACCAGCGGCTACTTCACGTGGTGGAGCGGCATACCCCAATGACCGAAGCCTTCAGGCTTGCCGATGAGGTTCTGCGCCAAGCAGTCCAGGGGGTTGCGGACCTCGTCGTGGTGCCGGGCCTGATCAACCTGGACTTTGCGGATGTCAAGACCATCATGTCGGAGCGTGGGATCGCCATGATGGGAATCGGGACCGCGTCCGGGGAGAACGCGGCGCAGGAGGCCGCCTCGAGGGCTGTCAACAGTCCCCTTTTGGAGAACGTCGCCATCGATGGCGCAAAGGGCGTCCTGATCAACATCACCGGCGGTTCCTCACTGTCACTCTACGAGGTGAACGAGGCCAGCTCCGCCATCTGCAAGTCCGCCCATCCGGACGCCAACATCATCTTCGGAGCGGTGATCGACGAATCGCTGGACGACGAAGTTCGCGTGACGGTGATCGCCACCGGGTTCGACGTCCCCGTCTCCGCGAGAGTCGAAGAGTCCTCAAACATGGTAGAGATGAAGGCCTATGCGGCCAGGGCGGCGGAACGCGGCGCCTTCTTCAGGAAGCGGGGCGCAGTTGGAAATGAGGCGTCGGATGAACAGCTCAGGCTTCGTGATCCTGAGCAGTTCAGGTCCCACGACATCAGTGAGGACGAACTGGATATTCCGACCTTTTTGCGGCGACAGGCCGACTAGTGCCGTTCCAACTCTTGACGCCAACAAGCTGAGGCTGGGAGAAGCGATCGTTGAGCAACCGCGTGTCAGGGTCCCTGCCAGCGACTGACCCCCACCGGTTGGAACGGCACGAGGGATGAACGGGGGACGCGGGTCGCCACCCGTTCGGAGGAGATGATGGATAAAGGCAGGCGATTCAGCAAGCTAGTGCGATGGCTGCTTCTTCCGGGCACATCGGGCGGTGCCTGTCCGCACTGCCTAGCACAGATCGGTGGTGTGGAAAATGTCTGTCCGTCCTGTCGGCGTATCCTGCGGTTCGAAGGGATCGCGGAGCTCAGGGCCCGCAGAAATCAGAATTCCGGGGCGTAGCGGATCGCGCGGGCAGAGCAGCTATCGGCGGCCAGCTTTCACCACGAACCGGGCGGCGAGAAATATGCCTCAATCCCCTCGGGAACGGTGTGTTTCGGACTTGTTGTGTGTGCCTGACTTGCCGACCACTGATCGCTGACGGCTGAACGCTTACGAGAAGGAGAGGAGCGTGGACAGCGGGAGGTAACATCGTAATTGGGAGAAGGGATCAAAGAGCGGATTGAACAGGTCAGGAAACGGATCGCCGAGGCGGCGGCCCGGGTCGGTCGGGATCCAGACGGTGTAGAGCTTGTAGCCGTTACCAAGACCGTGCCGGCCTCCCGAATCCGGGAGGCGATCGATTCCGGCATCACGTTGCTCGGCGAGAGCCGGGTCCAAGAGGCGGCAGACAAAATCGCCCTTCTGAGTTCGTTTCCTGTCAAGTGGCACCTGGTCGGCCACCTACAGACAAATAAGAGCAAGCTTGCCGCCGAGTTGTTCGATCTGATCTATTCCCTCGACTCTCCGAAGCTCGCCGCATCACTGGACAAGCATGGGGCGGCCCTCGGAAAGCAGGTCCGGGTCCTGGTTGAGGTCAACGTGGGAGGGGAGCCAGAGAAGTCCGGCATCCACGAGGATGAGTTGATGTCGCTGCTCCGATCCTGCCGTCTCCACGCCCACCTGACCATCGAAGGGCTGATGGCCATCCCGCCTTTTCGCCAGGATCCTGAGGAGATCCGTCCGTTCTTTCGAAGACTCCGTGCGTTACGAGACCAGACCTCCGCCCTCCGCCCTGACTACCATCTCAGGCACCTTTCGATGGGCATGAGCCATGACTTCGAAGTGGCGATCGAAGAGGGAGCAACCCTGGTCCGGATCGGTACGGCGATCTTTGGAGAACGCCCCCAGCCATGATGGGAAAGACACCTCGACGTGTCGCTTGGTTCACTCCGCGCCGCCCGTAATCCTGTTTAACTTTTTTGCTTGACAGAAATAGAACGTGATTTTATAATCCCTCTGCTGTTCTTCCCTCCGTTCCGGCCACTCCAAATCTACAGTCATGAAGAGGTAGCTGTGGCGATGCCTTAGCGAGGATCGGCTTCTCTTCTTGCAGGAGGGATTGTGAGGCGTTCATGGAGCATCGGAAGAAGGAGAAGTCGGAATACATCGTCCAGTCGGTCGATCGAGCACTTGATATACTCGAATCGTTCGATTATCACGAAGAAGAGCAGGGGGTCACAGGGCTCGCGCACAAGCTGAATCTGCATAAGAACAATGTGTTCCGGCTGCTGGCCACGCTTGAGGTCCGAGGGTATATTGAACAGGACAAGAAGACAGGGAATTATCGCCTGGGGATCAAGACGTTCGAGATCGCAAACGTCTTCCTTCACCACCTCGGGCTTCGGCGACAGGCCAGGCCGATTCTCGAAGAGCTGGTGAACCGGTGCGATGAAACTGCCTATCTCGCCGTTCTGGACGGCTCGGAAGTCATTTACGTCCTTATGCAGGAGACCAGTCAGACCGTCCGGATCGCACCCCGCCTCGGGCGGCGACTTCCGGTCCACTGCACCGCCGCAGGAAAAGCCCAGTTGGCGTACGAGTCAAGCGACCGATTGGACCAGATCTTCAAAGACAGGCCGATGAGGAAGATGACCGAAAATACCGTAATCGACCCCCGGGCATTTCGGGAACATCTGCGCGAGGTCGCAAGGCTCGGGTACGCCGTCGATAACGAGGAATTCGAGTCCGGGGTGGCGTGCATCGCGGCTCCCGTCAAAGACTATTCTCACAAGGTGGTTGCCAGCGTCGGCCTCTCCGGTCCGGTTTCCCGGTTCTCGCCTGAGCGGATCGAGAAGGAGTTGGCCCCGCTTGTCAAAGAAGCTGGGGCAAAACTCTCAGAGCGGCTCGGGTACGAGATTGGGATCATGCCGAGTTGAACAGTAGAACGAAGTTTGATTTTCTTCCCGTTTCGAAATTCGATGGATGTTGAATGGCGGTCTTGCCCGGAAGGATGCCTTCCGGTCGGCAGGAGGGGGGTGATCGATAGGTCAAACCAGCTTTTCTCGGGGTGTCAAAAGGACGTGATGGGGATGTGGCGTGGCATCGCATCGAACGTGTGTGCTTGAACTCGATGAAAGACAGGAGGTTTGATCATGGCAGAGCACGCGAAGCCGAATATTCCAGTCCTGCCGTGGCCGGCGGTCGCAACCCCCACTCCCGATGAGGTATACCAGGGGGAGAGCGACCAGAAAAAGGAGTATGCGCTCTGGCTCGAATCGGCCCTTCGTCAGAGCGAGAATTTCAAGAAGCCAGAGGCCTTGGACCGAATCAGGGTTCTGGATTGCACGAGCAACATGATCATCGGACACTGGTGCTCCTCGCTCTTCGCGGAGAAGGGTGCCGAGGTGATCATGGTCGAGCCGCCTGGCGGGGACCCGCTGCGCAAGCTGACCCCGTTCGGTCGCAAGGAGTATATGTTTAAGGACACTCACGGCGAGGCGGTGGGGGCGCGGTTCCTGGCCGAGGCCCGCAGCAAGCAGTCGGTCACCCTGAACCTGGAGACACCCGAAGGGCGGGATCTCCTCAAAAAGCTTGCGATGCAGGCTGACGTGATCATCGAGAACGCGCCTCCCGGCGACTGGGACGCCAAGGGAATCGGCTATCGGCAGCTCTCACAGATCAATCCGCGCTTGGTTTATTGTTGGGTTGGCCAGCTCGGCCAGTGGGGCCCGATGAAGGACAAGCCGGGCAATCTCGACCCGACGGCGCAGGCCGCGTGCGGCTTCGTCCACGGGACCGGCGCCCCAAAGTCGTTTGGGGGGACGCCTACCCGGTCCGGCTGGTGGATGTGCGACCAGGTCGGCGGCACCTCGGCCGCAATCGGGATCATGACCGCGCTGCACTACCGGGAGCGGGTCTCTGGGCGAGGTCAGTTCATCGAGGCCACGGCGGCGAATGGGGTGATCCGGATCCTCGACTACAACTGGGGTTGGTACGGGATGGACGGCAGCATCCGACCCCGCTACGGGAACTGGGACCTGGCGATCAACATCTACGCGGTGAACCCCTGTAAGGACGGTCAGATCATGGTGGGTGGTGGCCACGACCGCCTCTGGTTCCGCATCTGGAAGACGGTCGGCAAGGACCAACCAGACCTCGAGCAGCACATCATCGAGGACCCGAAGCTCAAGGTCGTGACCGACCGGCTCCCCCACTACATGCAGGTGGAGACCTACACGACCCTCTCCGAGTGGTTCAAGGACAACACCCGGTTCGAGGCTGAGACGAAGCTTCAGGCGGAGGAAGTCGCCTCCGGCGGCGTCTCCTTCATGGACGAGGTGTGCGAGACTCCGCACTACAAATACCGAGGCCACATGGAAGTCATCGACGACCAGAACTACGGGCCAGTGCTGATCGGAAGCTCGGCCTTCATCGGGTATCGGACCCCCGGCCGGGTCAAGTGGATCGGCAGGCCGACCGGGTTTGACAATGACGATGTGTACCGCCGCCTGCTCGGCCTCACCAAGGCCGATATGGATGGGCTCAAGGGAAAGGGGGTAATCTAATGGCGATGTCGTTCGAAGAGTACTGTCGGGATGTCTTCGACCCGAAAAAGGTCTTCTCCAAGCCGGAGCCACTGAAGGGGTACCGGTTCCTCTCCATGACGCAGTACATCCTGGGCCCTTCCTGCGCGAACTACCTGGCGGAGTTGGGGGCCGAGGTCATCAAGATCGAGCTTCCCCGGCGCGGAGAGCCGATGCGCCACACCACCCCCTTCAACGAGCCTCTCCTTTACCCCCTCTCCAAGTGGTTGCCTGACAAGGGGACGGGGCTCGGGTTCTTCGGCGCAAATCACAACGAGTACTTCCTCTCCGTCGATTTCCATAAGCCCGAGGGGCAGGAGATCGTGAAGATGCTGGCGGCCAAGTCGGACGGGTGTGTGGAGAACTACCGCGCCGGGACGTTCGACCGGTGGGGGATCGGCTACCGACAGCTCAGCCAGATTAACCCCCGGATCATCTATCAGTGGCTGGGTGGATTCGGTGGATGGGGCCCCGGCCGCAAGCGGGCCTCCTACGACATCCTGGGCCAGGCCCAGGGTGGCTGCTTCTCGGTCACCGGGTGGCCGGTCAAGATTCCAGGTTACGAGGGCAAGTTCCCCATCGGTCTCCCATCCAAGCACACGATCTGGATCATGGACTACTGGGGCGGGATGATGGGTGCTTTCCAGATCCTGGCGGCCCTCTACTGGCGGGACAATGTCTCGGGCGTCGGCGATTTCTTCGAATACTCCCAGGTCCAAGGGGCGCAGCGCCACCTCTCCGATGCCATCGCCCTATATGGCCGGCATGGCCTGGTTCAGCAGCGCTGGGGGAACTGGGACGCGCTGCTGTCCGTGCACGGGATCATCAAGTGCGGCAAGTCGTCCTACCCCGGCTCGCAGTTCCCGGCGGAGGCCGAGGAAGGCTTCTGCCTGGTCAGCGCCTATACCGATGCCGACTATGCGAAGTTGATGAAGGCGGTCGGCCGCGACGATCTGGCCAAGAAGTACCCGACACATGACGACCGGGTGAAGGCCGAGAACCAGCCGGCGATCTATGAGGCGCTCGAGGTCTGGGCCAAGGACAAGACCAAGGAACAGGTCGAGGAGTTCATGCACAAGAGCGGTATTAACGCCCAGCGGGTGATGAACAGCAAGGAGGTGTCAACCAGCGACCACTTCCTCCAGCGGGGTAACGTGCATTGGATCGACGACCCGACCTTCGGCGACGTCTTCAGCCAGGGTCCGGTCTTCATGGCGTCGGAGACACCACCACGGCACAAGTGGGCCTTCAAGCCGGTCGGCGCCGACAACGAGTATATTCTCTCCAAGCTGTGCGGCTTTTCCAAGTCGAAGATCAAGGAGTTGGAGTCCCAAGACGTTATCTAGGCTGGAAAGGAGGGGTGTCGATGTCGTTTGCTCACTGTTCTCTGCTGCTGGAGTGTTCCAAGTGCCAGGTGATAAACTACTTGGACCCCTTCACCTTCTGGTTCTTCAAGGGGAAGGTGAAATGCGCGGGCTGCGACGCGATCTGGGCTATCGAGATGGACAACGGCCAGAGGGTCAGCGGGCCGACCGCGGCCCAGCCGCCGCACGACAAGCTGCCCGGGTTCGCCCAGACCAAGGATTACAAGAAGGACTGGAGGTCGCCCGATAAGGTGAGTGAGGCCCCCAAGGCGCGACCCGATTTTCAGGGGAAGCCGATCCCCATCTACAAGAACGTTCGGGGTAAGCTGGTCAGTGGCGGCCCCCTGAAGCCCGAGGACTTGGTCGGCAGCCGCGCGAAGTTCATTCTCGAGGGCAGGCCCTACAAGTAATCTACCCATGACAAGCGAGATGCCGGGTGCGGGCGCTCCACACCCACCCGGCGAGTCCCCGCAAGCAAGACCGGGGGAGGAGGCTATATGGCTGATCAGAAGAAACCGAATTGCCCGATCCATGGGACGCCGGAGTGCTTCGCGCCGGCGCTCGATCCGATTATCGCCAAGGCCTATGAGGGGTATTGCACGAAGATCGAATGGCCGTATGCGAAGATCATCCCAAAGGGGTGGAAGCCCGGGGCATAGCTTTCCGTCCCGCCGAATAACACCGTCGGCGATCCGGGACGCCGCCCGCGGTTGACAGGCCCTAGAAGGTACTGAAGGCCACGGTCTCGCAGGTCGGGGACCGTGGCCTTCTTTCTCGGGCGGCTGTGGCAGGAGCATACGCCTTGACCGCTGATCGCTGACTGTGATAGAGTTCGATCATTCGGTTCAGCGTTTGCGGTCCTCGGAAATGCCGGCCACATGGCGTCAGGGGTCAACCAGGAGGAGATCACACCGATGAAAGTTGAATTCTACTACAGCAGCAAGGTGACACCTGGGCAGCAATTCTTTTGCGATAACGCGAAGGCAATCGAGCTGATCGAGAAGTTAAAGGCAAAAGGCGTCAATGCCGCTGCCGCTGATTGCGAGGTCAACCCACCGGGGTTCATGAAGTACAATGCGGCGGTGACGGGCCCAAGCGCGAGCAAGCGGGCGGTGTTCGGCACCAAGGGGGCATTGGAGGAGGAATTCGGGAAGGCGGTCCCGGCGCTCTTGATCTTCGCCAAGGAGGGTGAACGCTACCCGGAGGAGGTGTTCCCTCGAAGCGACAGAGACCTGAACCGCCTGGTGGGGATCGAGGAGGCCTTGCAAAACCTTCTGAACCAGTAGGGGGATACGATGGGCAAGATACCTGCCGAATACCTGCCGCCGCCTGAGTTGAGGCCGCAGCGCATCTACGCGCTTCCGGAGCTCAAACACCTCCCTCAGCGGTTGAACAGCACCGAGGAGTTGCTGGACAAGACGGTCGCCGCGGGCAAGGGGGACCGGGTGGCGCTCTACTTCGAGGACAAGAGAATCCCGTATAAGGCCCTGCTGGCCCAGGTCAACAAGCTGGGAAGCGCGCTGAAGAAGCTGGGGATCGAAGAGGCCGACAGGGTTGCGCTGCGCCTGCCGAACATCCCGCCTGCGATCGTGGCGAACTTCGCGGTGTTAAGGATCGGAGCCGTGGTCCTGCCAACCTCCGTCCTCTTTTCCCGAGCCGAGATCGCTCATGTGTTCAACAATGCCGAGGTTAAGGCCGTGATCGTCGCTGCCACGCTTCTTGAGGAGCTCGAGAAAGCGTTGCCCGACCTGAAAACGGTCAAACATGTGATCGTCATCGGTGGCGATGCGGAGGAGATCAAGAAGAAGGGGTACCTGCTCTATCAGGAGCTGCTCGACGGGGGGGAACCGACCTGCGACCCGGTGCGGCGGGATCGGATGGATGTCTCGGTCCTCCTCTTCACCTCGGGGACCACCGGGCTGCCAAAGGGGACGGCCCATTTCATGGAGGAGGCCCTCATCGTTCCGGACGGCTTTGGGAAATACTGCTGGCGCATCACGGAAAACGACGTGCTCCTCAGCGCAGCTCCACTCGCCATGGCGGCCGGGTACTCCGCCGCAGCCACCATTCCTTATCGATTCGGGGCCGCCCTCTCCCTGCTGCCACGCTTCACGCCGGAGGGGATGTTCGAGACGCTTCAGAACCACAAGGTCACCATCCTCTCGGCCCTCCCGACGGCCTACCGGAAGAAGCACCAGGTGCCGGACGCCGAAAAACTGTACAACATCAGTTCCCTCAACACCTGCACCGGGGGCGGCGAGTCCTTGACAGCGCAGACCTACCTCGACTGGAAGGCGAAGTTCGGGTTGGAGATCTTCGAGGGACTCGGGACCACGGAGATGATGTTTGTATTTATCAGTTCCGCCGCGACCCGGAAGGTCAAGCCGGGATCGATCGGTCCCGCCATCCCGGGGTATGAGCTGCGGGTGGTCACCGAAGATGGGAAGGACTGTAAGCCTGGGGAGAGCGGCCAACTCTGGGCGAGGGGGCCGACGGGGACCATGTACTGGCGCGACCCGGAGAAGCAGCGGAGCGCCGTCAGAGATGGCTGGTGCCGTGCGGGTGATATGGTCAGCGTGGACGAGGATGGCTACATCTGGTTCCTCGCGCGTGAGGACGACCTGATCAAGAGTTCCGGTTACCGGATCGGGCCCGAAGAGATCGAGGATGTCCTGGTCACGCATCCTGCCGTGGCGGATGCCGGGGTCGTCGGAGTGCCGGACCCGGTCATGGGCCAGAAGACCAAGGCGTTTGTGGCGCTGAAGGCCGGGCACCAGCCTTCGGAGGGCCTCAAGCAGGAGCTGGTCGAGTTCTGCAAGGGGAAGATCGCCGTCTACAAATTGCCGAGGGAGGTCGAGTTCGCCGACCAGATGCCACGCGCCCCTGGTCCGGGCGGTCCCGGTACGGGCAAGCTGCTCCGACGGATCCTCCGGCAGCGGGACCAGGCCAAGACCAAGCCGTAGCCTTTCTGAGTTCTTCCAATCTCGATGTGAACGGCCCGGGGGTCGATCGTCACTCCCGGGCCGTTTCGTCTCCCGCTCACACGCACATCTCCTCTTGACAGAACCCGCCATGCTCGTCTACGTTGTTCTGCTAGGGAGACGGTGTTCTGTATACAGAACAATATTGGCGCTGGATAGGAGCCATATGGCGACAGAGGGGTACCAGGTTCCGGCCTTGGAACACGCGATCAAGTTGCTACGGTTCCTCAAACAACGCAACCACAGACCCTGGGGGGTGTCGGAACTGAGCCGAGGGGTCAACGTCAATAAGAGCACCTGCTTCACCATCCTCAAGACGCTTCAGCGGCACGGCTTCGTAGCCTATGACGATGCAACCAAGAAATACTCCCTGGGGACGGCGCTCATCGAGCTGGGTGGAGCGGTGGCGTCGGCTGCCAGCGGGGCGGTTGTGGCCAAGCCGTTTCTGGTCGATCTGTTCGAGGAGTTGCGCCTGACTTCCCTGTTGGGTCGCAGGGTCCAGGACAAGGTGGTGGTCATCGACAAAGCGGAGGTGCTGGACGATTTCCGGGTGACAGTTCCGCTGGGCCAGGTACTGCCGCTGGCCTCAGGGGCCATGGGGAGAAGTCTGCTTTCCCGGATGCGGGATTCCGAGGTGGAGCGCATTCTCCGGTCTGAGGCCGGCATCGGGCAACGCGCGCGAAAAGGGGCTGGCCGGGCAAAGGTCCGGCAGGAGCTCGAGGAGGCGAGGCAGCGGGGCTATGCAGAAAGCCTGGGGGAGATCCAGGCGGGGATCAACAGCGTGGCCGCTCCGATCTTTGACCATCAGGGAGATGCGGTGCTGACGATAGGGGTGATCGGCCTTGGCTCTGCGCTGCCACCCCGCACGATGCCTCGCTGCGGCAGGAAGGTGCGAGAAGTGGCCTCCCTGATCACCCGGGCCATCGGCGGGATCGAGCCACAGTGAGCGATTTTCCACTTGACTCCCTTCGGAGATGGATGCTATTCTGCGAGCGTTTGTGTTCGGTAGGGAGAACGGAATCATGCAAGAATTCTCCTCTCGCGGAGCGAGGCCGATCCTCCTCGCGCCCGCCGGAAGCCCGCCGGCTGCCAGGGCAGCCTTGCAGGCCGGCGCCGACGCCATCTACGTCGGCCTCAAGGGATGGAGTCGCGGTGGGGCGAAGGGCGAACTGACCCCCGAAGAGCTGCGGGACGCCATCGCGGGGGCCCATGCGCAGGGCCGGGAGCTGCAGGTTGCCATCAACACCATCCCGCGCCAGAGCGAACGGCGATACCTGGTCGGGCGGGTCCAGGAACTGATCCGCTGGGGAATCGATGGGGTGATCGTGAACGACGCCGGCCTCATCGCTGAACTACGCACTCACTACCCTCAGCTTCGCATCACCGCCAGCATCGGCTGTGCCGCCATGAATGAGGCCGATGTGGCCTTCTACCGTGATCTGGGGGCCGATGCTGTGGTGCTGTCCGGTACGCTCTCGCCCGATGAGCTGTCCGCCGCAGCGCAAATCCCCGGTGTGCTGATTGAGGTCATGATCCACATGGTGGAGGAGTTTGTCGTCCTG
>JBGQJI010000082.1:0-10849 GCA_041498975.1 Methylomirabilis sp. (SeqCode)
CGTTGCAGCTCGCAGGCTTCGCCAGGGGAGGCACTACAATCGTGATCGAGAAAAAACCCGCCCAGTTGAGCGGGTTTTCCCTCAAACCAAATTGATTACGCCTGCTTTGTGGGGAGCCTATCAGAACTGCTACTTTCCTGCCTTGCCGAACTTAACGTTGTTGACTGTCCAGATCGCAGACGGTTCGCTCGGTGTCCGTTCCGCGACAATGAACACGAAGGCATCTGTAGCAACTTTCGCGCCCGGATTCGCCGCGAGCATTGCCGCCCAGTTTGCGCGGAATGTAACACCCCCTTCATAGATCCCGCAGGCTGAATCATTGACGATGTCCACGACCCCGTTTTTGCCAGGGCAATAGAAAGTGTCGACGAACGCGTAGAAATCGGTAGCACCATCACCGTTCGTGTCGATCGGAATGTTGTAGCTCAGGTTCCCCGGCTGCGGAGCGATAGTGCCCGTGTAGTGGTACGAAAGCTGAGTGACGTCGGTGAGCAATGCGCCGTACAGGTTGCTGTCGAGCGTGTAAACACCCGCGTAGTCGCCGTTGGGATTGGTGCTGCTAAGGTTGAGTGTCGCTGAACCCTTCGCACCGCTGGAATTAAGCGTGCATGTCCCGCTGAAACCAACGTTGTCGGTGACCCCATCAAAGCATTGGATCTTATTCTGGCCTGGCGCTGTCGAGGGTGCACCCGCGCTGACGGGCATTGGCAATGCCAGCATGACAGCAAGTGCTCCAAATGCGGTTACTGTATACATTAAGTTCTTCATTGAGTTCTCCTCCTTCTTGGTTTCGGCCAGCTCGTTAACACGCTGCTCATTTTCGTGAAACTCCTTGTTAGTGCGACTGTGTTCACGTCAACGCACCAACTGTCGTACTGGCGGACTACGCCTCCTTTCCGCGAGCGACTTCGCCGTGCCGCAACCATCCACACACATAGGGCACGACAATCGCTTGCTTAGGAAACCTTAGGGGAAGCAGTCCAAGACCGTGGCTGGTTTCGGTATCCCCCCTTCCCGCCTTTTCGGGTCTCACCTCGCTGTCGGTGTCCACGAGCTACGCAAGAATTGTTCCCACACTTTCATCGACCGGATCGGACTCGCCCAAGCCATAATAGTGGTGAAACATTCGCCAATTCCGCAAGGCCTTAACTGCGATGTCCAGCGGAAGTGCGGTCACCCACAATCGACCTCCCAATGCGAAGAGGCATGTAACTGTTACACGTCGAACGCCAAAAGTTCATTGCGTGACAGGCGACGGGGACGCTCGACGAAAGCTGACGTGGCCCTGGCCTACCTGCCCGGCCTTCGCCTAGGATAGGCGGGGCCATGGATCCAGCCGCCAGCGTGCCCTGCGCCCGCTCGCCCCTGCCGCGCAACTCGCCTGCTACAGCGAGTGGGTCAAGCCAATAACACACTCCTTTCCACTGTCACAGAAGTGTAGGTTACAACCACTACTCTGCCGTCTGGGGAGTCCACATTACGGGGGTGTAATCTGCACCCTTGGGTGCATCCAACCGGCCCTGAAGCGACTGGTCATCTTTCGTCCCTCGCGCATTTGCAGCCAGCTTCCAATGGAGCCGTGTAGAGACCTTGATGGCACCACGTCGAGACGGGAACTTGAGCACCCTGGGCTAGCGGTAGAGTGACTCGAGCACGTCTTGGTACTTCTCGGCCACCACCTTGCGCTTCAGCTTCAGGGTGGGGGTGAGCTCCCCGCTCTCCGGGCTGAAGTCAACGGGCAGCACAGCGAACCTCTTGATCTTGGCGTAGGAGGCGAGCTGCGCGTTCGTCTCTTCGATGGTGCGCCCGACCCGTTCGACCACCTTCGGGTGCGTGGTCAGCTCGGCGTAATCGGTGAAGGGGATCCCATGTTCCCGAGCGAAGATGGCAAGCTCCGCCTGGTTGACGGGGATCAATGCCACGGGATACGGCCGCCGATCGCCGTAGACCAACACCTGGCTGAAGAAGGGATCGTCCTTGAGGAGATTCTCGATGTGCTGGGGCGCGATATTCATCCCCCCGGCGGTCACGATCAGATCCTTCTTCCGATCGGTGATGAAGAGGAATCCCTCCTCGTCGATGTGCCCGATGTCCCCGGTGTGAAACCAGCCATCGGGGTCGAAGGCCTCAGCGGTCGCCTCGGGCTTCTTGAGGTACCCCCGCGTCGCGATGTTGGGGCCCCGGGCGAGGACCTCGCCGTCTGGGGCAACCCTGAGCTCCACGCCGGGGAGCGCCTGGCCCACGGAGCCGAACTTGAAGTGATCGAGCCGGTTGAAGGTCAGCGCCGGGCAGGTCTCGGTGAGACCGTAGCCCTCCAGAATGCAAAGGCCGATGGCGTGGAAGAACTCGGCGATCTCCTGGGACAGCGGAGCCCCGCCCGACACCGCAAACCGGAGGCGGCCCCCCAGGGCGTGGTGCAGCTTCGCAAAGACCAGCGTATGGGCGACCCAGCGCTTCAGCCTGAGTCCACGAGCGATTGGCTTCTTCTCCTGCTCACGCCCTGACACCTCTCGGCCCACCCCCAGCGCCCAGGAGAAGATCTTCCGTCTGAGAGGCGGGCACGCCTCGACGTTGGCCAGGATCTTGCCGTAGACCTTCTCGAAGAGGCGGGGGACGCCGAAGATGAAGTGGGGCTTGACCTCTCGGAGGTTGTCGGCCACCTTGTCCAGGTGTTCGGCAAACGCGGTGATGAGCCCGCGATGGACCCCGATGAACGACTCGAGCCGCGCGAAGCAATGCGCGAGCGGGAGGAAGAGCAGGTGGACGTCGCCGGGCTTCACTGGGGTGGCCAGGGCCGAGGCGGTCAGCGCCGCCAGGTGGTTGCCATGGGTCTGCACGACCCCCTTCGGTGACCCCGTAGTCCCGGAGGTGTAGACAATCGTGGCCGGGTCCTCAGGGCGGATGGCGTTGAGCTGGTCGGCCAGGGCGGTCTTCAGCCTCTCGGCCTCCGCCCGGCCGCGCAGCCGGAGTTCGTCCCAGGTGAGGACCGACGGCTCCTGCCCCGCGGACCCGTCCATCAGCACGATCTGTTGCAACCGGTCCATCTTCTCCCACATCTCGAGAACCTTGCTCAGCTGGCCTGCGTCCTCGACGATCAGGGTGCGGGCCTCGGAATCGTTGACGATGTAGGCAATCTGCTCGGGGGGATACGTGGAGTAGATGGGGACCGTGATGGAGCCCGTGGAGAGGATGGCGAAGTCGGCCTGGACCCACTCGGCGCGGCTCTGCGAGAGGAGGGCCACCGCGTCCCCCGGCTTCCGGCCGACGGTCAGGAGCCCCAGGGCCAGCTCACGGACGATCTCGCCGACCTCGGCCCAGGTGAGGGTGTGCCACTCGCCGTCTCGCTTGACCATCTGGGCCGGGAGGCTGGGGCTCCGCTCGATCCGGCTCCAAAACATGCGCCCAAGGCTCTCGTCCCCCTTGAGGCCCTCCGTCTGCTCTGTCGTGACAGGCTCGCTGCTCCAGCGAGCGCCCTGATTCAGCGAGGGAGTCGAGAGACGGCTGGTCACGCGATGGACTCGGCGCGCGACAGGCTCCAGGGCCGGTCTCGCCAGGCGTGTCTTGGAGCCATGGTGCTCCTCTGTTCGTGGAGTACCGCTCTTTTTGTTGGTCGGCATGGGCGGGGTCGCTTCCGCGTCAGGGGTCGTGCTTTTGTTTCCCGAGGAGCTCTCCGTGTGCCACCCATCAACACCCGCTTGGGCTAGAAGGATTAGATTCACTGTCTGTGGCCGACATCCCAAGTGCGGTCTCGGGGCCTCCGACGGGACGCCAGGGTGCACCCTCGGCTCCCCGGGGCGAGGTGCGAGCGTGCCTCCATTCCGATCCCTTCCGCTCTCGGTGAGCCGGCGAATCACCACGTCCATGTCCGGCGCATTCCAGGCCGCACAACAGGGGATGCCGCCATTGTAGCCGCGGGGGAAGCGCGGCCACGCCCGGGCTTTCACGCCCACGATGTGGTAGACCGGGACGCCGATGCCGGAGAGGAAAGCAATCTCCTCCGCGCTCGGCTCAGGGTAGACCTCGTTAAGGAGCGCCAGGCCCTTCCAGAAGAGCCCGAGATAGTCCGAGAGGACGGCCTTCTTGGTCAGGTTGATGACGATGGCCGCGGCGCCCTGGAGGTGGCGAGGCCAGGTGGCATGGTTGACTCGCCGCCCCGGCAGGAGGTCGACGACGTAGGTCTCCCGTTGCGCCAGTCGCTCGGTCAGCCGACGGCCGACGTACCCCTTACCGCCGAGGAGGATGAGCGGGGTCTCCTCTGGCCAGCCGAGTTCCGCGCGAAGTTGCGCCTCGGCCCGGATCACCGCTTCGACGGTGACCTCGAGTTCCGGCCCCTCGGTGCGGAGGCCACGGGCCTGGAACAGGCCCGGCAGGATTCCCGCGAAGCTGAGCTGCTCGGCCCGTAGGAGCTGCCGGAGGCCCTCAGCACGCCGGAGGAGGGCCTCCAGGTGCGGCCGGTTGTAGGTCGGGTCGCCAGGGTGGAAGAAGTCTTCCTCGACGCTCGAGATGATCGTCATCAGGCCCACCCGGCCGTTCTGCCGGTAGAGGCCGACCAGCCAAGGAGACCAGCGGCAGCGCCGTTGCACCCAACAATAGGTATAGGCGTCGGCATAGTCTTGCGTCACCGGATAGGCGACGAAGACGCGCCTGAGGAAGCCGAAGCGACCATTGAGGCGGCCGATCAACCAGAGCAGCGCGTCGTGGCGGAGGAGAAGGTTCAGCAGGAGCATCCCGAGTCGCCGAAGCTGGGCCGTACGTCCGCCGCGCTCCTGCCCCCTGCTCTCCGAGATCCCTTCTTGCCGGCCGAGCACCGCTGGCATCGATCTGGCGCCACCTACCGCAAGCGACTCAGCGTCACTCACCTTAGTCCACCTCTACACTTAGCTAGGAACGGGATTCTGGGTGCTGTGAGGGCACCCCAGCCAGAGAAGGGGAAGCGGGGAGAGCGCGAACCCAGGGCCGAGCAAGCAACCATGCCCGCCGCTCCTTCCTGGAGGGTGGCGTTTTGGTGGAGGTCGCGTCCCGCTCCTCCTTCCTTTGGCAGCCCGGCTGTCAGCCCTTGCGATGCCCTGTGAGGTTGCGTCCCAGCCTCCGGCCGAGTATGTGCCGCTACCGGAAGCGACCTTTGTACTATGGTGCAGAGGTGGTAAGCAATTGCTGTGCCAAGGGTGTCAACAGTTGAGCATCAGAGGCGTAATGGGAGGGCGAGTGTCGAGGGGGCTGTGACGATAGTGGGAAGATGGGGAAAGCTTCCTCGAGGGCTGGACACGCTTGAAAGGAAATCAGGGGCAGTTGCTAGAACGTCGTCGGCTGCTCGTGCAAATTTCAACTCCTAATCTTCTGTGTCGTTGAGTGAACATTACGGGGGTGTAATCTTCACCACACTCGGTGGCAGACGCGGTTCCCGTGGGGCACTTCGGCCTTGGGCCTTTTAAGGGATCCGAACTCCTCACATTGCTGCTGCGAGGTGAAATTTTGGAAGATTTCGCACTCGATGGGTCGAAAACTTGGGCCTACTATGGGCCTACTGGGCATGTTGCATAAAAAATGGGCTAGGCAAAATCGCCTAACCAATTGAAAACGCTTGACGTTTCCCGCTTCATGTACTCCTCCGCCTGGTCTGTCAGCCCGGCCTGCTCCAGTGCCCGCTGTGCTCCGCTTACACCATCTTCCGAATGTAACCTTGTATAGCTACCTCCCCAGCAATATCAAAAGTCCTGCCACGATCGCCACGACCGCCAGGACTTGGCTGGGAAGTCTCAGATTCACCAGCGATGACAGGCCCGTCAAGATCAACCAGATCGCTAACACAATAAACCCGATAGACATGCTCTCCTCCTCTCGCGGGCACGTATGGCCCGCCGTGTTGATGGAAACTCCTGCAAGACCGCGCGCCAGTACAGCGCCGTCCTGATCACCTGGAGCAGCGGGGGAAAGAGCGTGTCGGCCGTCCTGATCTCCACCTGCCGCCACTGCAGGTCCGCCTCGCGCAAGTCGTTCACTGCAATCGGGAGCTGCTGAATCGTGCGCTCGATCCCCTCCTCCGTCATCGGTCTTGTGCCTCATCGCGCCCTGTGCTACCTTCCATCAGCCCGGAGGCGCGGCCGCCGGTTGGGCCCTCCCCCTGGGCGGTCTGCAGCAGTACGCGGTGCCGCTGCCTGTGAGGCCGCATGTGAGATTCCAGCCGGCGCTTATCGTCTGGAACTTCAGCCTACCCAAGACGGGGACGGGTGATGTGGCGCAGGGTACTCTATTACGGCCGAGATCACAGCCCTCGGTTGTCGAGTCGTTCCCGAGTTGGCCACTTTGGTTGGAACGCCAGCAGTAGGCGAGTCCCTCCGCAGTGATGGCACACGTGTGATCCTTGCCGACGCTCACCGACAGGAAGGCCGGCGGCTTCGGGGTCGTATTGGCTGGCGCTGTGTGACCAGTACTGGCGCTAGCAAGTGCCACCGCCGCGGCAAGCAGTAGGAGTGAGGGCCGTCCAATATCACGCAAGAACCACCCTTCAGGTCGTCAGCCGGTGAGAGTCGTCAACTGGGAGCAGTGACCCGATATTACCCCTTTTTCGGGAAGATGGCCAAAATTTCTTTGCTTGGAGGATTGGCTGCGACGAGACCCTTCCGGGTCCTGTAGTAGCAAAGTAATTCTGTCAGGGGTTAATGGCCATGTGATGCTGTCAGGGTATGGACACCCTAGCCCTGACGATGAAAGAGCAGCAGCGAGTCGCCGTCATTGAGCGCGTGTTTCGCGGAGAGGCCACTGTAGGTTACAACCACTAACCTGCACTAAAGATTATGAACGCCCGTGCATGTACTTGCGAAACTGGAATGTCATCGCACGCCTTCGACACGCACTTCCACACTCCGAGGCCACTAGGAAGCGTTTACACTTCAAAAGACAGAGTTCGTTTCGAGTAGAATTTGGCTAGGCTCTGCCACGCATTTGGAGATCGCCTACTGCGCTGCAATGAGAAGTTGGTGTGCCGGGCCGATCTTGGGTACAATTCGTTGAGGCGAAAGAGAGATGGCCCCGACACGCCTAATCATCGACACCGACCCCGGCATCGATGATGCTTTGGCGTTGATCCTGGCGTTCGCCTCTCCGGAACCGCGTGTGGAGGCGATCACCACTGTGGCCGGCAACGTCGAAGCGGAGCTGGCGGCGCGAAACGCCTGCGCGATTCTGGACGTGATCGACCCGCACCCAAGACCTCCGGTGGCGGTAGGCGCTGGACAGCCTTTGAAAAGGGGGCTTCGCACGGCGCACGAGTACCACGATGAAGACGGATTGGGTGGCCTGTCACGCTTGAAGACCAGAGAGGGGAAGCCCCGATACCCTGAACCCCACCAAGTCCAGGCACCGAGGAACGCCTCGGGACTGTTCGCCGAGCGGATCGCCGGATGCGGGAAGCAGCAGCAAGCCCGACACGGGCGAATCCTTAATCGGTTTCATTGTCCACCCCTCGCATGTGCCATGGTTGCATGAGACCAGCGGATGCTACGTGAAAAATGCGAAAAGGCAGTCTTGCGGAGAGACACTTGCCAGATTTGAGACGGCTTGGAACACCTATCGTGTAATTCGCTAGACGAAAGAGCGCTACTGAACCCGGCGTGGAAAAGCGGACTGAGAGACTTGCTGTATTCCAGTTCGTGACGCGGAGAATAGATATTCTTCACAATAAGTCGAAGATCCCGCAAGGGGGCGCGAGACAGGAAACATAATATTCAGCGAAGCCCCACCGGTGCTAGATTTAGGGTGATGGTCTAGTTGTGAATGTTACATAATAGGTGAAGTGGAGAGGATGATTGGCGAGCAGTACACCCCCCCTCAGGCCTGTCAGTGCACGGTGAGTATATTGACAAGGTTCTTGCCAAGTCGTGGTTCGTGCGCAGCAAGGCATGCCGACATGCCGCCTCACTGGTGTTTCCGCACGTTGTCGCGCTCTTTGGCAGTCATGTCAAGGCTCTCAACGAGCATCAGCTCCTCGGTTCAAAAGGCGCAAAACCTCAAAGCGAGACGCCTAGCGCGCGCAGCGGAACCCGATGTCTTGTTCCTGAATATTCGGGGAGGCAGTGCTGCTCACGAAAAAGACTCCGGCGCCGGTGCCGTCGACCCAGGCGCCGCCCCGACGCAATGCGCCTGGGAGGGAATCGTTGCTGCCCACGTCGCCGATGGCACTGCGATCGTTCCCGAACCCCGCGGGGAACCAAACGGTGGCGCCGTCCGCTCGAGCGCCCCAGTCGCCCACCCACTCAGAGACATTCCCCACCATGTCGAAGGCCCCCCACTTCGACACGCAGGCCGAGCGAGAGCCGGTGTTGACCACACCAGTCACAGGGGTGATGTTGCAGTCTGTCGTGAGGTTATCGGTGCCCGGATCGGGAGTGCCAGCTGCCGCCGCCTGCCACTCCTGGTTAGTCAGGAGGCGCTTGCCGGAGAGCCGGCAGGCCTGCTCGGCTTGGAACCAGGAGGCGCAGGCGCTGGGGAGTATCCCCGGGATGGAGACCGCGTAGAGGGGTGCCGTCCAGTTGCCGGTCACGGGGAAGGTCGAGGGGTAATCGGTGTTGCTGCAGGAATTGGTTCCCACGGCGCCCTGCTGCGTCGCCCCGTCAGTCATCAGGTCGGCCAGGGTCGCCTTGCCGTCCTGCACCATCTTGATCAGGCCTGTCTGCTCCGCCGGGATGGCCCAGACGCTCGCCTCGTACTTGTCGATGCAGGTCGTACCCGTCAGCACCGAATCAGGTGGGCACGTGATCGGGAACGCGGGCCCGGGAGGGCCAGCCACGCCCTGGGGGCCCGTGGGACCCTGCGGGCCCTGGACCCCCGCCTGGTTCCAGTCGAGGGGCGTCTCCTTGGCCCCGATACAGGTCTGGCAGGCGCCGACGATGCGGAGCGTGCCCCTGGCGGGTTCATAACAGGCGTGGATGAGGCTCGTGTCGCAGCCATGGGCCTGGACGAGCAGGGCCGTGCCGCCGACGAGCAGCGCGGTGACGACCGCGGCAATGAGGCCGGTCACAACATGGGGGGTGACCAGCCCCGTCAGGACGTGCAAAAGACCGCTCCCGTCATTCTCGGCGCCACTGGTGCTCAGTCCCATAGGGCCGGAGGGGGAAAACCCCACTACGCTCCACAGGAATTTCTTCGCTTTCATCTGTCTTTCCTCCCCATACCCATAAAATTGTTTAAGGCTCTTCAGATGCTGTCGTGCTCATTCCCAGTCATGTCAAAGCTCTCTAAGAACAGCACCTCCTCCATGAGACAATCCTAGGTTTCTGGACTTTTTTCTAGTGTTTCGCCACACACTCGTATACTGTCCGGAACATCTTCACGGGGTCGCGAAAACGCTTATCGGGCACGCCAAGCGGCTGCGCGCCGTGGCGCCGATGCTGTCGGCAAACGTCGTGCTCAAGGCACCCGGCCCGTTGCTGGTAGAAGGGAGGATGATGATCGCGCTGAAGAGCGCCGTGGAACCGAACGCCACTCCACTTTGGTCCTGCCGAAAGCCGATCTGTGTGATCGTCCCGGAGCCGACCTCGGAGGCGCGGTACACCTCTTGGACACGAATGACTTGTGGAGAGACTACACGATAGCCAAAGGGAAAGGCATTGTTCCTGTTTCCCTCTGCGTTTGTCTGAGCGTTCGGGGCGACCACCTGAACGGTCCCGCCAACTGCAGGGACGACGCTCAGCAACACAGCGATGAACCCCAGCCACCCGAGCACCCACCCAGTTCTTGTCGCGCTTCGCATGGCCCGTTCCCTCCTCGTTATTGGTCGTACGCGCTCAAGCTTTCTCCCGCAAGACCACAGAGATGCCCACGACACGAACGCTTCTTCCGGCACTAAAACACGAACGCCCTCTCAGGCCGAACGAGACCCGAGGGGGCGTTGCTAGGTAGCGCGCCGACCGAATTGCAAGGGATGGCGGAAGTCTTATGGTCACCCCGGGTGCATCACGATCACCTATACGGGGCGAGCATGTCGACGGCTACCCGGGATGTCAAGCTTTTTCTGGAACCCCTCCCCCGATCATGGGAGTGTAGGTTACAATCACTAATCTACACCAGCCATGCTATGGCCGACCTGACTAGACAGACCGTGAGCGATGGAAAGGCAAGAACCGGGGACGGCTCGGTGGGGATTCTGATATGCCACTGCAGCGGGTGTTGTGGCTGTAAAGAATTAGCAGAAATTAGTGGAGCACATGTCACAGTGTAAAGAACTCACACGGGCTTTTCGATTTGTGTTCAAGTAGAAGTGATCCAGGGGCGCCACAGGGGTCGGCTGACGGTGCCTCCACGTTGAACACGGGCACGGTGCCCGTGGCATGGCGACCCGCTGCACCAGGCGCAGGAGGTCCTGCACTACGGGATAGGGCTTCACGACGCAAGCTCCCAGCGCACCGCACCTAGGGAATTGGCAAACCCATCACGAGAAATCCGGTACTTAGCCCCTAATTGGTGTCCGGTACCTTTTTGCGCGGGTCCGGGCCGCGGCCTGACCATCCACGACGGGGGAGCAACACCACTTCATGCTCAGCCGCGGTGTCCCGTAGGATCGTCGGCGGGACAGAGACTCCCCTCCTCGCGTTCCCACTCGAAGTGACGGCGCGTCCGAAGGACGTAGTCCGCAAGTGGGAAGACCACGTTGAGGTTCTTCGCGTGCATCCGGTGGTGCCCGCGATGGTGAGCATCCAACCACTGGAAGACCTTGGTCCTTTCGATCCACCGCTTCTTCCGCACGTGCATGCACCAGTGGCCGTACTCATAGAGAAAATAGTAAAGGCCGAGGATCGCCACACCAGCCCACAGCACTGGCACACCGCTCAGTATCTCCACGCCCCACAACACC
>JBGQJI010000083.1:0-10707 GCA_041498975.1 Methylomirabilis sp. (SeqCode)
AGACAGGCGACGACCGTTGCCTTCGCGGCCATCGTCCTCTGCCAGGTGGCGAACGTTTTCGCGTGCCGGAGTCCAAGAGTGTCGAGCTTCTCCTTGCCCCTCTTCACGAACCGCCTCCTCCTGTGGGGCGTGGCTGTCGAGCTCTTCATTCTCGGGCTGATCGTGTACCATCCGCTCGGCCACCGGGTCTTCGGGACCGCCGCCTTCGACGGGAGGTTTTGGTTGTTTCTTTTCGTCTTCGCGGGCCTCCTTCTGCTCGCCGAAGAGACCAGGAAGGGGCTGATTCGGCGTTATGCCTGTGGAAGGAACCTCCGCTATCAGGAGGGGACGGCATGAAGCGAAAGTCGGCGCCATCGAAGAAGCGGCCGAGGTCGGCCAGGCCCGATCCTTCGACAAGGCTCAGGACAGGTCCTTCGACAAGGCTCAGGACAGGCCCGCTTCGACAACGCTCAGCGCAGGCCCTTCGGCAGAGCTCAGGACAGGCTTCGGCGGAGCTCGGGACAGAGACCGAAATGCCGCTTGACGCGGAGGATGTGGCCCTGGCCTCGCTGGAGGCACAGGTGCGGGCCGAAGAGGCGCAGGCGGAGCTCGGCCCGGTCGAGCCGGTCGAAGGCTTGACGGTGCGCCTTCCGCGCCGCGTAATCTTACGGCTTCGCGCCCAGGCCGCCGAGCGGAACGTCACGCCTTCGAAGCTCGTCGAACTGGCCCTCGCGAAGCACCTGACCCCAGAGCGCGCGAGGCGTCGGAGGCGGTGATGGACTCGAAGGGATGCGACCACCCTCATCCGCTGAGGGGTTGAGGAGGAGCTCACATGCACAAAGCGAAACACATCCTGTGCCCCACGGATTTCTCGCGACACTCAAGGTACGCGCTCCGAAGGGCAGTCGCCATGGCCAGGGCCGCCGGAGCGGAGATGGTACTCTTGCATGTCCTCCCCCAGACAACTCCAGCCGGCCTCAATGAGGACTCCTACATCCTTACGGACTGGCGGGAGTTCATGAAGGTCGAGGAAGAAAAGGCACGGAGGGCTCTGGAACGGGAGGCGCGGGCGAAGTTCCTCGAAGGGGTGAAGGTCAGGACCGTGTTGGGGGCCGGTTCCCCCTATCGAGAGATCGTGCGGCTCGCCTCGACGATGCACGCTGACCTCATCGTGATCTCCACCCATGGGACGACCGGACTGCTTCACCTCATGCTGGGAAGTGTGGCCGAGCGCGTTGTGCGGCTGGCCCCCTGCCCGGTCCTCGTGGTCAAACCGCCCCGAGTCAGGATGGCGGCACGCTCGGGGGCGCAGTAGGGGATTCTTGAGGAGGGCGGGTTTTCCGGAAGCCTGCATAAGGTGTTGCCAAGCGAGGCCCGTAGTCTCATGAGAGGAGGACGGACATGCTGAGCATTTATCCAAAAACGGTCAGCCTCAAGGACTGGACCAAGGTGACCCTCTGGCCGATGAAGCCTCACGATGAGGTGCGTCTGCACGAGTTCTTCTGCCGGATCCCGGAGGAAGACCGGAAGCTGCTGAAGGAGGACGTGGCGAATCGCGACGTGATCACCACCTGGTGCCGACGGATCGACTACAACCGGGTCCTGCCCGTCCTCGCTGAGGCGCATGGGAAGATCGTGGGGGACGCCACGCTGCACCGGAGACAGTCCGGGTGGCTTCAGCACGTGGGAGAGATTCGGGTGGTCGTCGATCCCGAATATCGGCGGAAAGGCCTGGGCAGCCTGCTGATCGAGGATCTGATGCTACTGGCCATTGACGCGAAACTCGAACGCCTGTTCGTGGAGCTGATCGCCAGCGAGATCGCTGCCGTCAAGGCGTTCGAACGGGTCGGCTTTGAGCGAGTGGCGCATCTGCCCGGTTTCGCCCGCGACCGAAAGAACATCCCACAAGACCTGTTGGTGCTTTCGATCGATATCTCGACGGCCAACCAGCCGGAGACCTATTTCTTCAGTTTTTGAGTCGCCGTGTGGAGGGCACCATGGGGTCGAATGACGACAATGGGGCACGAGGTCCCCCGGCCGGGTATGAGCGTTCTGGACCGTTGGCGTAGAGGCGGCTTCATCGCACGATCAAAGAGGAGGGTGTCCCATGCTAGCCGGGTATCCAAAGAAGGTGCAACTTCACACCGGAACGAGCGTCACGATTCGCCCGATGGTCAAGGAGGACGCGGGCAAGCTCCATGCGTTCTTCTCCAGGGTGCCGCGCGAGGACCGTCTCTTCCTGCGTGACGATGTCTCCATACGGGACGTGATCGATACATGGGCCAGAGAGCTCGATTACGAGAAGATCCTTCCCCTCGTGGCTGAGGTTGATGGGAACATCGTGGGTGATGCCACGCTGCACCGCCGAAAGTTCGGCTGGACCAGCCATGTGGGGAAGGTGCGCCTCCTCGTCGATAAAGACTATCGGGGGAAGGGCCTCGGGACCCTCATGATCGAAGTGCTGATTGACATCGCCAAGAAAGCAGGCCTTGAGTTGCTCGTCGCCGAGATCATGGGAAATCAAACGGCCGCGCTTGGCGCCTTCAAGCGCCTCGGGTTTGAAAAGGAGGCTGTCTTCTACAACTATGTGAAGGATCAGACGGGACAGGAGCGCAACCTTGTCGTGATGATGAAGAACCTGCAGATCGAGCCGGCGATGCTTCCCTTCTGATTTTCCACGTTCCGGGTTCCAAGTACCAAGTTCCAAGTGGGAGCTGAAGATCCGATAAGGAAAAGATCTTAACTTGGAACCCGGAACTTCGAACTTGGAACTGCGAAGCCGAACCTGGAACCTTGGGATAACAGGCCATGAAGCTGGTTATCAGGCGAAGGCTGCCTAAGAGACGAGTGCCTCATCGTCCTACCAAGGTGGTGTCCGTGAAGGTCCGCTACGATCGGAAGAGGGCCAAACGGTCGGTTGGCGAGGAGATGAAGGCGGACGACGAGGCGAGTTGACTGAACAGGGACACGTCGGGTCCCATCGTGGCGTCTGGGCCTGGGCCGACGATTGCTGATTCGATGACGCGGGGGCGAGCGATGGACCACAACACGAGCACCTCGAAGACACGACGGTGAGGGGATGGTCACTCCACTGAAGCCAGATGAGCTGCGTAGGGTCTGCCCACCGGAAAGTCTGCCCTTCGAGGCGACCGATACGCTCAAACCCCTGGACGAGGTTGTGGCTCAGACCCGCGCCGTCCAGGCGATCGCCTTCGGTGTTGGCATCCGCGGTGCGGGGTTCAATCTCTTTGTCCTTGGCCCTTCCGGGACGGGCAAGACCGCCGCGATCAAACGCTTCCTGGCTCTCGAGGCGTCGAAGCTTCCCACTCCTCCGGACTGGTGTTATGTGAACAACTTCGCCGATCCCCAGCGCCCACGCGCGCTTTGCCTTCCGGCCGGGCGCGCCCGCACCTTTCAGGTCGATTGCGGGCGGCTTCTGGAGGAGCTGAAGGTCGGTGTCCCGAGAGCCTTTGAAGCGGAGGCATACGAACAGCACCGTCGCACCATCCTGGATGAGCTGCAGAAGCAGACGAGCGAAGAGCTGGGGGGTGTGCAAAGCCGCGCAGAGGCGTTGGGGTTCGGGCTGGTCAAGACCGCCAGCGGGTTCGTGATCGTCCCGATCCTGCGGGGAAAGCCGCTCAAACCGGAAGGCTTCGAAGCGCTGGATGAGGAGACGAAACGGCAGGTCAACCTCAGGAGTGAGGAGGTCCAGAAAGACCTGGCTGCGACGCATCGGCGGATCCGTGAACTGGAGCGGGAGGCCAAGAATCGCCTCGACGCACTGGACCGGGACGTGGCCACCTCTGCGGTCGATCATCTGATCGAGGAGGTGAAGGAGCGCTACGCGAGTCACCCCGAGGTGCAGGCGTATTTCGAGGCGATGCGCGAGGATGTGATCGCCAACGTGGATTTATTCCGCCGTGGCCAGGAAGGGGCGCCGGGGCCGGCAGAACTCGTCGCCATCATGCAGCCGGGACGGGACCCCTTCGAGCGGTATCGGGTCAATGTCCTGATCGAACAGGCGGGTGATGGCGGCGCGCCGGTCGTGATGGAGCCACACCCCACCTGTCAGAACTTGGTCGGCCGGATCGAGCATCAGGTGCACATGGGCGCCCTCTACACGAACTTCATGATGGCCAAGGCGGGCGCCCTTCACCGGGCGAATGGAGGCTTCCTGGTCCTGGAGGCCCTGGAGCTATTGAAGCAGTACTTCGCCTATGACCAACTGAAGCGGACGCTCAAGCACCGCCGGATCAAGATCGAAGAGCCCGGGGAGCAGTTCCGTCTCTTCAGCACGGGAACCCTGGAGCCCGAGCCGATCCCCCTGGACGTGAAGGTGGTCCTTATCGGCAGCCCCTGGCTCTACTACCTCTTGCACGCCTACGATCCGGAGTTTCGGGAGCTGTTCAAGGTGCAGGCTGAGTTCGGCGAGTATGTTGCCAGGACCCCCGAGAATATCCTTGCCTTTGCTCGGCTGCTCACCACCTGCTGCCAGGAAGAGGGAATCAAGCCGTTCGAGCGCTCGGCGGTTGCGAAGCTGGTGGAGCACAGCTCCCGTCTGGTGGAGGACAGGGAGCGGCTGGCCACCACCTTCAGCGAACTCCTGGACGTGGCCCGCGAGGCCAGCTTCTGGGCCGGGAAGAACGGGCACGACCGGGTGACAGCAGAGGATGTTCACCGCGCCATAGAGACCAAGATCAGGCGGTCTAACCGATTGGAAGAGCGGCTGCAGGAGCTGATCAACGAGGGGACCCTGCTTGTCGACACCGCCGGCGCCGTGGTCGGTCAGGTGAACGGGATCGCCATCATTCCCCTAGGAGAGTACCACTTCGGCAAGCCATCGCGGATCACCGCCCGGACCTTCCTAGGGCGAGGCGGCATCATCGACATCGCGCGCGAGGCTCGGATGGGCGGCCGGATTCATAGCAAAGGCGTCCTGATCCTTTCGGGCTACCTTGGCGGCCGGTACGCGCAGCAGGTCCCCCTCGCCCTGTCGGCAAGCGTCGCCTTCGAGCAGCTTTACGAGGAGGTGGAAGGAGACAGCGCGTCATCGGCAGAGCTGTACGCGATCCTCTCAAGCCTGTCCGGGCTTCCCATCAGCCAAGGGCTCGCGGTGACCGGGTCGGTCAATCAGCAAGGGGAAGTCCAGGCCATCGGAGCCGTCAATGCCAAGGTCGAGGGGTTCTTCGATGTGTGCCGCGCGAGAGGCCTCACGGGAGAGCAAGGTGTCCTGATCCCGGCGAGTAACGTCCGAAACCTCATGCTCCGCGAGGACGTCGTCGAAGCGGTCACCGCGGGACAGTTTCACGTCTTCCCAGTTCGAACCATCGACGAGGGGATAGCGTTGCTCACCGGGCTGGAGGCGGGTGAGCGCGGCCCGGATGGGACGTTCCCCGAAGGAAGCATCAACACCCTGGTGCAGGAGCGGCTGCGTGAGATGGCGGAGCAGGCCCGGGCCTACGGGGGCGACGGTCAGCTTCGGCCCCACTCCGGCCGCGATGACGAGCTGGAATAGAGAAAGAACGTTCCAAGTTCCGTGTTCCGGCTTCCAAGCTTTAAGAACTTGGAACTCGGAACGTGGAACAGGGAACTGCGAAGCTGAACTTGGAACCTAGAACCCGGAACTCCGAAGGGTGAGGCCGCATGCCGGAACTGAGACAGGATAAGGCCACGAGAGAGTGGATCGTAATGGCCACCGAACGGGCCAAGCGTCCGCACGACTTCCGCGTGAAGCGGAGCCGCGCGGACGTGACAATGTCCATCGATCCATGTCCTTTCTGCCCGGGTGCTGAGGCTTTGACGCCTTCCGAGGTCGCAGCCTACCGCAAGGGTGGCGATGTCAATGGCCCGGGTTGGTGGATCCGTGTGGTGCCGAACAAGTACCCCGCGCTCGTCCCGGAGGGAAGCCTGGAGCGCAAGGCAGAAGAAGGGTTCTTTCGGAAGATGGATGGCGTCGGACGACATGAGGTCGTCATCGAAAGCCCGCGCCATGACCTCTGCATCCCGCTGATGGACGAATGGCAGGTTGAGGAGATCCTCTGGGCGTACAGGGAGCGCTTCGCGGCTCTCCATAAAGATCCACGGATCAGGTTGATCATCATTTTTAAGAACCACGGGTTGGGAGCGGGGACCTCGGTCCAGCATCCTCATTCCCAAATCATCGCCACCTCGGTTCTTCCTCTCAACATCCGCAACAAGCTCTACGAGGCGGCCCGGTACCATGACGAACACGGACAATGTGTCTACTGCCATATGCTGAAGGAAGAGCTGCAGATCGGCAAGCGGATCGTGGACGAGACAGACACATTTGTCGTGTACCACCCCTTTGCCTCCCGAGCGCCGTTCGAGACCTGGATCGTCCCGAAAGCGCACGAGGCCTGCTTTGCCCTGATCGGTCCCGACGACTCAAGACGGCTCGCCCACACGCTCAAGGCCGCTTGGGCGAAGCTCCACCAGGCGCTAAACGATCCGGATCTCAATTATGTGCTGCACACCGCGGGCAACGCGCATGAGGGAAAGGACTACTACCACTGGCACCTGCAAATCATTCCACGACTCACCACACCGGCCGGGTTCGAGCTGGGATCGGGAATGTATATCAATACCGCCCTGCCTGAGCAGACCGCGCCCTTCTTGGGCAGCATGCGGCCATGATGGAAAGAGTGCGAGGTCCGAGGTGCGACCGTCAAGTGAGGGGTGCGCTGTAGGGGCGCTGCTTGCTGCGCCCTTGTGCGGGTGGTGGAAGGAGTAGAGGATGGCGGTGGGTCGGCTGGTGCGCTGGTTCGATGACATCGGGATAGAGGACATCCCCCTGGTCGGCGGCAAGAACGCATCGCTGGGTGAGATGTACCGAAACTTGAAGGCTCAGGGCGTGCGGGTCCCCTACGGGTTTGCCATCACTGCCGAAGCCTACCGAACCTTCATTCGGGAAAGTGGCTGCGAGGCGAAGATCAGGGACCAACTGGTTGGGCTGGATACCCGGGACGTCCAGAACCTGCGGGCTCGCGGCAGGACCATCCGGACGGTCGTTCTTGAAGCGCCCCTGCCTCCCGCGATCCAGGCGGCGATCGTCACCGCCTATAAGCGGCTCTGCCACGAATACGGGCCGAACACCGATGTCGCCGTGCGCAGCAGCGCCACGGCAGAGGATTTGCCCGATGCCAGCTTTGCCGGGCAGCAAGAGACCTACCTGAACGTCCACGGGGTTCCCGGTTTGCTGGAGGCCTGCCGGAAGTGTTTCGCGTCGCTCTTCACCGACCGCGCGATCTCCTACCGTGTAGACAAGGGGTTTGATCACCTGAGCATCGCCCTTTCCATCGGGGTGCAGAAGATGGTCCGCTCGGACCTTGGCGCCTCGGGCGTCATGTTCACCATCGACACGGAGAGCGGCTTCCGCGATTGCGTCCTCATCAATGCATCTTATGGCCTTGGCGAGAATGTGGTCCAGGGCGCGGTGACGCCGGATGAGATCTACGTGTTCAAGCCCACGCTCCTGAAGGGCTTCCGTCCCATCCTCCAGCGGACCTTGGGGAGCAAGGAATGGAAGCTGGTGTACGACGAGGAAGGAAGCAAACTGACCAAGAACATCGCCGTGCCTGCCGCCGATCGCCAGCGCTTCGCCATCGGTGACGACGACGTCCTGCAATTGGCGCGCTGGGGCTGCGCCATAGAGGAACACTACAGCCGGAGGAGCGGGAAGTACACGCCGATGGATATCGAATGGGCCAAAGATGGCAGGAGCGGGGAGGTGTTCATCCTTCAGGCGCGGCCGGAGACGGTGCAGTCGGTGAAGCGCCGGGACCTGCTGCGGATCTATCGTTTGGAGGAGTCCGGCGAACGCCTCCTCGCCGGCAAGAGCGTGGGGGAGATGATCGGGCAGGGAAGGGCCCGCGTGATCGAAGATCCTCGGCACCTGGAGGAATTCCGCGAGCGCGAGGTCCTGGTGACCGACAAGACCGATCCGGACTGGGAGCCGATCATGAAGAAGGCGGCCGCCATCGTCACAAACCGCGGCGGACGGACCTCCCATGCGGCCATCGTCAGCCGCGAGCTGGGGATACCCGCGGTGGTCGGGACGGAACTGGGGAGCCGGGTTATCGTCGATGGAGACGAGATCACCGTCTCGTGTGCAGAGGGCGATATAGGCTATGTGTATCGGGGTCTACTGAAGTTCAGCGTTCAGGAGGTCGATCTTGGCAAGCTCGGCCGCCCGCGGACCAGGATCATGCTGAACGTGGCCAACCCGGGGGAGGTCTTCGCCCTGGCGGCCATCCCCAACGATGGCGTTGGCCTGGCGAGGGTGGAGCTCATCATCAGCCATGCCATCCGGATCCATCCCATGGCGCTGGTCCGCTATGACAGCCTTACCGATCAGGCGGCCAAGGCCGAGATCGCCCTGCTCACCGCCGGCTATGACGATAAACCGCAGTACTTCGTGGACAAGCTGGCGGAAGGGGTGGGGATGATCGCTGCCGCCTTCTACCCCAAGGACGTCATCGTTCGCCTGAGCGATTTCAAGACGAACGAATACGCGAACCTGATTGGCGGCAGGGAGTTCGAGCCGACGGAAGAGAACCCGATGCTGGGCTTTCGCGGCGCTTCCCGCTATTACGATGACCGATATCGGGAGGGGTTCGCCTTGGAATGCCGGGCGATGTGGAAAGCCAGGGAGGAGATGGGCTTCACCAACATCAAGCTGATGGTCCCTTTTGTTCGGACAGTCTCGGAAGGCGAGAAGGTTCTGGCGGAGATGGCCAGGCACGGGCTCAGGCGTGGGGAGAACGGTCTCGAGGTGTACGTGATGTGCGAGATCCCCAGCAACGTGTTGCTCGCCGAGCAGTTCGCAAAGATCTTCGATGGCTTTTCAATAGGGTCGAACGACCTGACACAGTTGACGCTCGGGGTCGATCGGGACTCGGAACTGGTCGCCCGCCTCTTCGACGAACGAGATCCCGCTGTCAAGAAGCTTGTGGCCTCCGTGATCAGGACTGCGCGAGCGCATGGCGTCAAGATCGGGATCTGCGGCCAGGCGCCAAGCGACTACCCGGATTTCGCGCAGTTCCTGGTCGAAGAAGGGATCGACAGCATTTCGCTGAACCCGGATGCGGTCATGAAGATGACGGCGAAGGTGTTGGAGATGGAGCAATGGATGGGGGGAAAGCAGGCGGGATGATCGACCGTCGGTGACGATGTGGATTGATACGGCATCCTTCGGTGCAAAGGAGGAGGGACATGGCAGGCGGCACGGTCCCGGTCAAGTCGGTGAAAAGGGTTGGTTCGCTGTTCGATGAGCTCACAGAGATCGAGCGGCAGCTTTCCAGGGGCGCGTTCCAGCTCTTCGAGAATCGGCGATGGATGGTCGGCCACGATCTTGACGATTGGCTCGAGGCTGAAAGGGAGCTACTGTGGCGGCCCTGTGCAGAGCTGACGGAGACCGATGATGCGCTTCGGGCTTGCGTTGCCCTGGCGGGCCTCACCGCGAAGGATGTCGAAGTGCTCGCCGAACCCAACCGCCTGACGGTGCGAGCCAACACGAAGCACGAGCATCGAAAGGAGGAGGGGAAGCTTCAGTTCTGCGAGTTTCACAAAGGGAGCCTCTATCGGTCTATCGCCCTGCCGAGCGTCGTGGTCCCGGAGAAGGCCAAGGTGGAAATGAAAGATGGCATGCTCACGGTCACGCTTCCCAAGGCGAAAGAGCCCGCCGGGAAAAAGATCCCGATCAAGAACTAGCCACCTGCGGCTCGAAGCTGTTCCAGGAGCGAGCAGGGCATCACGCTGACCTCGGCGCTGAGGTCATGCAAGGAGGAAGATGCAGAGAAACGGGAGGGGGTGCCTGGGCGGGGAGGGTGAGGAGGTCGTGACCGGGGCGGCGACTGGGATCCCCATTCGCCACAGCGTGGCACCTCAAGAGTAGGTGGGATTCGCGAAGGGCCTGGAGGGAGACTTGAACATGGAGCGGAGCGCGCGCCTTCTGAGGACCGTTCTCGTGGCAATCATGGCAGCACTGGTGATTCCGCTCTGCGGGTTGGACCGCTCGGCGCGGAGCCAGGTGGTGTCGAGTCTGCCATCGGCCCGCCAGCCGATACAGATCTCGGCGACGGCGCCAGGAGCTGAGCAAACGGCGCCGCGCCCTGAGGCAAACGCCTCGAGGGGTCAGGAACCGCCGCGTGCCCAACGCCTCCCGCAGGGACGATTGATCGGGGGCCGGGTGATGGAACGGAGCCTGCTTTGGTTCGCACTCCTCGGATTGGTGGTCGCCGTCTCGGGCGGACTGGTCGTGCGAGCGCTTCGCGCGCAGCGCCAGCGCATCCGGAAGCTGGAGGCGGTCGAGACGGGGCTGACCGCGAAGGTCGCGCTTCTTGAAGAGCATCTTCGCCGGGACCACGAACATGGCCGGCCACGCGAGAGGATCTGAGCGGGGGGCAGCCGCCTCGCGGCTTGCGCGGCCCGGTGCTGCGCGGGGGCAACGCCCATGGCGGCCTCGGACTTCCATTTCCGGATGGGTGGCGCAGCTTCCGTCTTGTTCCTGTGGACGACGGGGCGTCTTGCCCTGGTCGCGCTGTGGTGATACCTCGGCGTTCGTGCCCTTGTAACCTACGAGGGAGGGATGAGCCATAGCCCAGCAGTTGAAGACGACCGTCAGCGTGATTAAGGCCGACGTCGGCACCGTGGCCGGCCACACCCGGCCGCATCCGGCCTTGCTGCAGCAGGCCGAAGAGTGCCTGGCCG